>NZ_JBQTGI010000014.1:0-181505 GCF_052400645.1 Saccharicrinis sp. GN24d3
GTAAAAACAAACGTAGTGTCGCGTATTCAAAAGCTATAAAATAACGCAAAAAACCTATTAAAATACCTGGCAGGTATCAAAGCCGGGTTGTAGTTCAACCTGGAATAATCGCTGGGTCTTGCAGACCGCTCATATACTCTATTTATTGTAGTGCGTTTTTTCTTTCTTCCTTAATTTCAACTAACGCTTCAATAGCTTCAGGAACTAAATCTTCTTGAAGTCTGTTTTCAATTTCTATGTCAGTCAGATTTTCGAATTTTCTTTTAAAAAAATTCTGAGAGCTTTTCCTTGATTGTTCTTTGTCCTCCTCTGTCAACCCAAATATTTTAAGATAAAAAAGCCTTGTTTTATTACGTCTTTTTGCGACCAATACAATCAGAAAAACTAATGATATAAGTTGAATTCCTGGAGTTACAAAAATAGAGATTCCAAATGTCATTACCATGTTAATAAAATATGCAAATGACAGTAAATTAAATAGTCCAAGTAGCAGTAACACCAAAAGTGCTTCAAAAGACTTCGTTGGTTTTAAATATGAAAATGTAGACACAACTACCAAACCTACAAATCCAAAATAGTCAGAGGGAAACAAAGAATAATCATTTAATAACGCGATTGGGAAGGTAGTTAATGAAATAGTCCATAGAATCAATAAGATGATATTTTCGATATTCTTAAGTTTTTCCATATATAATTTTTCATTTTAGAATTCAGTAGAATTTGCTTGTTAATGCATACATAGCTTGAAATGCGGCAGGGTGTTGCACACAACGTTCACTGGATGAAGCGTAAATGATTTGAAAAGCCAAACCGACTCAAACTCCACAAAGCCAATATTTTTATTTTTGTTAAACTTAATGCTTTCTAAACATAAATTGAAATTTTGGCGGTGCTCAAACCTCCTGTGAACCGCCTAAATCCAAGCTGACATTTATGCTTTATACCAGATTGTTGGCCCTTCATTATATCAAAAGGTTTTACTTTAATACACCAACCTTCCCGATGGTGCCATATAAGTGTTGAAACTCATTTTCGATATCCTCTCACATAAAATGTTCTATTGGTAACCGGCTTATTATTTACTCCAGAATCTCTCATGGTTTCCACAATCAATGTAGGCTCCCAAGGTGATATTGTTGGGGCTTCCAACCACATAGTCTGTGTCATTTTAGATTCAATCCACTTACCGGTTTTTGGATGTTGATAAGGAATCAAGGTTGTTATCACTAATCTATTTTCCTGCCATCTTGTTTTTGAAATAGTGGGCCTCATACTACGTCCCATCGTATTATTATTTTCGGTAGTGGAGCCATCAAGCATATATCGGTACTTTATTAACGGTTGTATCTCTCTCGGAATAAATATCACGCGTTCAATTTCCAGTTGATCTGCTTGATGGATAATTGAAATTTCATCGCCCCAACCACTTCCCAAAGCAGGCACTTCAGGTTTTTCAATTCTATTTATTACTGAAACAATATGCAATTCGGCAGTAGACCAACTACCGGTAAAGTCAGGATTGGGCAATGCCGTAAAGGTACTATCAACGGTATCTCTATCAGAACGTGTATAGGTAGGAATTAAACTTCCAGAGCCAACTTTTGGAGGTAAGTATGGATCGGCTTCATTGGCACTGGCAGACACTCTGGGATATTGCACGAGAGATAATTCATATTCATTCACAATGGAATCCATGACACCGATGACCCAGGGATAGTAGTCTTTTACATCTATTTCTTCTTGTGGATCTACTCTAAGATCGAATAGCCGTACCAAATTATCGGGGTCCGGGTCAGGTATTTCGGTTTTAAAATTGTACCACAACTTCCAATCATGCCATTTTACTGCCATTACTTCGCCTCTTTGATTCATAATAATGGCACTTTCACGATTTGAATTGTGTTGAATACCTTCCAAAAACGGCAGTTGGTTTACACCATCAACAATTCGATCATTAGTGTCTGTAGTAGGCACGTCAGCGGCCGCCATAATCGTAGTAAACAGGTCTACCACATGCACAATTTCGTTGGAAATCTGACCGGCCTTTATCCTCTTTGGCCAGCGAATAACGGCAGGTGTTCTAATGCCACCTTCCATGGCCGAATTGTAATAACCTCTCCACGGGCCTGAAGACCCTCTCCACGGCCTCCTCATTTCGGCACCATTGTCGGTACACCATATCACAAGCGTATTATTTTCAATATCCAATCTTTCCAGTTCTTTTAAGATTAAACCAACATTGTAGTCAACATCGGCCATAGAATCTCCCATGTCACCCGCACCGGTAGTGCCTTCCTTATCAGGATGGGGCAGCGACGGAAAATGAAGTTGAGTCATGGGGTAATACAAGAAAAAAGGTTTTTTATTTTTTGCGTTTTTTTGAAAAAACCGGACTCCAAGCTCAGCTGTTTCACGATCAATAGTACGTCTTGCCAATAAATCAAACGGTTTTACCTTTTCCGATTTAGAACCTGCTTTCCCCTTCCATATATAGCTAACTTCATGTTTTTTTGGAAATCCTTCCATCGAAGAAAATTGCGATACATGTGTAGTGCCCGGAATACCATACCACTCATCAAAGCCTTGTTGTGTAGGCTCCCGTTTACCTCTCCAATCATCACCCCCAATATGCCATTTGCCATAAAGGGCAGTGGCATACCCAACAGATTTTAAACGTTCTGCTATTGTGTTTTCCCAAAGCGTGGCCCCTTTGTAATATTTATCGCAGGCCCGAGTGGCATATCGGCCGGTAAGCAATGCAATTCGAGAAGGTGTACAGGAATACTCGACATTAAAGTTAGTTAATCGAATGCCTTCTTCCCCAATGCCATCTATATTGGGTGTGGGTACGCCTCTAGCTCCTCCGAAAGAGCTAACCTCGCCAACTCCCAGATTATCGGGAAAAATGAGTATAATATTTGGTTTTTCTTGACTGTAAATTGGCCCAGCGATTTGTAAAAGCAAAAGAGAAAACGTGACAAATAAGGAATAGTTTTTCATTTTAATAATTTATAAGATTTCATTGTAGGTTTCCCTGCGGGTTATCATGAAGGTGCAGAACAGAGCCCGATAGCCTACTCGAATTACTGTGACTAAAAGTAACAATTATAAATAAACTAACAGCGCCCCCTGCATCAAACCGTACGTGAAGTTTTATTTTTCATAGTAGCAATGATTTATCTGTTTCGTTACGCATAACGCACAAAACAATAGACAGAAAAGAAAAGCAGGAACCCATTCCGCACTTTTCTATAAGCTATATTTATTTAGTTTAGCCAAAGTGATATTTAGTTCTTTCTCCATGCTTAATAGCTCTTCCTTATTGGCGTAAAAAAACATTAATTCATAATAATATTCAGAAATAGAAATCTCACCCTTTTGCATCCCTTTTTCTAACAAATCCAGAATGTTATTGGCCGAAATGCGTTGTTTAAAATCGGTTATACTATTTTGTAAAGCCGTTGCCTTGCCATGTAAAGTTTTCATTTCGTTATAAAACTGAACTTTGGCATCAGTTTCCATGCTATTCACTGCCTCGGTTTTTAACCTGGCATATTTTACCGTGTTTTTATTTCCCCACAGAGGTATTGAAAGACCAAGCGTTACCCCATGAAATTGCTCACCCACTACTTTTTCGCTCATGTAACCTGTATTTATTTTCGGTAAATTTTGTGCTACCCGTAGTTGCTTTTCTTTCAAAGAGATGGCTATTTCCTGTTTTAGCCAATTAAGCATTGGATTATAGCTTGCAGCCTGTGCGTACCACTTTTCAAAATCAGGTTCAATAATATCTGCCACAAAAACACTATCGCTATAATCAAGCGTATTACCTCCATTTAACCATGCTAGCTGTAGTAATGCGACATCACGCTCAATTTTGATTTGTTCCAATTGTTTTTCTGTATTTAACAGGCTTATTTGAGACTTGTTATATTCAAGAATAGTAGCATCACCAACTTCCATTTTCTTTTTGAAGGCATTCGCATTTTTTAAATCATTGTTAAAGCGTTTTTGATATTCAGCATACAAAGCGTTTAAATAAGTAAGCTCTGTGCAAAGAACTTTTGCGCCAAGCAAAACATCATACCGTTGCCTTTTATATTCCATTTCAACCTGTTCGTTTTTCAGGTTGGCAAGCTGCGATTTATACATATAAGCTGTCGGAAAATCGAATGATTGCGTGACCGATAAGTCGGTTCTGTTACCAATCTGGTCAGGGTTACCCCATAAATAGTTAAATCCCACTTCCGGATTTTCGGGTAATAGGCTTGTCTTATTACCTATTTTATCGGCATCGGCATTTTTACGATATGCTGCCAAGGTTGTATTGTTCTTTTCGATTTCAGCCAAAACCGAATCTATGCCGGCTTGGGAAAAGGCGGTGGAAACCGAAAGAATGAATATTAATGTTATATATATTTTACTCATTTCGATTCGTTTTTAATTAATCCTTTGTTGTTGAAGAACTGGTAAACCATTGGTACGATATAAATATTCAGGATGGTTGAGGTAAGCAGGCCACCTAAAATAACCTGTGCCATCGGGCTTTGAATTTCGTTACCGGGCTTATCGCCATTCATGGCCAATGGAATAAGAGCCAACGCAGCGGTAAGCGCCGTCATTAGGATTGGTAATAACCTGTCTTTAGAGCCATGTATCAATGTTTCATACAGCCGTTCTCCCTCTTGCTGTAAATGTTGGTAACGGGAAACCAGTAAAATTCCGTTTCGGGTAGCAATACCGAACAAGGTTATAAACCCGATTATTGCAGGGATGCTTAACATACCGGAAGTAATTACCACGGCTATAATCCCTCCGATAAGAGCAAGCGGTAAGTTTAGCAGAATAATTGCTGCCAGGTTGAAGTTTTTAAACTCCTGATAAAGCAACATAAAAATGATAAATATGGCAGCTATGGAAGTCAACATAAGCATACGAGATGCTTTTTGCTCACTTTCAAACTGACCTCCGTACTGGATATAGTAATTTTCAGGAAGCTTAATATTGTTGTTTATATTATTCTGAATATCTTCAACAACACCTCGTAAATCCCTTTCGGCAACGTTGGCAGAAATAACCAGCTTGCGCTGAACATTTTCCCTGCTAATGGAGTTTGGGCCGGTAGCCGAAACAATTTCAGCAACCTCACTCAATGGAATTTTACGACCATCATATGTATCAATCAAGGCATCCATAATACCAGATATTTTGTCGGTATAATCGGTACTGAATCGCAATATTAAATCAAACGTCTTTTGGCCCTCGTAAATATCAGCCACCTTTTCTCCTCCAAGCGCTATGTCAATAAACGCGTTAAACTCATGTATGCTTATTCCATAAAATGAAAGCATATTGCGGTTTGCACGAATTTGAATCTGAGGAATCTCAACCTGTTGTTCCACGCTAACGTCAACCAGACCTTCAATATCAATAATGTCGGATTTAATTTGGTTTCCGATAGTGAACATGCGGTTTAAATCGGTTCCGAACAATTTAATAGCAATGTTGGCACGCGTACCCGAAAGCATGTGGTCGATACGGTGTCCCAAAGGCTGGCCCACGGTATATGCTATGCCGGGAATGGAAGATAATTTAGCCCTTACTTCTCTTAAAAAATCTTCTAGTTCCCTTTCTTTTAGTGAAAAGTTAACATCTATCTCGGCACTATTTGTACTTTGGGAGTGGGTATCCAGTTCGCCCCGTCCTGTCCGTCTTGCGGTACTTGTAACATGAGGAATTGAAAGCATTTCATTTTCTACAAGGTTTCCCACACGGTTGCTCTCTTCAAGTGAGGTTCCCGGTTTTATCACAACAGAAAGGGTTAGAGCTCCCTCGTTAAACTCAGGCAGAAAGGTTCTTCCCAATCGCGAGAACATGACAAGGGAAATAATAAACAATCCCATAACCGGCAACACAACCCATTTTTTATGACCAAGCACCCATTTTAACGATTTCTCATATCCCTTAGCCAATTTCCCTGCCAGCCAACTATCCTTATCTCTTCCCGATAAGTATTTATCTCCTGACAGCATCATTTTAGCCAGGAGTGGCGTTAAAGTCATGGCAATTAGCAAGGACATAAAAAGAGATACGATATATGCTATACCCAAAGGTTTAAGCATTCTCCCCTCCATTCCTGACAGAAAGAACAGGGGCATAAAGGCAACTATAATAATTAGTGTTGCATTTAAAATAGATGCCCTTATTTCTTTTGAGGCTTCGTAAACCACCGTAAACGAATTTTGCCTGTCGCCGGGCGGTATTTTAAAATTCTGCTTTAAACGTTTATACACGTTCTCAACATCAATAATGGCATCGTCAACCAATGAACCGATAGCAATAGCCATACCTCCAAGGCTCATCGTATTAATGTTCAGACCTAAAAGCTGTAATACAATTACAGAACCTAATAACGACAAAGGAATTGCTAATAGTGAAATAATGGTGGTTCGAAAACTCCCCAAAAACAGGAATAAAATAATAATCACTAGTGCAGCTCCTTCCAGCAAGGCTTTTTGAACATTGTTTACCGATGTTTCAATAAAATCGGCCTGACGGAAAATCTTAGTATTTACAGTTACATCGGGCGGAAGTGTTGCTTTTATGGATTCAATCTTTTTTTCAATGTTTTCTGTTACCGCCAAAGTATTGGTGTTGGGCTGTTTAGATACAGATATTATGATGGCAGGTTTTGCGTTGTGGGCAGCATATCCCATTTTAACAGCACTTCCCAGTTTAACTTCTGCAACATCATTAACTCGAACGGGATTTCCGTTAACCGACTTAATATACGTATTCCCTAAATCATCAATTTTCGAGGTGCGGGCCATTCCTCTTACAACATATTCATTGCCATATTCACGTACTATTTTCCCCGAAGAATTTTGGCTCATTTCTTTACAGGCATCGGCCAGCTCCTGAACAGATACATCGTAATAGTTCATTTTCATTGGGTCGGCAAGAACCTGGTATTGTTTATAGTCTCCACCTACTATGGTAACCTGTGAAACTCCACCTGTAGCAAGAATTTGTGGTTGTAAATTCCATTCGGCAATGGTACGTAGTGTAGTAAGGTCTGTAGAATCCGCTTGCAAACTCAAAAAGAGAATTTCTCCCATGACACTCGATTGGGGAGCAAGTATTGGCTTTGCCACATTTTCAGGGATAACTTCCTGAACGGTCATTAGTTTTTCGCTCACCACCTGTCGTGCTTTATACACATCAGTTCCCCAATCAAAATCGACCCAAACGAAAGAAAAGCCCAGGGCAGACGTTGAACGAACACGTCTTACATCCATAGCTCCATTCACAGCTGTTTCAATGGGGTAGGTAACCAATCGTTCCACTTCCTCCGGAGCCATACCATGGGCATCGGTCATTACAATTACGGTAGGCGCGGTTAAATCGGGAAAAACATCGATATCCATATTGGTTGCTGTCCGTAATCCGAAAACCACAAGTACCACCGAACCCAAAAGAATCAGAAACTTATTATTCAGTGAAAATCTTATAATATTATTTATCATTGTTTACTCTTATAATGATTAAAATGGAAAGCATTGTTTTAATGTACGTGACCTGCATGAGGGTCAAGTACAGAAGATGCCTGAGCCAGCTTTATTTGCATTGCGCCACGCGTTACTATTCTTTCAGTGGCTCTTATTTCGGAAATCACTTCGGATCTAATTCCATCTGTTCCGCCAAGTTTTACTTCACGCTTCTCGAATAATTCAGGGCTGCGCTGCACAAAAACATAGAAAACACCTTGTTCTTCCAAAATTGCGCTATTGGGAATTGTCATGGCTTTGGTATTGGTTACCGTTTTTAAATATACTTCTGTCAGTGTTCCGGGGGCAAAACCTGCTTTATTGGCAATTTGCAGATGTACAGGAATCATAAAAGAATTGTTGGATGCCGATTTACCATAAGACAGCACCTTTCCATTTAATTCATCAAAAGTGTAAGTTTTATTGTTGTGCAAGGTTTTAATATTGGCAGAAACAACAGAAGGCAAATACTCCAGATACTTCTGTTGTACCTGAGCGGTTAAAATCAGGTTTTTATTTTGAGATAGGGACACAAGCGCTTGCCCTTCTTCGACATATTGACCATTTGCCACATAGATATTTTTAACGTAGCCGTTCAAATGGCTTTTAACGAATTGGCCTTCCGAACTGAAATTCCTCATAAGATTATTATAAATTGCTTCTGTTGTTTCAAACTCCTTTTTAGCTTCAAGAAATTCTGATTCAGTTATCAATTTATCTTTCACCAAGTCCGATACCCGTGCATAGTTTGCTTTAGCCGTTTCGTAATTGCTTTTTGCTCCTGCAAGACGTACAGCGATATTTTTTTCAGCTAATGCCCCTGATGATAACGTTAGCAGCGTTTGTCCCTGTGTTATATTCTTACCTTCAAGCAAGCTGTTATCCGAAAAAACAACTATCCCGGCAGCTTTTGCTGTAAGTACCGATTCTTCCCCTCTGGCAGGTTCAATTTTGGCAACTGTTTTAATTACCTGTCCGAATGGGGTTACTATTGGAAGCTCTGTGGCAAAATCTATTTTCCAAGATTGTTCTTTTGTAAATGCAATCGTGTTGGTAGGCGAAACAGCATTCATTTCAGAAGCTTCATGAGCTTCTCTTTCACCAGCAAAAACAGTTACTTGTGGAACTGTTATTTCTGAATATCCTGTTTCTGTTTTAATTTTAAATATAAGTGCTCCGGTTCCCATTGTATTGGGTTCAATATCGAAGCTATAAATCCCTTTACGGGTGGGTTTGTCAAGGGTCTGTTTTGTTTCTTTGCCATTTACCAAAAGAATAATGGTGATACTGCCTTTCTCAACCGCTTTAAAGTCGGGTAAAACAGAGAAGTGCGAAAGCACATTGGCTTTCTTTCCGGCAATAAAGGCATCGGCTTCTGCAAATAATTCAAAGCTTTTACCATATGCAGTATATTGAAATTTTACTTCTTCGTTTTCATCGTGTCCTTCTTCATTAGAATGATTGTGTGCTTCATGGTCATGCCCTTCGTGGCTATTACTTTGATTACATGCTACATAAATTAAACTCAGCAATGCAATAGCTAATATTTTCAGCTTCATTTTTCCGTTGTATATAATTTAAAAATCGAATTCATATTTTGCGAATAGCAAAACCTTTCGGCATTATCCGCCAAATAACAGCATATGTTTTTACAAGCCAATCAGGTAAAAAGGCTTAAAACATTCTGAAAAAAACAAATTGACTTTTAACAAACAGGAGGTGCTCTCAGACCTTGTGAAGAAACCAATAACCTTGAATACAATGGAATGCTTTCTGCTATTCCATATACAGCATTGATGAAGAAATTACGGTGTAAGGAAAATCTAAAATCACCGAACGTAAAGAAAAGGGAAATTAAAGAAACCACCTCACTCGACAATTCGTTATTACTTACCGAATTCCCTGGAATTAAAATGGCCTGACCTAAACTGCAAGCTGTAGTTTCGGAGGATTCACCCTCTTCGCAACAGATAGGCGAACATTCAATATGGTTATGACCTTCTTGATGAGTACAATCAACGATGAGTGCAATAGTATTGTCAACATGATGATGGTGAGGAATAACAGCATGAACCCACAAAACCAGGTTGGCTAACAATACAAATATGAATGCTGTTTTATTTCTCATCATTTATCCTGTACTTTACTTTACGTTACAAATTTACAAAAAAGTTTTGCAATAGTACGGATAAATGGTGGGTTGCGTGACGGCAAAAAAACAGCTCTTTTGAAAACTTATTGCGATAAGAAAGAGAGCAGAATCAAGCTTGCTTGAATTATGCCGAACGGAGCAATGATCTTTAAACAATTATTTAGGTAGGGTTTACACCTACCGGATTACCACAGCTTTGTGGCACACCAACACTAGATTGTATGAGTAGTGACAGATTGCGTAGAACTTTCCTGTCAAACCGCTACACAGCTTGAGCGGGTTACAAACCTTGATATTTAGCACTTTCCCTGCCATTCCAAAATACCAAATGTTAGGGGCTGGGATTTAGAATTTATACTTTAAACCTATCCGCATAATTTGAGTTTCATAATAATTCTCATAATCTGCCGTAAATCCTTCCCCATCTATTTCCTGCTGAAGACCGAATTGATTAAGAATATCAGTAAATGCATAAGATAATTCACCTTTTCCTTGCCACAGTTTCTTGTTCATACCAATATCAATTGAACTTCGGGACAATTGTTTTCCTTGTGGAATGTTTTTAGGGGCTAAATACAATGCCGTTAACTGAAATTGAAATTCTTTTGGTAAAGTAATGGTATTAATAATTTTAAAATCCCAAGTATTATCAGTGGTCTGTTCTACATTAAAAGCGTGTTCATAAGGGAATAAAAGAGTTCCTGTGTAGGCTTGTATTTTGTTTTGATACCTATTAAAATTCCCTGACAATTCGTAGAAGTCCGAAATTTTCTGACTAAAAACTAATTCAAATCCCAAATTCGCTGATTCTCCTGTATTAGCGTAGCTTTTTAGAATCACATCATATTCGGGTCTGCTCGTGTCCACTGTGTAAACCCTCATATATGGGTCGGTAATGAACCTGTAATAACCCGAAAGGAACAAGGAACCTTTCTTCCAATTTGTTTTATAACCGATTTCTGCTGATTGTGTATACTGAGGTCGTAAGTATGGATTGCCTACTTTGACCAATTCATGGTCGTCTGATTTAGCATACATACGCAGTTCCGGTTCGCCCGGACGGTCAATTCGCTGATTAAAGAAAATCGAAATTCTATTGTTTTCATTAAGTTTATAGCTTAATCGTATGTTGGGGAAAAGTTTAAAGTAATCGTATTTATCATTCTGGGTGTAATAAATGTTTTCCTCATCCATATCATAAAAGACGGAGGTGTACTCAGCCCTTATTCCGGCTTCTACCGAATATTTTATTTTCTCGTGTACCCAGTTGATGTATCCGGCATATATAGACTCGCCCCATTTTGTCCAACTCCCCAATCCGGGATATAAAATGGAGTTTTCACCCCTTTCTTGTTCGTAATCTACAGGCAGGTTCCTTATCTGAACTTTTGCCCCACTTTCAACACGCCCGGCCGATAAGGGTTTGGTATAATCAACATTCAGGCTTGTTGTATGCTCTGTACCTAAAACACTGGTAATATCTCTGCCATTTGGTCTAATAGAAGAGCTGTCGTTTACATAATAGGTTTCGTCTTCCCAACCTTTTGAATACTGAGCATGTGCATGAAGTTCGTGTCCGGTTTGTTTGAATTTATGCGTATAGTTTAACAGGTAATTCATGTAGCCTGTTATTTCTTCTTCATTCCAGTTTATATAGCGGTTTCTGGTATCCGTCATTAAATCGATATAGGGAACTTGGGCTGAATCGACATGTGATTCCCAATCGTAGATTCCTGAAAGCGATAAAATATTTTGCTCGTTAAACTGATAGTCTATGCCGCCTTTAACGATGTAGTGCGTTTGTTTTCTGTTTTCAGGAACCTGCGAGGCTATAATTCTTCCATCGTCGTAATACCGTGTCGTAAATTCATTATTGGGTAATTTCTTCTGATGAAGCACCTCCGATTGTATAAAAACACTAAGTTTTTTTGCTTTGTAGTTTAAATCAAGACTGGGAATATATTTTGGGGTAGGAGAAAAACTACCCAAATCCGTTGGTAAATCTGCCTTAGGTTTAGTAAGTGCTCCTAATCCGTACGCAAAACCAATACTTCCGTGTAAACCGTTTTGCTTTTCCTTTTTGTATACGATGTTAATTATACCAGCCATGCCTGCTGCATCGTATTTTGCCGACGGGTTATTAATTATCTCAATCCTTTCTACATTGGAAGCTGGAATATTGTCCAATCCTTTTTGATTGCCATATCCTGTCAGGCTCGATTGTTTCCCGTCTATTAAAATAATTACCTTGTCGCTACCTCTTAAAATTACCTTTCCCTCCTGGTCAAACGAAACACTTGGCATCGCCTTCATCGCATCCATAACTGAACCTCCCGATTGTGCCATATTACTGTTCATACTGTACGACTTTTTATCCAATCCGCCATTTATCTCGCTTCTTTCACCGCTAATAGTCACTTCGTCCAGTTGAGTTGTATTGACTTCTAGTTCTACCTTGCCAATATCATAGAACTGATTTAGTGTCCCTATTAAAATGTCAGATTGATAGGTATTATAACCCAGATATGAAACTTGTATTTTATATCTTCCAGACATTAAGCCATTTACCGTAAAACATCCGTCTTCTTTGCTCATGGATGCATTTTTAATATTTTCATTGGATAGAATAGCAACTGTTGCAAATGGAATCACTTCTTTTGTTTCTTTGTCAAGGATTTGCCCTGATATGGTAGCGCTTGATTGTGCATAAATCTTGAAACCTGCAATAAGGATTATTGCAAAAAGCAGCATATTTCTCTTCATATTATATCTAAAAAAAAATTAGGTGACAAATGTAATATTTTATTCACTGTTTGGTTTTTATCCTTGGCCACAGCAATGGCCGGACAAATCGTAAGCGATTTTCAAAATAAATGAAGTAAAAAGCAACGGTATCCGATCTCGCCGAGTTATCCCATTGGTATACAGGCCATTTTACAATATAATTCAAACAATCGCCCCAATATACTTCCCTTACTGTATATCAACAATCGACATATAGTGAAAGCACGGGTGTTATTAGCTACCACACCGAATTCGAGTATTGAAATAGCTGAAGCATGCGGTTATAAAAGCCATGCTTGTTTCTGGAATATTTTAACACATTGGTCAATCTCCCGGGGAATATAGTAATAATCCTGTTTGATTATTTGTGTTGAAATAAATTATTCGGAAATCAAAAGTCAAAACTACTACCATCCGCAACAGCACTAAAGTTTATGGAATCATAGATGTGATTCTTTAGCATGATCTCTTCCATTACATTTCTACAGAATCAACGGTATATCAAATTTTACTTTCATCCTACGGAATTCCAAGTGTCATAAATCCGACTATCATTTTTCGGACAAAATTAAGCTAATTTCACGAATCAAACTCCAACTGTTCCAAAGTACAGAACTTTGGAACAGTTTCGGTAATGCTTATTCAATACCCTACCATTGAAGCAGTTGCTTCCCCTTTCCAAACCTGAAAGTGGACTCCAAAAGCCAGGTTCAGTCCTCTGCTGTTCCACACATCCAAAGAATTAATGTTATCGGTCACCAAATATACCTGCATGCTTTTGGCTTTATACTGAAAGCCGAACCCAAAATTATACAACGAAAAATTACTGTACGATACCGTTCCCGTAAGGCCTATTCTCTTTATGGGCATCCATGTTGCCCCAAGTGTACCTTTGGCCACATACCCGTTTTTGTATATATGTGAATTAAACAATCCGTTAAAGCTAAGTTTATCCGAATATCGATACGAGGCGCCAAGATAGGTTTTAGGTACCAGGTTTGTTCTATAATCTTTACTGTACGAATCCGGAATTACGGTCGAGGATAAGGTATCGGCATATTGCTTAAGATAGTCCACAAAATCAAAATCATCTTCGTTGACGATATATGGCGAAAAATACGCTCCACTAAATTTAAATTCGTCATTTGAAATCAGTTGCTGGGCACTTTTACCCCATTTAATAAAGCCCAAATCAACCATCGAAGCATAAATATCCATTTTATCGCTTAGGCTATAAGTGATGCCCACATCCAAGGCCACTCCAAAATTCTTAAATCCAAACGCTTCTTTCCCGTATAGAAAATCGTCCACCTGTATTTGGGTATTAAACACCCTTTTTAACTTATCTGCCTCAAACAAGGTGCCCGACGTGTTCATGGAAATATCGGTCTTGAGTATCGACTCCGAAAAGTCATCACTTGTTTCAATGGAAGCCAGAAAGTGATTTGTTTTAATGGACGACAAACCCATCAAAGCCTTTATATGGGCGCCATAAGTAAATTTATCGTTTACTTTTTTAGAAGCTCCAAAGGAAAACTCGGTATAGCTTTGTTCTTTAAAATTATAGTTGTTCAAATCGATAGTCCTGGGCGAGTTGGTTTCCAGGTTGGCATTGCCAAAGCGTAATTTGCTGATGCTGCCCGGGTACATAAGGTAAGAGTCGTTTTTAAGGGATGCCGAGAAGTTCAAATACCATTTGTCGTTCAGTTTTAAGCCCACAAATATTGGAGAAACACTACCACCCACATATAAAAAGTTTTTATCTCTGAGTTTTTTATCGATAGACTCAAAATCCCAATATACCTCCGAAACCCCATCCACGGTTTTGCGGGTCAACAAATCGCTGAAGGTGAGCGAGGAGTTATCGAAGAATGAACTTGCCGACAATCCCACAATAAGCACTGAGGCATCATTTTGAAAGGCCGGATTCACCATGTTTTTCTGTGGATGGATGTCCATAAAATACAAGGTTCTGTCCTGGGCGTTTAAAGCCAGGCACAAACCACTGGTGCCTAATATTAGCAACCATATGGCAATCCTAAGAAATTTAGTTTTCATTACCCGACTGAACATGAAGGCTGGTTAAGATAGTTAAACTAATATCAAGTTTGTGTTCGTTACGGAAAACAACAATTTTTTCTTCTTCGGCGTTGGCCGTTTTAAAAGTGGCCACGGTAATCGTTTTCCGGGTATCATATAATTTTTCGATCTGCTCCTGGTTTTTACTTGAGTAAAATGTGGTCTTCACAGGATTACCTGCGTTATCGGACCCCCTTATTTCAGCAGGATTATCAAACAGGCTATCGATAAGCATGTTGTTGCGGTCGTAAAAATATGATTGAATATTCAACACAAAAGGGAAATTATTGGAAATATCCGTTTTAATAGAAGTCATTAGGGCATCAAAACCCAAATCTTCCAATGGTTCGAACACCTTGCTAACGATAGTGTCTCTAATCACAATTTCCGATATCCTTGCTTCAAATGGAAGATCTATATCCAACGTAATGTCCAGCGAGTCTTCGTCCCGTATGTAATTTTTTTGGGTGGGATTATTGGGGTTGGTGATCAAAAAACCTTCTATATCGAGCCATTCAGCCCCCTTGCCCAACAACTCATCAATATTGGTTGAAGGGTCGATCGTAATGGTTGACACGGCACCGTCCGAAACACCTTCCGCATTGGAAGTCCCTATATAAATCACATCGGGAATCCCCGTAACCTCTTCAATACTTCCGTCGTCCAGTTCCATCAAAGCTTTTTTAATGTTATATGCAAATGGCAGGTCGAAACTGTTACGCGTGTGCAATTTTATATCCGGTCGTTTAAAATCCATTGATATATCCTGATCTTGCAAAATGCTTCCCGGCATAGATATTTCCTGCGGCCCTATATTAGGTATGGTGTCGTACCCGAACGCGCCATAAATATAGTCCAGGTCAACCTTTTCCATCTGGAACTTTATTTTAGGATCAACATCGGTATAGTCTTCCAGGCTTTCAATATAAAAATCGAAATGAATCAGAAAGTATTCACGGTTTCTTCTTTTTAAAACCTGGATTTTATGGTTGGACAAATCCAGATCAATAGAATTCTTTTCGCGAGAGGGCACAAATTTTTCTACTTTCAGCACCTCCCCTTTTTCGTCCGTAATACCCGGGAAAGAGATAGTAAATTCGGAGTAAAACTGATCGTATGTATTAAATTCCAGTTTAAATATACCGTTATCGAGCTTTAACGAATCCAACTGTTTGGTATCGAATCCATCGCCCCAAAATGTGTTTAATTGGAAGCCAAAATCAAAATCCCCTTCAACGTAGAAATTGGATATAGCCGGAAAACCCGTAGAATCGGCAAACACCGAATCTGCTATATTTATCATGGAATCGAGACGGAGGGTATTGTATTTTTGGGTCATCCGCATTTTTAGAATGCCATCTTCACCGGGCATCAGTTCCACCACTGGTTTTGGCATGCCTTGCACCATTGGTTCCACGTCAATCTTTATGACTTCATCAATGTACAAGCTGACATCCGCCACACGAAGCCCCAAGTCGGTTACAAAATCAACCTTGGCGCTATTTAAATCGTCCAGCAAATTTTGGCATGCACCCATCCCCAGCAAGATTGTGATAAGAAGGAATATACTTTTTTTCTTGCGTTTGCGTAAAATCATATATGTGTTGGATTGTTTATTTATGTCCCAATATACACTATTGGACAATACTTTACAACATCCTTTGACAAAATAAAGCGATATTAATACTAACCTGAACGATTCATAATTTATAGAAATAATGCATAAAATTCAGCACCTGTCCGGCATAATTGCGGGAATAGTCCCGTCCCGGATAACCTACCTAAATAAATCCGGAACGATCTGTTACGAAGGATTTCGGGAGTTTTTCCCGAACTTGATTCTGGGAAACGTAATAAAAAATCAGGTCTAGTCGCTGTCGGATACAGAAATGATTTTTGAAACATCGTTCGGTGCAGCCAGCTATTTGGGTCTAGAACAATTATAACGCTTAAATCAAACAATCATCTGGGACCTGGCATTAGGCATTTTAAACTCCTTAGCGTAAGCAGGCACCAACGGTCCCGATTGCTATCAGCACAGAAAATCTTACATGGCTGTATTTAAGTAAGGTTTCGAATTTGATCATCGAATTGACATTTAGAGGATGTCTAATGACTATTTTGGGATAATTTATCCCTTGTCAGCGAAACAAGGGCAACACGCTTATCAGTAATAAAAACATGATTTCAAAATATTTTTTATGGAATCGAAGCCCACCAGAAACAGTTGACCGAATACTGCACTTTTGTCACAAAAACATGACAGGATTATATTGAATTTCTTTCTTCCCGTGTCAATATTTCATCAAACTGACATAAATGCCACGTGGCACAGCATTTGAAACAATGCTGATCGAGTTCACATATAGACAATTTAAAAATCTTATAATAAATTAAATAAAAATGGGAAAAATAATTGGAATCGACTTAGGTACAACCAACTCTTGTGTTTCCGTGATGGAAGGAAGCGAGCCGGTTGTAATTCCAAATAGCGAAGGTAAAAGAACCACACCATCAATTGTTGCATTTATTGATGGAGGAGAGAGAAAAGTAGGTGATCCTGCAAAACGTCAGGCTATTACAAACCCTGCTCACACCGTATATTCTATCAAGCGTTTTATCGGTGACAACTATGACGAAATTCCTAAGGAAGTTTCTCGTGTACCATATAAAGTAATCAAAGGCGATAACAATACCCCACGTGTTGTTATCGGAGATAGAAAATATTCCCCACAGGAAATCTCCGCCATGATTCTTCAAAAAATGAAGAAGACTGCCGAAGATTATCTTGGACAAGAAGTAACCGAGGCGGTAATTACTGTTCCTGCTTACTTTAACGACGCACAACGTCAAGCTACCAAAGAAGCTGGTGAAATAGCTGGTTTAACGGTGAAACGTATCATCAATGAACCCACTGCTGCATCTTTGGCATATGGCCTTGACAAGATGGACAAGGACATGAAGATCGCCGTGTTCGACCTTGGTGGTGGTACTTTTGATATTTCCGTTCTTGAGTTAGGCGATGGTGTATTCGAAGTAAAATCTACCAACGGTGATACTCACCTGGGCGGCGACGACTTTGACGATGTGATCATTAACTGGTTGGCAGATGAATTTTTAAAAGAGGAAGGCATTGATTTACGCAAAGACCCAATGGCGCACCAGCGTTTGAAAGATGCAGCCGAAAAAGCGAAGATTGAGCTTTCGAGCAGCAACTCAACTGAAATCAACCTGCCATATATTATGCCTGTTGACGGTATTCCAAAGCACTTGGTGAAAACATTAAGCCGTGCTCAATTCGAGCAATTGGCCGACAAATTAATACAGGCTACTTTGGCGCCATGTAAGGAAGCGTTATCTGATGCAGGAATGTCTCCGTCCGATATTGACGAAGTAATCCTGGTGGGTGGTTCAACCCGTATCCCTGCAATCCAGGAAATTGTGAAAAGTTTCTTCGGGAAAGAAGCTTCCAAAGGTGTGAACCCGGATGAAGTTGTAGCAGTAGGTGCCGCTATCCAGGGAGGTGTATTGACCGGTGAAGTTAAGGATGTATTGTTATTGGACGTTACGCCGCTTTCGTTAGGTATTGAAACCATGGGTGGTGTCATGACCAAGCTGATCGAATCCAACACTACTATACCGACCAAGAAATCGGAAACATTTACAACAGCTGCTGACAACCAGCCTTCGGTAGAGATTCACGTCTTACAGGGCGAACGTCCGATGGCTAACCAAAACAAAACAATTGGTCGTTTCCACTTAGACGGAATTCCACCAGCACAGCGTGGGATACCTCAAATCGAAGTGTCTTTTGACATTGATGCAAATGGTATTCTTCATGTAACAGCTAAAGATAAATCAACCGGTAAAGAGCAAAGCATCCGTATCGAAGCTTCTTCCGGCTTGAGCGATGACGAAATCAAGCGCATGAAGGACGAGGCCGCTGCCAATGCAGAGGCTGACAAGCAAGCCAAAGAGAAGATTGACAAGATGAACGGGGCCGACAGCCTTATCTTCCAAACCGAAAAGCAATTAAAAGAGTTTGGTGATAAGTTACCTGCTGACAAAAAGGCGCCCATCGAAGCTGCGCTTGAAAAATTAAAAACTGCTCACAAAGCTGAAGATTTGGCCGGTATTGATGCTGCAACTACAGAGTTGAACACAGTATTCCAGGCTGCTTCGCAGGAGATGTACAACGCTAGCCAAGCTGATGGTGGTGCTCAACCAGGAGGTGCTCAACCAGGACCTGATGGAGGACAACAAGCACAAGGCAGCAAAGCTAAAAGTGGCGACGACGAAGTGACTGATGTAGATTTTGAAGAAGTCAAATAAATAGCGATTATTAACAATAATCAATAATTAGCAAAACGCAGTAAATCTTTGATTTACTGCGTTTTTTGTTTGTGAGAAATTATTTATTTAAATAGTCTCTTATTATTTTCCGTCATACATAAGTACCATATTTGTTACGCACGTTATTTGATGTTAATGTGCGTGTTAAACAGTCTTATTAGGTCATATAGATGCTTATTTTATATAACGAAGCTAAAAACTGACGAAAGCATGGCGAAAAGTCAATTGAAATTACCAAAGATTTGTGAGCAATGTGGCCTATTTTTCCGCTCATTATTTATTCCAATTCCTTTTGAAAATCTTCCAGAAATATCAGATCGGTTGCTTAAGGGTGTGAAATGTGACCTATGCTGAATAATTGAATGAAAAAAATATACATAACTAAAACCGTGTTCTTAGAAAATCCCTAATATAAATATGGTCAACCCCATCATAACCATCTCCAGCCAATTTATCCATAGAAACTACCACCTTAGGATGGTTGTCATCAATTTTCAAGAGGTTCCCAAACTCACGCTTAACCGTTTCCTCCTTTTCTAGTAGATATGAAACCTGTACATATTTCTTATTATTGCTTCTTTCACAAACAAAATCAATCACCTGCGCATTCAACACGCCTACTTTTACTGAATAACCGCAAAACAACAGATGATTGTATACCAAATTTTCAAGAATCTTAGCAATATCATTGGTTTTATAACCCACTATCGCATTTCTGATTCCAATATTTTCAAAGAAATATTTGTCTCCTATCTCAAAGATTCGTTTCCCTACTATATCGTACCGCCTTGCTGGTAAAGTAATAAACGCACTCGACAAATATTTGATATAATTCTGAATTTGTACAGAAGATATATTTACTTTTTGCGATTTTAGAAAGTCACTAATTTTTTTTGCGGAAAAAAGACTACCTACATTATCTGCTAAAAATATAACCAAACGTTCAAGAAACTGGGTATTCCTCAGATTAAACCGACTCACCACATCTCGATATATAATAGTACTATATATATTTTTAAGATATTCAAAAATAACATCGTCATTAAGCGGTAAGTTGGTTATGTATGGAAGTCCTCCATACTTCATAAACAATGCTAAACTATCATCTGAATCATCTAGTGAATGAAACTTCAGAAACTCAAGGTAGGACAAACTATAGACGCTAATCTCAATATATCTCCCACTTAAAGTAGTTGCCAGTTCTCCGGAAAGCATCTTGGCATTACTTCCTGTAATATAAATATCAATATTTTCATTCAGAGCTAAAGAGCGCAAGGCTGCTTCGAAATCTTCAACGTCCTGAATCTCATCTACAAACAAATAGTTGGGATTTGATGATGATAGATGCTCAATCACATAATTATTTAAATCCTTTGCGGTTTTAATGAAATCAAAAGCCAAATCCTCCAGATTTATATAGATTATATTGGCGTTATCATATCTTTTTGAAATAAGATTTATTAGCTGAAATAGAAGATAAGATTTACCAACCCTTCTTTGTCCTGTTAACACCTTTATTAAAGAAGTATTTATGAAGGGATCAATTTTAGATATATAATCTTCTCTTGAAATGATATTTTTGGGAATATTCACAGCAAACAATGTTTTAAGTATACCTTAACTATTTGCATATATAATACATTATTTAAACTATACTTTAAACTTTTTCTGTAAAATTTAATCATATTTTAATAAGATAATTCAGTTATCTTTTTAATTGATTCAATTGTGATTGCCCTCTTTTGTGCGGAATTGTTTTTATGGTATACAGTTACGCAACTCTAAAAATATAGATGTCAAAATAATGAATTAATACTTTATCCCTTATTAAGTCTACATTGGTTCAATTCTTTGATAATTGAGGAACTTATAAAGAAGAGTACATTTGTTCCATATTTGTTTCATATAATTATAAAGCTCTGATAATAAGCAGCGGTTAATTTTGAAGAGGTAAAGTAGATAGCGATTATTAACAATAACCAATAATTAGCAAAACGCAGTAAATCATTGATTTACTGCGTTTTTTGTTTGTGAAAAACTATTTTCTAGGGTAATTGTAGAATAGTATTTTATAAAAAAAAAAGAAGCACCCAATTATTTGGGTACTTCTCCTCCTTAAATTCTACGCTAAAGATTACTGTCTATTGTTTCGGTTGGGCTTTTCTCCAACCCGCTTTTAATTGTTTCGAAAGTTCTTCGATCGATTTTGTATATTCAGGATCATTAGCCCTGTTTTTATTTTCCTGAGGATCTATCTCATGATCATATAACTCACTTCTTAAAAACTCTCCTTTTGTATCGTCAATCCATTTATACCATTCTACATAACGAAAGCGGTCGGTTCGAAGGGCATAACCCATTTGCTCGAATGGAATCGTTGTTGTACGTCCGTAACGTCCTAAAAGAAATTGGCTAAAGGCTCCACTTTTCCATACCAAATCAGGATTTTCAAGGAGTGGTGTAACACTCGTGCCCTGTAAATGTTCTGGAATTGGAATACCTGCCATGTCACATAAGGTGGGATAAATATCGACAAATTCTGTTAATGCATCACTCTGTCTGCCTTTGGCTTTAACACCTGCACCACTAAAAATCATCGGAACACGTGTATCTATTTCATAGGTAGTTTGCTTGCACCAGCCATTGTGTTCGCCAAGTTTCCAGCCATGGTCACCCCATAAAACCACAATGGTATTTTCTGCCAAACCCAACTCATCAAGCGCATCTAACAAACGGCCAATTTGTGCATCGGTATACGTAACACTGGCATAGTAACCGTGTTTAATTTCTTTCTGACGTTCAATATCCCAGGGCTCTTGACTGGGTAATGGCAGATCATGACAATCGGAATATCCTCTCAACTCTGCTTCACCATGAATCAGATAGGCAGGCACTCCTTCTGGAACAAATTGATTTTCAGCTAATGGAATCTCATCTCTGTTATACATGTCCCAATATTTTTTAGGGGCATTAAACGGAAGGTGAGGACGATAATATCCTACAGAAAGAAAGAAAGGTTTATCTGCCGACTTTAGTCTTTTAAGAATATTTATGGCCTCAGTAGTCTGAGCACCATCATAATATGCATCATCGTCTGCTTCAGCAATCTCCGTGGCATTTGCTTTTACATACCAATGCCCGCACTGATCAATTCTTGATTTCCCTGCAGCCTTTAACGCTTCAATTTTTTCTTTTTGGATTTCCAGATTTTCTTCGTTCAGATAAAAAGCATCCGGATCGAATGGAAAACCATCGAGATTTTGAGGTACTTCCGACCAAGAAATAGTGTCCGGATCATTGTTATGAAAGGCTTTCCCCAAACCAACTGTATGGTATCCATTTTGTTTAAAATATTGAGGTAGGGTAACCACATCAGGCATAGTATGTCTGAATTCGGTAATTAAATCCCACACTTTTATTGAATCGGGACGAAGACCTGTAAGCAAACTCGCTCGCGAAGGATTACAAACTGCCTCCTGGCAATAAGTTCGGGTAAAGGTTACCCCTTGCTTGGCCAACCTGTCCATATTAGGAGTTATTACGTAATCGCTTCCGTAGGCACCAAACTCAGGACGTAAATCATCAACAGGAATAAATAGAATATTAGGTCGTGCCGTCTTTTCTTTTTCCTGCTCCTTCGAAGGAGATGTGCAGCTAGATAGCAAAACTAAGATTGCTATCAATAAATTCCATTTTACTTTAGTCTGTTTCATATGTTTAAAAATTAGCAAAACTCTGATAACCAGCGCAAACTTCAATCATGCTCCTGTGTGGCCTAATTATTTGCCCCGGCCATGCCGGTTTCATCTATTTATATTTTAAAAATTTTACTACTAGGTCAACATCCCAAGAGGGTTGTCCATCTATTTTTAATAAAAATTGTAAAACCCTCAATATCTTGCCCTAATAGTTTGCCTTTATTAAATATTAAATTGTATTTGTTTGCATTACAAAACCTTGCACCTGTATACAACAACTTTTACCTTTTATTAAAATATAATTGTTTAAGTTGTTCAGAAAGAGCACTCACCATTTCTTTATATTTTGGATCCTCAGCCAGATTTGTGTTCTCTTGTGTATCCATTTCATGGTCGTACAACTCGGTACGTAAGTATTCTCCCTTAGTACTGTCTTGTGCAATCCATTTGTACCATTCCACATAGCGGTAACGATCAGTACGCATAGCATATCCCATTTGTTCTTCGTCTATATTTGTTGTACGTCGATCACGCCCCAGCAAATACTGGCTTAAAGCCACCTGTTCCCATTTCTGGTCGGGATTGGAAAACAACGAAGCCATGCTTGTTCCTTGTAAATGTTCAGGAACGTCAAGCCCGGAAAAATCGCATAAAGTAGGATATATATCTACTAGCTCTGTAAGCGCATACGACTTCTTACCTTTGGCATCCACCCCTGCCCCACTAAAAATCATGGGAACACGGCAGTCGATTTCATAGTTGCTTTTCTTACCCCAACCATTATGCTCTCCAAGTTTCCACCCATGGTCTCCGAAAAGCACGACAATAGTATTTTCACTTAAGCCGAAACGTTCTAAGGCATCAAGTAATCTGCCAATCTGGGCGTCGGTATACGATACACTTGCATAATAACCATGCTTAATTTCACGTTGACGATCTGCATCCCAGGGTTCTTCGATAGGCAAAGGAAGATCCTGGCAGTCGGTATAACTTTTCCTAAGCTCAGAGTCACCATGAACCAAAAAAGCAGGAGTCCCTTCTGGTACAAATTGATTTTTGGCTAATGGAATTTCATCACGATTGTATAAATCCCAATATCTTTTAGGTGCATTAAAAGGCAAGTGTGGTCGGTAATATCCTACGGAAAGGAAAAAAGGTTTATCCTGTTTTGCCAATCGTTCCATCACCTCAATTGCGCGAGTGGTTTGTGCCCCATCGTAATAGGCGTCGTCTTCCACATCGGCAATTTCAGTGGCATTTGCCTTAACATACCAAAATCCACACTGGTCAATCTTTGATTTTCCGGCTGCTTTTAATGCTTCAATTTTTGCTTGTTGAATTTCAAGGTTTTCTTCGGTTAAATACACTGCATCCGGATCGAATGGAAAATCATCGAGATTTTCAGGAATTTCGGACCAGGAAATAGTGTCAGGGTCGTTATTATGGAAAGCTTTCCCAAATCCCACCGTTTGATAACCGTTTTGTTTAAAATACTGTGGAATAGTAAGCACATCGGGAACCATATCTCTGAAGCGAGTTTTGTTATCCCAAATACGAAGAGAATCCGGACGAAGACCAGTCATTAAACTAGCCCTTGATGGATTACATACCGATTGCTGACAGTAGGCGCGCATAAAGGTAACCCCCTGTTTGGCCAATCGATCCATATTTGGCGTTTTTATAAAATCGCTTCCGTAAGCACCAATTTCAGGACGCAAATCGTCAACCGGAATAAATAGAATATTGGGTTGTTTCGCCACACTCTTCGACTTTCCCTCTTTTGATGAACAAGAGGAAAGCATTACCACTCCTAAAAGAAAGAGCGATAGTGCTAAAACGAATCTACCTCGATTCATAATCCCTATTTTTTATTGATTATACTGTTCATCAAACTTTATCATGTTTTTGCTTTTAGCAGCACTTACAGGTTCCAGTTTAGACTGTACTAGCTTTTTATTCAATTTTGACATATCAGCGTCCAATACTTCATACAGCTCATCAAGGTGCATTTTTAATTCGGCAGCAAGCTCGTCATACACATTTAAATAAGCAGCTGTTGGTTTCATGTCACCAACTTCCAAATGGCTTCTCAAACCGGTTAAACGGTCATTTAAACGAATAGGAAACGCAATTTTGTCTTTCGGACTTTGATTTTTCAGCTGATAAAACTTATCGGCAACCAAAGTGATTTTTGTCAAGAATGAACCAGCTTGTTTCTGAAGGCTATTGCTATTAGATGATTCCAATATATTTTCAACATCAGCTTTTACTTTTCGATAAAGAATGACAGCTTCATTGGCAGCACTCTCACAAGTTCTAATTTTCATTGCAAGTTCAAATTGTTCTTTCATGTCTTCAACAGAAACATCCGTTAATCTCGGATCTTTTTCCACTTCAAAACTTTCGGTTTGTGTTTTACCATTTACGGTTAACCGGGCCGAATAAGTTCCTGGAGTAGCCCATGGCCCCCTGTCTGGCTTACCACCTTCCAGAATAATATTTGCAAAAGTTGTAGCACCTTCGTAGCGAAGGTCCCAATTTAATCTGATCATTCCGGAATTAGTAGTTTTTTCATTCACTAACTGAACCACCATATTACCTTTATCATCCACTATGTCAAGTATTATCTGGCTATCCTTTTCCTTCACAAAAAAGTCGATAGTTGCTGGAGTAGCTCGTCTGATGGCCTTTGCCGGCTTAAACAAATGAAATGGTTTATCGCTAATATTTGCCACAGAAACCTGACGAAGCAGTTCAATATTTTGCATTTTCCAGAACGAACGACCATGTGTTGCAATGACAAGGTCGTTTTGTTTTACGGCAATTCCCATTACCGGTGTAATTGGTAAGTTATTCGATAAACTTTGCCAGTTGTTACCGCCATTGAAAGAGACGTACACCCCATTTTCTGTACCTAAATAAACCAAGCCTTCTTTTATCGGATCTTCTGTAATTGAATGTCCAAAGTCATTCGCTTGAATTCCTGTAACAATTTTT
Organism: Saccharicrinis sp. GN24d3; assembly: GCF_052400645.1. Taxonomy (NCBI): domain Bacteria; kingdom Pseudomonadati; phylum Bacteroidota; class Bacteroidia; order Marinilabiliales; family Marinilabiliaceae; genus Saccharicrinis; species Saccharicrinis sp. GN24d3. The sequence continues at coordinate 25,611 of NZ_JBQTGI010000014.1, forward strand.
TTCCAGCTTTTACCATAATCTTCGGTTTTCCAAACATAAGGGGCGCGATCGTCCATTTCGTAACGACGGGCTGTTGCATAAGCTACAGCCGGATTATGTTGTGAAGCTTTTATTCCGCTTACTTTACTGTCTTTCAGTAGATCCTCAGGTGTAACATTCGACCATGTTTTTCCACCATCGCGGGTTAGGTTAATAAATCCATCATCCGATCCTACCCAAATAATATCTTTTTTTAGTGGAGAAGGCTCAATGGTGTATATGGTTGCGTAAATTTCCGGACCGTCCTGATCGAAAACAATCGGACCGCCGGAATCACCCATTGTTGCTTCATCGGCACGAGTAAGATCGGGACTGATTTTTGCCCAGGTTTTACCTTCATCATTCGATTTCCATAAATACTGCGATCCAACAAATAAAGCATCTGGTTCGGCAGGCGAAACAACAATCGGATAATTCCAATTCCAGCGCTCTGGCATCACTTTAGCCGCTTCTCCCATAACAATTCTTGGGAACGGTTGCACATCGGTTACCAGACCGGTATTTCTATCATAACGATCTAAAGCGTTAGTTTTGCCTGAATAGAAAATATTGAGCTTAGTCGGATGTTGTACCACATAACCGTTCTCACCACCTCCGGCTGCATACATCATTTCGCCAGGTGCAATTCTCTCATTTCTTAAATATCCTCCATCAGATGGAACCACTGCGGTTGAATTATCCTGCTGACCACCAGCCACATGATACGGGAAGTCGTTGGTAACACTCAATCGATATATTTGCGCGGTAGCATAACGAAAATGAGTCCAGGTTTGGCCGCCAGTTACAGAAACTACTGCTCCACCATCATTGGCGTTAATCATCCTTTTCGGATTTTTCGGATCGATCCACAAGTCATGATGATCGTTATGACTAGGAGGTAAATAATGGAATGTTTCTCCGCCATCTTCCGATTTAATCAATTTAAAGCTAAGAATATAAACAACATCACGATCAACAGGGTCGGCCTGAATACGAAGAAAGTAGAAAGCACGTTGCCACAAATCCCTGTGGTTATTAATTAGCTCAAAAGTTTCTCCACCATCGTCTGATCGATACAATCCACCGTTCTCAGCTTCCACATTCACATACACTCTTTTAGAATCGGCACCAGAAACAGAAACCGTACTTTTTCCCCAGATACCTTTTGGCAAACCCTGATTTCCGGTAAGTTCTGTCCAGGTATCTCCTCCATCAACGGACTTATAAAGACCTGAACCTTCACCACCACTCCAAAGTATGTAAGGCTTCCTGTATACCTCCCAAAGGGTTGCATATAAAACATCCGGATCATTAGGATCCATTGACAAATCAATGGCACCTGTTTTATCATCTTTAAAAAGTACTTTCTCCCATGATTCACCACCATCTTTGGTTCTGTAGATACCTCTTTCGCTATTTTGTCCAAATGTATGACCAAGAGCCGCAACATAAACACGATTAGGATCTGTAGGATGAATACGAACACGGCTAATAGCTTGTGTTTCTGACAACCCAAGATGTTTCCAGGTATCTCCGCCATCGGAAGAGCGATAAATACCATCTCCCTGCAATACATTTTGGCGCAACTGCGCTTCACCCATTCCCATATATACAATGTCGGGATTAGACTGCGCAACTGCCACAGCACCAACAGAAGAACTATTGATTTTCCCATCGGTTACCGGGTTCCAGCTGTTTCCACCGTCAACGGTTTTCCACAAACCACCACCCGTAGCTCCAAAATAATATTCATTTGGTCTTGCCGAACTACCTGCCGCAGCAATGGATCTACCTCCACGTTTTGGCCCTATATTGGTCCATTGCAGATTTTCAAGTAAATCAGGATTTATTTCGTTTGTGTTTTGGGCATTTAAAGACTGTGCTACAAAAAGTAAAATGAGTAAAAAAAGTATTCCACTCATTTTGTGAGTAGCCTTTAGAATCGTATTCATACTTGGAATATTTGTACTTTTCATACTAAGGCGTTGTTTAATTATTAATAACTAATCTATGAAAATTAGACATTCTATTTTTCTCAAAAAACCTACTTTAATTCGGGCACTTTCCATTTTACAGGAGGAAGCTCCATATCGGTATCTATTCCGGACGCATCGCCGGTTTCCAGAAACTTTAAAAGTTCCTGCTTAAATTCTTTTGAAGCCTGCATTCCGGCTCCCAACGAACCATGTGGTCCTCTTTTTAAAGGAATAAACGTTGCATTTTTAAAGTAAGGAACCAGCTCTTCCGCATTTTCCAATGGAGTACTTCTGTCCCAGGTTCCCTGAATTATAACAATTGGAATTTCAGACTCAAAGTTTTGGCGGAAATCGTTCCCCAAATCGCTGTCCCAGCAATCACATCCCTTAATGTAATTCCAATTCATTTGGCCCAAAATTTCATTGGCAGGGTCGGCCAATTGTTTGGCTAATCGCTCAGGGGTAATTCCCGATCCACAATCGAGCATATAGTAACTGGCCGTTCTGTATTTTGCGGTTCCGTTGTTGTATCTATCTACTATTGATTTGGCAGCATCTTCAAATTCTCCATTATAGAGTTTGATAATATCTGCCGGCCATGCTGTATAGTCGTTTGAATAACCTCTCACTAATTTTTTAGCCACGTGCTCATCAATAAGTACTTTTTGAACTTTATTAGTAGCCGGATTTGTTACTTCTACGGTAAAAGGTTTTTCTTTTGCACGCTTGATGATTGTTTTTACAGCAGCAACTAAACCACCATCAGGAATTAAGCCTTCCAATTCTTCGGCTTCTTCAGCTTCTTCGGCCATTCTTTCAAAAACATTCCATGCATGCCCCGGATCATCGTAAGTGTGGTCAGGACCTTCGCAACCTGTAAACACAACACGCGAAATTATTTCCGGATGTTTACGCATTAGAGTAAACCCCCAGTGCGAACCAAAACTTCCGCCCACAAGCGAAATTTTATCGTAGCCCAAGGCTTTACGCACATCATTAACATCTTCGGCTGCTTCCAATACGGTAAATCCTTTCAAGTCAACTCCATATTCTTCCCAAACCTGACGTTCTTTTGTAAGCAGTTCTTTCAAGTGTGCAACCGCTTTCTCCTCGTTGTACGCTTCGTCTGGCGCTGTTTTGTAATCGTTTTTATTTACAAGGGTTTTTGGCATTGAAGTACCAATTCCGCGTTGACTTACAATCACAACATCGGCCACATCCAGCAGGTAGCCATATTTTTTCTGAAAAACATCCAGCGACGTTACCCGCGATGGCACCCCTTGAAAACTTGGGCCACCATGAAGAAAGAAGATTGGTGGCGTTTCGGGATTCGCTTTTTCGTTACGTGCGAAACGATAAACGTCAAGCGCAATAACATCGGTATTTGCTTTTGAACGGTTTAAAGGAACAAACATGCTTGCTCTTTCTGCAGAAAGCAATTCGCCGCTAGGCAACAACATTCTTTCCGGATAAATAAACATTGTACCCGCCTTAGGTGCAGGTGCTACTGCAGTGTGCATACTAATATTTTGAGCTTTACTTATAGCTCCAATACAAAATACCAAGGCAATTAATAGTGCTATTTTTTTTGAAATCATGATTGATTTTTTTTAATTCTGTGCTTCTTTACGTGAACAAATATCTATTACTCTGGCACCACCCATTTTACTTGTGGCAATTCCATATGGTCTTTTAAATCTGAATTATCGCCACATTCCGCGAATTTTAAAAGGGCCTTTTTGAATTCGGCCGAATACAAATAAGCAGCCCTTATGGCACCGTGTGGTCCACGTTTTAAATGAACAAATTTCAGATTCTTGAAATATGGTATCAGTTCCAGCGCATTTTCGTAGGGTGTACTTCTGTCCCAGGTTCCCTGAACAATTACTGTTGGAATTTCGGTTTCAAAATTCGTACGGAATTCATCACCTAAATCGCTATCCCAACATGGGCAAGCCTTTCTGTAATCCCATTCGTATTCGATAACTTCTGTTGCCGGATCGGCCAAATGCTCTTTTAATCGTTCGGGCGTAATTCCTGAGCCACAATCGAGCATATAGTAACTGGCTGTTAATGGACGTGATCGTAAAGCGTAAGTATTCTCAATAACTTTTAATGCAGCTTTTGTAAAATCGCCATTGTACATGGTTATAATATCTGCCGGCCAGGTAGCTTCCTGTTTTCCGGTGTACCCACGGGTAAACTGTTTGGCCCAATGTCCATCCATTAAAACCTTCTCCGTTTTTCCGGTGTACGAATTCTCAACCTCAACTGTAACCGGTTTTTTGCTTAACCTTTTCACAATAGTTTCAGCAGCGGCAATTAACCCGCCTTCAGGAATTAATCCCTTTAATTCTTCCGAATTTTCGGCTTCTTCGGCTATTCTTTTGTAGGCATTCCAGGTATGCCCCGGATGATCGTAAGTGTGGTCAACTCCTTCCATCCCTCTTAAGATGGCGCGTTCAATAATTTCAGGATATTGACGCATAAGTGTCATCCCCCAATGCGAACCAAAACTTCCACCCCAAATGGTAATCTTATCGTACCCCAGAGCTTTTCTAACATCGTTTACATCTTCTGCAGCTTCCAGCACCGTAAACCCTTTTAAATCAACGCCAAGATTTTCCCAAACTTCTTTTTCTTTAGAAAGACGGTTCTGTAATTCTTCCACAGCAGCCTCTTCATTATAGGCTTCATCTAATGGCATTTTCGATTTTCTGCTATCAATTATAGTTGTTGGTTTCGACGTCCCAATTCCACGCTGACTAACCACAACAACATCAGCTACATCGGTCATAAATTGCCAATATTTTTCGAAAGTACCCAATTCTTTAAATGCCGACTCAAGTCCCTGGAAAGCAGGACCTCCATGAAGGAAAAATATGGGAGGAGTATTTGGATTGGCCTTTTCAGAAGCCTTAAATCGGTACACATCCAAGGAAATAACATCGCTGTTTTCTACTGAACGATTCATTGGTACAAACATGGTAGCACGTTCGGCATTATAAAAACTACCATCTTTTAAAAGAATTCTTTCGGGAAAGATAAACATACTTCCGGCCTCAGGAGCAGACGCTTTTGCGGTATGAAAACTTGTATTTTGAGCAATTGTTGCAGAGCTAATACAGAAAATCAGCCCTATAAAAGTCAATAACTTTTTTGAAATCATTTTTTGTTGTTGGTTATTTAAAACAAAATTTGGGCAATAAGAACCCTCATTCTTTGCCCTTAAAGCAAATAGCAAAGAAGAGCTAAGCCCAACAGTATCTTATAGAATATCTTAAATAAGAATCTGTTCAAGATTTGTTCTTAGAGAGAATAAAATCTTCTTTGCTAATTATGATATTTTCAATTACTCAGGAACTACCCATTTTAAAGGGCTCAGTTCCAAATTATCTTCAAGGTCTGAATCGTCGCCCGAAGCAGCAAATTTTAAAATTGCCTTTTTAAATTCGGGTAACTCCTTCAATGCAGCTTTAATAGCACCGTGGGGTCCGCGTTTTAAGTGTACAAATTTCAAGTTTTTGAAATACGGAGCCAACTCCAATGCATTTTCGTAAGGAGTACTTCTGTCCCAGGTTCCCTGAACCATTACGGTAGGAATTTCACATTCGAAATTCTGACGGAATTCATTACCTAAATCGCTATCCCAACATGGGCAACCATTTCTATATCCCCAGGCTGTTTCAATAAGTTCAGTAGCCGGGTCGGCCAAATGTTCTGCCGAGCGTTCGGGCGTAATACCCGAGCCGCAATCGAGCATAAAGTAACTGGCTGTTTTATAGGTTTTGCCCTGGTCATTCCATCGTCTAATAATCTTTTGTGCAGCCTTTGTAAAGTCGCCATTGTACATGGTAATAATATCAGCAGGCCAAGCTTCCAGGCTACCCGAATAACCTCTCGTAAGTTGTTTCACGGTGTGACCGTCAAATAATACCTTTTGCATTTTTTTAGTTACCGGGTTTTCCAACTCTACGGTAACAGGATTTTCGTTTAATCTTTTTACAATGGTTTCAACGGCAGCGATTAGTCCACCTTCAGGAATTAGTCCTTTTAATTCTTCTGAACTTTCAGCTTCTTCTGCCATGCGTTTGTACACATTCCAGGTATGCCCCGGATGGTCGTAAGTATGATCAGGACCTTCGAGTCCTCGTAAAATGGCGCGTTCAATAATTTCGGGGTGCATACGCATAAGCGACATTCCCCAGTGCGAACCAAAACTTCCGCCCCAAAGGGTAATTTTGTCGTAGCCCAGTGCTTTACGTACATCGTTCACATCTTCGGCCGCTTCTACCACCGTAAAACCTTTTAAGTCGACACCTAAATTTTCCCAAACATTACGCTCGCTTGTAAGCAAAGCCTGGTAGTCTTTAACTGCAGCTTCGTCGTTAAAAGCAACATCGGTAGGTTGTGCATTTCTGGTATTTTCAATTAATGTAGTTGGTTTCGATGGTCCAATTCCGCGTTGACTAACCACTACCACATCGGCAACATTGGTCATAAATTGCCAGGTTTGCTCGAAATATCCTAATACTTCAAGTTGCTCTTCAAGGCCACCAAAACGAGGCCCTCCAAAAAGATAAAAAATTGGAGGCGTATTTGGGTCTGCTTTTTCGGTAGCTTTAAAACGATAAACGTCCAGAGAAATAACATCGCTGTTTTCTTCTGAACGGTTTAAAGGAACAAACATAGTAGCTCGTTCGGCATTTAAAAAACCACCATTTTCTAAAAGAATTCTTTCAGGAAAAATAAACATGCTACCAGCCTCTGGTGCTTTTGCCGCAGCGGTATGAAATGATGTTTTTTGTGCATGTGCAATGCTGCCAATACCAAGTATTAACATCAAAAGCATTATGTGCTTTTTCATCTTATTAATTCTTTTTTGATTTATACTTTTGCTTTCTCTTTTTTTACTTCGTCGAGATAGCTGTAAACAGTAACTTTTGAGATATTCATTAATTCAGCAACCGTGTCAATAGAACCTTTTATCAGGAAAACACCTTTTTGTTCCATAAACTGAATAAGCGAAATTTTACCTTTTCTCTTCAAACTCTTAATGTCTGCATTTCCTATTATTCTTTTTATTAATTGGTTGGTTGTTTCGATAACACCTTCGTAACTGTTTGGTTTGGGTTCACTCTCAGTAATTGCCGGGGCTAATTTAAAATCATTGATAAAAGTTTGAATGGAATCAACCAATGAAATATCATAGTTAATACATAAAGCCCCGATAACAAAGTTTTTTCTGTCTCTGATAAATGCGGTTGAAGCTTTAATTTTCCTACCATCCTCTGTCGTTGTTTCATAATTAGAAAGGTAATCATCTTTAAAATTCTTCGATGATAAAACGATACTCAAAAGATGATCGAAAGGCTCTCCTATTTCACGTCCGGTAACATGTCCGTTAACCACGTAAACCACTGAGTTTTGAGGAATAGACAAATCATGCAAAATGACTTCGCAATTTTGACCAAAACTCGACCCAATCATGTTTGCAATTGGCACATAAGGTCTTAAAGAGGGAGATATTTCTTGTACTGTCATGATTCTGGATGTCTGTTTTATAATAAATTAAGTTTAAGCATGTTGTAATCTTTCCAATCAAAATTCAATATTTTAATTACAAATCATTTTATCATGCTTTCTTTTTAAGAAAAGTGTTAAAGATAGAAACTATGTACAACTTAAGAGAATAATTACATTGAACCTGGCTTAAATGTTGAATTAAAAGCAAGCCCCACATGAGTGGAACCTGCTTTCTACACAATCTATTTACTAAAACCTAATATCCTGAATTTTGAATCATATTTTCGTTAACTTCCATTTCATCTTCGCCTATGGCAAGAATAAATCCATCATTAGGATAATCAATTGAACATGCCGTAGTAGTACAATCATCTCTGTACACTCCTAGTTTATTCCTTGTTAAATCCCATAACCTATGTCCTTCATAACACAATTCCCTGCGTCTTTCAAGAAGGATCTCCTCCAAAAGTTCTTGTCCTGTTGACGTAACGGCATCTGCAGTCGATAAACCTCTTTTTCGTATGGTTGTTACATCCGACTGAGCCTCTGCTATAAAAGCTGGCGTATTAAGATGGTAAGCAGCTTCTGCCCTGATCAAATATAATTCTGAAAGCCTTATGATCGGTGTATTCTCATATCCTAATATGTCTTTGAACTTATCGGCCCGGTAGTTTCCATACAAACCGCCACCTAGTGTTGAATCATATAAGAAGTTGTTTTCTTTTCGAACATCTCCATCCTCATATGCATTCATTAAATCCGTGGTAGGAAGAAACTCATTGTAACCATTGATCACATAATTTCCGGCAAGCCCTGCGGCTCCCAGATTATCAACCACAGTCATATCCACTTCAAAAATAGTCTCTGAACTATGATCACCTGAAAAAATGCTCGAATAACTTTCACCTTCTACAAGGCTATAATCGCCCGATTCAATTACTTCATTGGCCATTGCTTCAGCATTCTCCCAATCCTCCTTATAAAGATAGACTCTTGACAACAGTGCTTTAACTACATTCTGTGAGAAATAAAACGAGTTTGCATCGTCGCCGATCAGTGTCAAAGCAGTTTCAAAATCTGAAATTACCTGCGCATATACTTCAGCAACAGTATTTCGTGCTGGCTCGGCTAAAACATCAACAGTTGTTACGATGGGTACACCAAGGTGAGATGCATCATCGCTATAAGTATAATGCTGTCCGTAAATTCGTACCAAATCAAAATGGGCAAGCGCTCTAAATGCATAAGCTTGTCCATAAAATTCATCAACATCCAGGCCTGAACCCGCTTCCAATATTCGATTAGCACGATCTATTATTCGGTAATAGTTAGCCCAGATATCATCAGCCAGATCAGTAAAGTCAGCGGAAGAACCTGAGTATGAATGCCAATCGTATATACGGTTGGTTACTAAACCGGCTTTAACATCATCGCTCATTACATCAGCAACAGCTATAAAGAATTTTCCATAAGAGGATCTATCCTGAAGTCCGTCGTAACAACCTATAATGGCGGTTGCAAAGTCAGATTCTGTTGTTAAGGCCTCACTCATTGAAACATCTTGCTGAGGATCAATCTCAAGGAAACTCTCTGAACATGATACAATAGTAAATAAGATCAATGTTAGTGATAGGAACAACTTCCCCGACGTTTTTAATTTATATATATTCGTTTTCATAATTCTGTATATTAATCGTTATCAAACTAAAACTGTTAACTTACAACCCTATGTTTACACCAATGGTTATTGACTTATTTTTTGGTACAGTTCCGTTTACATAGCCATTTTGGCCTGCCTCTGGATCAATTCTAAGATTATCGTGATCCCTTACCCAGGTAAAATAATTATTGGCTTTTGCAAATACAGAAAGAGAAGACATTTTCAAGCGCTTGACAACTGAAGGACTAAAAGTATATGACAAGGTCACATCTCTCAATCGCGCATAAGTTGCATCATACAAATAACGAGTACTGTATCTATAGTTACTGTTTGAACTATTACCCCAGACAAATATAGGAAGTTCAGATTCTTCTCCAGGAGTAGTCCATCTATTCTCAAATGCATATAAATTTGTACTCCTTGGTGCACGTTGTCCATCACTTTCAACACCCTTAGCCTGGTTATCGAATAGATATTTATCCCATACAAAAACCAGCTGGGCGCTAAGGTTAAACCCTTTATAACTTACACTTGTGTTCAATCCTCCAAAGCAAGAAGGTGTACCCGAATAGCCGGTATGTACTCTACTAGCTTCTTTTCTATTTTCTGTAATTGTGGTTTTTGTTTCATCCGTATACCATTGTGCTGCTCCGGTCTGCGGATTTACACCAGCCCAATGTATCAAGTAGAACTCGTTATAGTCATGTCCTTCAGAGTGTAAGTAAGCTGTATTAGCGATATCTTCGTCAAGTTTTGTTACTTCATTTTTAACAAAGGTCATATTCACACCTAAATCCCAGGTAAGATCTTCACCCTTGATGATGGCTGCATTTGCTTCAAACTCCCATCCACGGTTCAGCATATCCCCAACATTCTGCATGGTTTCAGAAAATCCTGTGGTGGTAGAAAGTGGTTTCTCCAATAATAGATCTGTATTTTCTCTACGGAAATAGGTTACTGTTGTATTTACACGGTCAAACACGCTCAAATCCATACCCAAATCTAATGTTCCCTGTGTTTCCCAGGTTAATTCAGGATTACCCACGTTAGATGGAGCAGAACCTGCAGTTCCGTCGTATTCATAATCATACCCATAAAGCGAGAGGGATTGGAAGTTTCCAATACTTGCATTACCCGTTATACCATAAGAAGCTCTAAGTTTCAGGTTATTCACCCAGGAAATATCTTTCATGAAATTTTCCCTGCTTAAATACCATGAACCACCAACAGACCAGAAATTACCCCAACGATTATCCTCACCGAAACGAGAAGAACCATCACGACGATAACTGGCAGTTGCATAATACTTACTCTTATAATTATAAGAAAACCTTGAGAATGCGGAAAGAAAACTGTACCCTGTTCCAGAACTTGAGCTTACAATAGGGTTTGCTGCGTTGGCAAGTGTTTTAAGTTTTGAGTTTGCATACCCTTCGGCTACAGCATACAATGATCTCATATCATATTTTTGAGATTCATAACCGGCCAACACATCAAAGGAATGGTTTTCCCCAAAAATTTTATTATAATTAACAGTCTGTGTACCAATCCAATTCAAACTATTAGCTGTTCCTTCTTCTCCTCGACCACTCACGTCCTTAAAGCTTCCCCAATCAGGGTTCTTCCACTTAAATTCGTTAACATTGATATAATCAATACTCCAAGCAGTTTTAAAGGTTAATGCGTCTGTTATCTTATAACTTGCACTAAAATTATCGAGAATACGCGTTTGCTTCTGCCATCTTTCATCGAACAATTGGTTACCTACAGGGTTATTTCCGTCCATCCCTACAATAGTGTGGTCACCAAAATAATTACCATAATCATCGTAAATAGGTACTACAGGCGGCGCCATATATCCGTTATGCATAGGGTTATTCCACGCAGTTCTATCCTCTGAACCGTTAGATACAGTATGCCCTAATGTAATATTATTGGTTATTGTAAGCTTTTCATTTAAATCAGCTGTCAAATTTAAGCGAGACGAATATCGTTGAAAATCAGTACCTAAAATCACACCCTCCTGGTCATAATACCCAAGCGAGGCAAAGTATCTAATTTTATCATTACCGCCACTGGCATCTAAGCTGTATTGCTGCGTAACTCCTGGATTATAAATCTCATCCATCCAATTGGTATCGGCATTATATATGTCAGCTGGGTAATAATCGTAAAACAATTCGGTGGCAGTTGCTTCTGTATAATCTCCCGTGTTCACCCAGCCTTCAATAAACAACTCCTTATACTGTGCTGCATTCAAACTTTTGTTAATATTATCATAAGCATTGTCGGAGACACCAACCTGCGCACTGAAATTGATTTTGGCTTTTCCTGATCCACCATTTTTGGTGGTAATAATAATTACACCGTTAGCACCACGAGAACCGTAGATTGCTGTTGCCGATGCATCCTTTAGAACAGTGATACTCTGAACATCATTCGGATTTAGAGTAGACATGACAGTAGAACTTATTCCACCGTTTGAATAGTCCGTTGGTGAAAGGTTGTGTGATTGAACAGGAATTCCGTCAATTACATACAAAGGTTCACTAGAAGCATTAATTGAGCCAATACCCCGGATATTGATCGAACTGGCAGCTCCAGGCTGACCATCCCCGTTACTCATCATAAGCCCGGTTACTCCACCCTGTAATGCATTTTCAAGAGTGGCACTAGGAAGCATCTTCAGGCTTTCTGAACCTACCACTTCCACAGCTCCGGTTAAAGCCTCTTTGGAAGAAACACCGTAACCTATAACTACAACTTCATCAAGTCCAACAAGATCAGATTTCAACACAATGTCAATTGTAGATTTTTTACCCACAACAACGGTTTGGGTTTTATATCCTACAAACGAGTATTCCAGGATAGCATCTTCTCCCGGGACATTAATCTGATACATGCCATCAAAATCAGTTGTTACGCCATTAGTTGTTCCTTTTACAACGACACTCACTCCCGGAATTGTTAATCCATCGTCGGCACCGCTAACAGTTCCTTTTATTACTATTCCCTGTGCAAATATTATTTGCGTTCCAAGAAACAACATTAAAGAAAATAATAATTTCTGTTTCATAAATATAAGTATTAAAATGGGTTTATATTCTGAGCTTACTTTTAACGGCCTACTTTATAATAAAGTATATAGTTACAAGCACGTTAATTACTTAATTCATAGGTGTAATTCTCCCATTATAGCACTGTATATGCTATTATATCAAAGCGTTAAACCTAAAACAGTTATTTGTCGCTACCTTGGATTGTTTCCGAATACAACAAGTCTCCAGTTAATCCATTAAAGTACTGAAATATTACCTGAGGTCTTGGAAAAGCTACCCACCTGTCTTTGCCCTCTTCTATCGGGTTGTTAAACACATTGTTTATTTGAACAACGCAATAACTTGGCGTGTAACGTAATCCGTTTGGCACATCGTTTAATATTGCCGTCGACCAACGAATATCAACTTCTCTTCCGCGTGAATTAAACTTACCATTCACAGGGCGATTACCTTCGGCACCTAGTGCATGATTTCTAGAATTGTGTGGGCCTGAGGCGAATTCCCAAACATTGTCGCTAACTTTAACAGCAAAACTATTGTGCAAATCACCAGTAAGCACGAAAACAGGTTTTCCTAAAGACTCCCAGAAATCAACCATTTCCTTTCGCTCCTCAATATAACTTGTCCAAGCATCATCACGTCCTGTTTGTCCTTTGGCTTTTCCATCAGCAGTATTTCCACCTGTTCCTCCTTCGTGTGGAATGGTAAAATTAACCGATGATACAAGGAAGAAAAACTCTGCATCGCTGTTTTTCATCTCTTCTTTCAACCAAGCTTTTTGTTCCTTACCTAAAATTGAAAGTCCTTTTTTATATGGATTACTTGTATCGTGCATATCTTGGTGAGAGCGCACATCCAGTATAAAAATATCAGAATTACTAACAGACATTTTTCCATAATTACGTCGTCCGATAGAATAAACAGGTTTACCATTCTTTTTTGGCGTTGGAAAAACACGCACATGATGTGCATCAATTACTTCTACTATTTTATATACACCGCTATTTGGATTACCAGGCTTAGTACCTTCAGGTATCCTTCTCATTCCATCATAAGGTCCTCCCCAGTGAATGTGAAGTGTTGCTGACTGAGCAAGATCAAGTTTTGTAAAATCAGCCTCTGTATCAGTTAAAATATCACTATTTGCTTTAATCTTTGCTTTTCCCAAATGTATACCTTGTGTAAATTCGGTTGGGTTACTCCAAGCTAAATAATCGTGCCAGGCCTGCACTGCAACATCGCGGTACACCGCTTTGTGATTTACGCGACCAATTTCTCCGGCACCATAGGTATTATCATAAATTTCATGATCGTCAATCGTATAAAAAGAAGGAACATGTTTATGCCATTCAACCAAATTGTGTCCACGCTCAAGATAACTTTTATAATTTTCCCAAACACCTACAATTTTTGGTGTTTTGTTTACAACCTCTGGAATTTCGTCAGCCTCTATACCTACTTGTTCCTTCCAGCTTTCAACCGAATAATCGCGCTTATTTTCATATAACCAGTCACCATTTAAAATGGCAAAATGTATTTTGTCTTTAATTTGGTCGATCATGGTACGAAACGTTGGTAACGTTGTACCTAAACCATTTGTACTCTGACTGTTTCCGCAAGCATATTCAAAACTAAAATTAAACAAACCATCAGGATTGACTTTTGTATCTTTCAATTCGTCCGAATCAGGAAGCGTTTTAAATGACCCTTTACGAGTTAACATTGTAGCTGTTCCTCCTTGTACCGTTAACGCATAATAATATTTAGTCCCTGCTTTCAAGTCCTTAATATAAACCACCCCTGTATTATCATGATCAATACTAGTAGTAACCGGATCAGATAATTGATCTAAATTTTCCGGATTAACACCATAACGTACCCAAAATGTTCCAGGTTTAAAAGTACGCGCCCAAATTCCAATTTCGTGAGAGCCCAAACGTCCCAACATGGGTCCGTGAGAAAAACGTGCTACATCCTGTGCATTTATATACATACCTAACAACATAAATACAACCAAAAGCACACTGGATAATTTTGAACTTTTTATTAATAAACCAGATGGTTTATAGACTGCTTGATTTTCATTTCTCTCCTTCATTTTAAATGGTATTATATTAATAGCTTATTTTATAATCGACAATATTTAAAATTAATAGTCGGTGTATTCAAGTTTTATCTCAAATCTGTGCTTTAACTAAAAACACCTTCCATACTTAGACTTTATGCTGTTTCAAGTTTCTTACTACTTTCAACACTATCTTTAACATTTTCATAGTTCAGCTCATTCTCACTATGTGCCACTACCGCTGCTACAACCGCATCGCCAGTTACATTTACTGCTGTCCGTATCATATCTAAGGGTCGGTCAATTCCAAGAATTAAAGCAAGACCTTCGGCAGGAATTCCTGCTGCCCCTAAAACAACTACCATCATTATTGTTCCACCTCCCGGAACACCAGGAGAACCAATAGCAGCAAGAGTAGCTGTAAGTACAATGGCCAATTGTTGCGTAAGTGATAAGTCTAAACCAAATACTTGTGCAATAAAAACGGCTGCTATTGCCTGATAAAAAGTTACCCCATTCATATTAATGGTAGCACCAATAGGCAAAACAAAGTTTACCACACTTTCCGACACACCCAACTCACTGGTACATTGGCGCATATTAACTGGCAAAGCTGCATTACTCGAACTTGTAGAAAATGCTACCATTTGAGTTGGAATTACAGCCTTTAAAACCTTACTCAACTTTAATTTGGTAAACAACAATATCAACGGTGGGTATAAAACAAATAATAATCCGATAAGCCCAAGGCTAACTAATAAGGCATATTTCCCTAAAGCCCAAAACAAACCTGCATCTGCAGAGAAATCAGTTACCAAAGCTGCCAATAACGCAAATACTCCAATAGGAGCAAACTTCATAACGATATCTACAATCTTGATCATTATTTCATTAAGACTATCAATTAAATTTTTAACAGGTATAACTTTTTGGCTATCCAGAAAAAACATGGATACCGCAAATAAAACAGCAAAGAAAATAACCTGTAACATTTTAGTATTATCGTTGGCTGCACTAAAAATATTATCTGGAACAATCTCTACAATAGCATGCAAAGGCGACTGATCTTTCATACTCGTTGCCATTTGCTCCTTTTCTTTTACATTTTGCTCATGCATCACCTGAAACTCCTGACGCTTTTTTTCAGGAAAGGTATCGCCTGGTTTAAATACATTAACCAACATTAGTCCAAGTAGGACAGAAATCATGGTGGTAATTACAAAAATAGACAAGGTTTTAATACCAATTCGGGAAAGTTTTGAAACATCGGTTAAACTCGTAATTCCTTTAACAAGAGAAATAAATATAAGTGGAACTGCTATTAATTTTAGCATTTTAATAAAAATTGTCCCCCAAGGTTTAATCCAATCGGAAGTAAAGCGTTCCAAACCAAAATATACTGCAATAACTCCCCAAACCAATCCGAGCATCATGCCGATAATAATCTTTAACCAAAGTGGAATTTTCTTTAACATGGATAATCAATTTATATATTATAAAATCAGACTAAATTGAGTTTCGATTTGTTACTTAATCCGCATGTGCACTTACAAATCAATACAAAAATATAAATTTTTATATAAATACTAGTTTTTTGTATGTTTTTTTATAGATTATTTGGATTTTTGTCCTGTTTTTTATCAAACATTGACAAAATACCAGAGTTTTTTATATGTATTATTTCACCTCCCCCCTTCTCAATTAGACTTCAGAGTCTATTTAATGCTAAAAAAAATAACACACCCCTACACAAACAACGATGACCCAAAAAAATCCCTTTTTGCAGAAAAAAAATAAACTAGAAACCGAATTCCTAGTTTAGTATACGATTACGTATAAATTATTAAGTCCTTTTAAGAACTAGTATTAAAACCAATATTTTTTTTTGCACAAGGCATAAGTTTCCTTAAAAAATATGATTCGATTAAAGCGTCAAGATCAATTTCACTTGCTTAGTTTTATTTTATAGTATTTGCACTAAACGCATCATTCTTAGGCAGAACATGTAACAATACACTGAGCAACAAAAAAACAAAACCAATTAAACTTATTGGGGGTAATCCACCATGCCAGGCATCAACTCGAAGCCACCCCTTAAAACCCATAAAAAACAAATGCAACAAACTAAATACCATTAAAGACAGAAAAAAGATGCGTCTTTTAAAAAATGATACAAATGATGATTCATTCTTCAGAAATACACTAAAACTTAAACTATAAACAAATAATAAAGCGAACAACAGAATACCACCAAACATACTAAGCCCTGCAAATAAGGTTAAGGTTCCATTATCTTCAAAGAATTTATTATACGTTGCTTTATTAAGAATTAAAAAACTCATTAAACCATGAATAAACATGAAAATCCCCCCCAAAGCACCAAGCTCTCTACGGGCACTCATCCAGCTACCATTAATCTTTACACCCAGTTTATACAAAGGAGTTAAACTAAAGCAAAAGCTTAAAACCATAAATGCACATAACGCAACAGCTTTATTCATTATAAAAAATGGAAAATCTTTCCATGGTACTGGTCCCATAATATGATACCGGAGTACAGCATATCCTAACGATAGAATAAAAAATACAGAAACAATACTTTTGGCTCTTTTCAAGCTAATTGCACCGTTTATTTCATCCAACTTCTCTTGCTTAACCATTTCCCTTTGCTGATTTTGATGAACATATACATTCGTTAAAAATTACATGAAGTCATGCTTGCATTTAAACAGTATTGAATAGTCTTTTGCTAACGATTCATACGATGCTTTTTAATACACATCTAAGTCTTTACCTACTTTAACTTTTCCCTTATATTTTGCTGATATTTCTTTTCTTAGTTCTTCCTCTGTTGCATTCCAAAATAATATATGATATAATACAACTAATTTAGGTTTCGCTTGATTAGCAATATCTGCAAGTTGAACTGTTGAGGTATGATTGCGTGCGTGATAATTCTTCCAGAAATCATCTTTTGTATCATAACCTTTTTGTGAATAAACTTCATGTATGAGGATATCAGCTCCTGAAGCATATTCAATAATTTTTTCTGAGGGTGATGTATCTCCGGATAATACAATAATCTTATCCGGTGTGGTAAAACGGAATCCCCAGGCATTTGGCCAGGTTCCATGAAGTACCGGAAAGGCTTCCACTTTTATATTCTCATCTTCATAGATGACACCTTCTTTTGTAATTTCATGACTATTAACACGCCACCCCTGATTATTAGCTGGCTCATAACCATATAAACGATATTTTATGTCGTCATCGTATGCTTTCAGTATATTGGTAGTCATATCTTTTATACCCTCAGGACCATACACTTCCAGGGGTTCATCTCTTCCCATCACCCACGGAGTAAGAATCAGGTCGGGATATCCTGTTGTATGATCAGAATGTAGATGAGTAAGAAAAGCATGCTTAATATTTTTTACATCGAGACCTTTTATCTTTCCTCCATACCGAGGACTCATAGCAGCCGCCTGACGAATTAAACCAGCACCAAAATCAACAATATAAGGTGTATCATTTACAACAATAGCAACCGAACAACCGGATTGAGATGGATTTGGATTTGGATTTCCTGTTCCAAGCAGAACGACTTTAGTCGTATCAGAATTAGAAAAATCCCTCTGTGCACAAACACAAGTAATAATTATTGAGAATGAAAGAATAAATAATAGTTTTAATTTCATAGTCTTATTTTTTTAAGGCGTGTCAACTATTCCGAGAAACTAAACACAATTGGTTTAGCCAAAGCTACATAGTCTTCTCTTTTCATAACTACCGAATCGGTTAAAGAGCCTGCATTGAAAGCAATTTTATCATTTTCCAAAATTGAATTATCAACGTATAAATCTAAATCTATTACTGGTCTTCCAAAAGGCGGGACAGATCCTGGAACCAAGCCAGTTAACTCCCAAAGCTCATCTTTTGAGGCAAAACGCATTTTTTTAGAGCTGAAATATTTTTTTACTGCAGTAGAATTTAACTTTTTGGCTGCACTTAATACCAGAATTTTAAAAGTTCCATCAATTTTAATTACAAGCGCTTTACCTCCAATAGAAATATCTTCCCCTCTTGCCTCTGCCGATTCCTCGGAAGTTTTTGTTATTTCGTGATGCACTTCTTTAAAATCAATGGATTCAGATTTTAACCAGTTTCTTATTTGTTTTAACATAGAAGATCTATTAGATGTAATTAAGAAATCGTTTTAAGTAACTTCTTTAATAAAATCGATAATTCTGAACATTCATTTTTATCCAAACCTTGCACTGCGGATTTTGACTCTTCGAAACGAACAACAATTGCCTGATCAATTTTTTCGCGCCCTTTTTCGGTTAAACCAACTAGTTTAATTCTACCATCTTTTAAATCTGGAGCTCTGTATACCAATTCCAATTTAGTAAGTCGATCTAACAAAGCAGTCATAGCACCAGACGTTATCAGTACTGATTTCATTAATTGCTTAGGTGCCAAAAGAAATGGTTCGCCTGAACGACGTAATGTGGCCAAAACATCTAAATCTGTATAATGAATAGCACTATCTTTTAATACCTTATTTGTTCGCTTTTCAAGAATTTTATTCAATTTTAAGATACGACCTACAATGTGCATTGCCTCTACATCGAGCTCTGGTCGCTCTTTTTTCCAGTCGGCTATTAATATATCAATAATATCCTTTTCGTCTTCCATTTCAACTTTATTATCAGCTTAGTGGAAACAAATATATGTAATTTATCTTTATATCAAGATAATTTTTCTACATTTGCATAATATCTTCATATAAAGACATATTTTTAAAACATCGCCAACCCACTGAACTCATGGATGATAAAATAATATTTATACAAACTGGGGGTACTATCGACAAGGACTATCCCCACACCACCAAAGGATGGGCTTTCGAATTTGGTGAGCCGGCAACACATCGGATTCTCGAAAAATTAAATCCTTCGTTTGAATACGAAATTATTACGTCTTGCCAGAAAGATAGTCTGGAAATGACTGAAGAAGACCGAATGAACCTTGCGAAACTAATATTAAATCGGCCCGAATCCAGGTTCATCATTACGCATGGAACAGACACCATGCTTGAAACTGCAACTTATTTAAAACAACACATTAAGGATAAATTAATCGTTATAACCGGTGCTATGCTTCCCGAAAGATTTAGTAACTCAGATGCTCCCATCAATTTAGGGTGTGCTATTGCAACGGCCAACCTTATAAAAACAGGGGTATATGTTTCCATGCATGGTATCGTAAAAAAAAGCGAGGAGATTGGCAGAAACCTTGAAAACGGAAAATACTATTA
This sequence comes from Saccharicrinis sp. GN24d3, assembly GCF_052400645.1. NCBI lineage: Bacteria > Pseudomonadati > Bacteroidota > Bacteroidia > Marinilabiliales > Marinilabiliaceae > Saccharicrinis > Saccharicrinis sp. GN24d3. Next base: position 45,235 of record NZ_JBQTGI010000014.1, read on the forward strand.
AACAAATATTGAAGTGATAGAAAATAAAAAACTAATAAGATATGTACAAAGAAAACCTTATTGCATCACACGAAAGAATTAAGCCATATATTCATAACACACCAGTAATGAGTTCTCAACAGCTAAATAAAATAGCTGGGATACAGATGTATTTTAAATGTGAGAATTTTCAGAAAATGGGTGCCTTTAAAATGCGCGGTGCAACAAATGCCATTATGCAGCTTACTGAAGAGCAGAAGCAAAAAGGTGTTGTAACGCATTCGTCAGGCAATTTTGCGCAGGCACTCTCTTTGGCTGCACAAAGTTTAGGTGTTAAGGCATATATTGTAATGCCATCCTCTGCACCACAGGTAAAAAAAGATGCTGTTAAAGGTTATGGCGGCATATTAATCGAATGCGAACCTACTTTAGTAGCGCGTAATAAAACAGCACAAGAGGTTAGTCAAAAGGAAGGCGCCACATTTATTCATCCGTCAAACGATATGAATGTTATCATTGGGCAGGGAACAGCAGCTAAAGAATTATTGGAAGTACAACCGGATCTTGACTACATTTTCACGCCTGTTGGCGGTGGCGGACTTATTGGAGGTACAGCCCTTTCTGCATTATACTTTGGAAACAATTGCAAAGTGATTGGTGGTGAACCTTTTGAATGCGATGATGCATACCGTTCTATGATAAGTGGTAAAATAGAATCGAACACCACGACCAACACGATTGCCGATGGACTAAAAACAGAGCTAGGCGACAAAAATTTTCCGATCATAAAAAAACACGTTGAAAAAATAATTCGCGTTACTGAGGAAGAAATAATTAACGCCATGCAACTCATATGGGAACGAATGAAAATCGTTTCAGAGCCTTCGAGTGCTGTAGCTTTTGCTGCTCTTTTAAAAGAAAAAGAATCATTTAAAGACTGTAAAGTTGGCATTGTAATATCCGGTGGAAACGTTGATCTAAAAAAATTACCTTTTTAATACCGTTCTCCATTAAACCGTTGAAAATAATTTATAATTAAAATGAAAAATATTCTCACAGCCTTTATGGTTGCTTTTTCACTTAATTGTTTTTCACAATCTGATATAACATCCAACATCTATAATATAGACGAGGTGGTCATTAGCGGATCACGAACTCCACAATTGCTGAAAAATACACCGGAGATTATGCACATTATTACCTCAAAAGAAATTGAGCAGCTTAATGTTAGTTCAACAGGCGAAATTCTTGAATATCTAACAGGGGTTAACATCGAATCCGGAACAGGCAGCGGTTATCCCAAAAGAAGCATTGTTAGTTTAGATGGGTTTCCGGCAAATTACACGCTGGTAATGGTAGATGGCATTCGTTTGTTAACTGAGCATATTCACACCGGACAAAATGTTGATGTTATTCCACCTGAGAATATCGAACGAATTGAAGTAATAAAAGGTGCAGCATCGGCACAATATGGTAGCGATGCTATGGGTGGTGTTGTAAATATTATCACCAAAAAAGCCAAGGATAAAACCGAAGTTTCCATTTCTGCTTCTGCAGCCAGTTATGAGACCTATACCTCTACGCTATCCGTTCGCACGCCATTAAATGACAAATTAAGCTTATCAAGTTTTTTAAATTATGAAGAATCGGATGGAGTTCCTATACTAGCACCGAGCCACCGAATAGGATATATGGGTTATGGTAAATTCAGTACCATGAATAATTTAGAATGGGCCATAAATAATAAATCAACTATTAGCGGAAATATCTATTTTTCACGTAATAAGATGGAGTCCAATGGCGGGGATAAATATGGTAAAATGCTTATGTACTCGGCAGATTACACCAATAAATTAAGTGATAACCTAAAAGCTGTTGCGCGTTTTAAATATTCACATTGGGATTCAGAACAAGGAAACGAAAACAATAACGAGATTAACCCTGAAGTTTATTTTAGTTACAATAAGTTCAAGAATAATGTTATTACTGCAGGGGCTGATTTTAAACACATTAAATTTACACGTAGTGCCGTTACCGAACGTACACAGGAAATGTTTGGAGCCTTTATTCAGGACGAAATTGATTTGGACAGGTTATCGTTTCTTTTTGCATTAAGGGTTGATAAAATGGAAAATATAAATCCTGTAATAACACCAAAACTTGCTGTCATGTTTCGTGCCAAAGACAATCTTCGCTTACGAGCTTCTTTAGGACGCGGATTTCATGCCCCAACACTTCAGGAATTATATGAAGAAGGATACGGACATAGTGGTAGCGCTTATCGTTTTGGAAATCCTGATTTGGAACCTGAGTACAGCTTAACATCAACTTTCAGCGTTGAATATGAGCCCGTAAAAAATCTTCAACTTCTGGCAGATGGCTATTACAGCAATATATCGGACATGATAACCCCTATTTATTCGGGAGTTTGGGAAGATAATCCAGATGCAACTACAGTTATAGACAAATGGGTTAGAACAAATATTCATGAAGCTAAAATTTATGGATTTGATGCGACGATCAGGTATCGTTTAATAAATAAGTTAACTATTGAGGGCGGATACACTTATACGCACAACGAAAACAGCAGTACCGGAGGCCAACTGCCCTATTATCCAGGAGAATCATTTTTCTCAAAAATAATCTATACAAAAAAGCATTCTTCTAAATTAACCAGTTCGTACTTTGTCTCTTTACGGGCAACAAAAAACCGAAGTGCATGGAACTGGAAACCCGATTCTGATGCTGAGTCAGACAACGCAGATGGGCTAATTACTGATTTAGAGGACTATCAATTATTAAATGCAGGCATAAAAATCGCGTACAACAAAAAGTATAATGTATTCCTGAATGTAGGAAATATCCTCGGTCAGGACATCCAACAACTGGATGATGTATTTACCGAACTTGATGGGGAGCCAACATTTAAAATTGGATGTTTGATTAATTTATAAAAAACCGTAATTATTCATTAACAACCTACAATATGAATGTATATATAAAACTCTATTCTTTATTAAAAGAAATTTTTAATGGTTCTCGCAACCTTATTATTATGGTATTAATATTTGGCTCAACAGTATCTGTGTATAGTCAGGACGAGAACGATGTAATTGAATTGAATCTTAGAGTACACCTCATGCGTGACATTACGATAACGCATTCGAGCGGCGTTTGTATGGAAAACTGGGTGACTTCTAAAGATGTGACTGAAATAATAATGCCTGAAGTAAACAAAATATGGGAACAAGCCAATATCAAATGGGTTATTGAATCTATTATCGAAGAAAGTGTTGTAAAAGGTGATACATATGAAGAATCTATAGCCTATATGGCCACCACAAAAAGAGACTCAGAAGGTCATTCAGACCCTGTACGTCTAAAACATTTATATTCTTTTATGCAACCCCAATACAGAACTCAGCCTGACGAAGTAGATAAGAATTTGTTTCACATTTACCTGTTCCCCTTTGTTGGGAATACGTCTCAGGGCAATGCGATGAAAAAATATGGATCGCACACTATTGTAGGAACATGGACCAACAAACACAACAGAGGTGGAATTCCAGAGAAACGATTATTAACTGAAGATCATAATGCATATAAACGTGGATCGCTTTCAAGAACCATTGCGCACGAAATAGGTCATAATTTACGCCTTAGACATAACGTGTGTAAGGTGAAGTGTTTAATGGGTGGAAAATCGAGAGGCTATTTATTATGCGAGGAACAGATTGAAAGAGCGCGTGCTGCTGCTAAAGAAAAAATTAAGTAATAACGTTTTAAAATCCGTCAATTCCTTTTTAAGGAATAGTGCTTACTAAGTAAGACCATAATACAGGTATTAATTTGAAACACAAAAGATGATGATTAAATATGCCAGTATTTGATACCGTATAAATTACCAAAGCCATTGTGAATTTAGAAGAAAGGCTAAAAAAGCACAATGGTTAAATTTACTAATATAATAAATATACTATGATAAAACATTCATTAATTTTCAACAGAACCGACATTCAATCATTAATGTCGTTACCCGAACATATTGAAGTTGTAGAGAATGCGTTTAAATTATACGCACAGGGAGATGTAATAAACCCCGATCTACTTCATTTCGATACGCAAAACGGAGAATTTCACCTTAAAGCCGGAGGACTAGAAACTCCAAAAACATACTTTGGATTAAAAAGTAACGGTGGCTTTTTTCAAAATAAAGCAACAAATGGTCTTCCAAATATTCAAGGCGTAATTTTACTTCACGATGGCGACAATGGCTTCCCATTGGCCATTTTTGAGTCGGGTGATATTACCATAAAAAGAACTGGAGCTGCTACTGCCGTTGCCGCAAAATATTTAGCAAAAAAAGATGCTGATGTAGCTACCATTTGTGGATGCGGAATTCAGGGCCAAATTCAGTTGGAATCAATCATGCAGGTAAGAAACATTAAAAAAGTTTTTGCTTACGATATGAATGAAGAAGCAATGACCAACTACGCTAAAAATATGTCAGAAAAACTGAATATTGAAGTTCTGCCTGCAACCGACTTGAAAACGGCTATTTTGGAAAGTCAGATTTGTATTTGCTGTACGCCTTCGCATAAAGCTTTCATCAAAAAAGAATATATCCACGATGGGCTGTTTATTGCTGCCGTTGGTGCTGATAGTCCGGAGAAGCAAGAGCTTGACCCGCAACTTTTGTCAGACTACAAAGTTGTTGCCGACATATTGGAACAATGTGTTAACGTGGGAGAATGCCACCATGCCATTGAACAAGGTTTAATGAGCAAAGACTCGGTTTTTGCAGAACTTGGCGATGTTATTCTTGGAAAGAAACCTGGTCGCGAATCGGAGGAAGAAGTTATCATTTATGATGCTACCGGTACCGCTCTTCAAGATGTTGCTGCTTCGGCGTACATTTACGAGAAAGCGATAAAACAAGATATTGGATTGAAATTTCAATTTCCTGCTTAAAATCAGTTTTGGTTAAGCTTGCTCAGTTTTTCTAATGTACAACAGATTTACAAATTTTAATCTTATGAAACCAGCATGGCCGGAGCAAATAATTAGGTCACTCAGGAGGATAACTTGTCCCGAACTAGTATCGGGAGCCAGCTCCTAACTTGATTCGGAGATTGAAATTTGCATTGGTCATCAATGTCTCACTAATTTTTAAAAAGATGAAAAAAAACCACATTTTAGTATTAACTGTAGTATTAGTTGTGTTGACAGCTTTTGGTTGCCAAAGCAAAAAAAAGGAGCAGGCTAAACCCAATGTCTTATTCATCTCTATCGATGATTTGCGCCCTAATTTGGGCGTATATGGAGACACAATAGCAGTTACGCCAAACATCGACCAACTGGCCGGTGAGGGTTTAACTTTTAGGGAAACATTTACGCAATGTGCAGTTTGTGCTCCATCGAGGGCAAGCTTAACCACAGGTGTTCGACCTGACTCAACCCGTGTTTGGCACTTAGGTGATAAGTTTCGTGAAATTAATCCTGATGCGGTAACCATGCCTCAGTATTTCCACAAGTATGGTTATTATACCGTGAACCTTGGGAAAATATTTCACAACTACATGCCGGATTCCATTTCGTGGGACGAGCCGGATCTTCGCCCTGAGCGCTACAAACGCAAAGAATGGCTGGGCAGAGATGGTGAAACTTTTTACATTAGCGAAGAGGTGGCAAAATCGCAGGTTCTAAGAAGAGATTCTTTATTAAAAATACGATCATATGCTGATGGATGGAATACGGGTCCTGCCTGGGAAGCCGCCGATGTGCACGACACCATGTACTACGATGGTGCACAAAACAAATTGGCTTTAAAAACACTTACTCGTTTAGCCAAAATGGACAAACCATTTTATGTTGGACTGGGCTACTTTCGTCCTCACCTTCCGTTTACTGCACCAAAAAAGTATTGGGACTTGTACGACCCGGCAAAAATACCTTTGGCCGAAAATCCGGAAAGACCGGAGAACACACCAATTTACACCATGAATTCGATGTATGAATTAAGGCATTACGATGGCTTTAATCACATTGGCCATCCTACTTCTGAGTATAGAATGAGCGAAGATACGGTTAGACTTTTACGCCATGGTTATTACGCCAGTGTAAGTTATGTAGATGCCTTGCTAGGCGACCTTTTCGCACACATGAAGAAGATTGGGATATACGACAATACCATAATTATTCTTTGGGGAGACCATGGATGGAAATTAGGCGACCACAACAGTTGGGGGAAAATGACCAATTACAACATCGACTTAAAAGTGCCAATGATTATTCGTACACCAAACCAGAAAAACAGGGGTGCGCATACATTCGAACTTACAGAGCTAGTCGATATGTTTCCATCGTTGTGTGAGCTTGCCGGTATTCCCGTTCCCGATTATATGCAAGGTACCAGTTTTGTGCCATTGATTGAAAATCCTGAGCGTGAATGGAAAAAGGCTGCCTTTAGCCAGTTTCACCGCCGACCAAAGGTTTCTGCCGATGGAAAAAGATACATGGGCTATTCCATTAACACCAAAGAATATCATTACATTGAATGGTATGCATGGAGTATGGAAACCGGTACCAGGGGTGATTATAAAAGCTCGGAGTTGTACGATTCTAAAAACGATCCGTACGAAACGGTTAATATTGCTGACAAAGAAAATATGAGTGATATTAAAGCACAATTATCGAAACAACTTAAGGCTGGTTGGCAAAAAGCAAAACCTGATTCTGTAGATTAAATTTCAATCGTAAGCAATCGTAAAACAGGGCAGTTTACCTCTATTTTTAATTGAAAACCGAATTACTAAAATTAAATAATATGAAACGAAATCGCATTTCAATTTTGTCCCTAATATTTGCTCTAGTGGCTGTATTTGGGTGTCAAAGTAAAAAAGAAGAGCCAAGTAAACCTAATGTATTATTTATATCCATTGACGACCTGCGACCAAATTTGGGAGTTTATGGCGATTCGATTGCCGTTACACCAAACATCGACCAACTGGCCGGTGAGGGTTTGACTTTTAGAGAAACGTTTACCCAGTGCGCGGTTTGTGCTCCATCGAGGGCAAGCTTAACCACAGGTGTTCGACCTGATTCAACCCGTGTTTGGCATTTAGGTGATAAGTTTCGCGAAATTAATCCGGATGCAGTAACCATGCCTCAGTATTTCCACAAGCATGGGTATTACACCGTAAACCTTGGGAAAATATTTCACAATTATATGCCCGACTCCGTTTCGTGGGACGAGCCAGATTTACGCCCAGCTAGATATAAACGCCCGGGTTGGTTAAAACGAGATGGCGAAACCTTTTATATAAGCGAAGAGGTAGCTAAGTCGCAGGTAATTAAACGCGACTCGTTATTAAAACTTCGCCCCATTCGATACGCGGATGGATGGAATACAGGACCAGCATGGGAGGCAGCCGATGTACACGACACCATGTACTACGATGGTGCACAAAACAAATTGGCTTTAAAAACACTTACCCGTTTAGCCAAAATGGACAAACCATTTTACGTAGGCTTGGGTTTCTTCCGCCCTCACCTTCCGTTTACTGCACCAAAAAAGTATTGGGACTTGTACGACCCGGCAAAAATACCTTTGGCCGAAAATCCGGAAAGACCGGAAAACACACCGATTTACACCATGAATTCGATGTATGAATTAAGGCATTACGATGGCTTTAATCACATTGGCCATCCTACTTCTGAGTATAGAATGAGCGAAGATACGGTTAGGCTTTTACGCCATGGTTATTACGCCAGTGTAAGTTATGTAGATGCCTTGCTTGGCGATCTTTTCGAGCACATGAAGAAGATTGGGATATACGACAATACCATAATTATTCTTTGGGGAGACCATGGATGGAAACTAGGCGACCACAACAGTTGGGGGAAAATGACCAATTACAACATCGACTTAAAAGTGCCAATGATTATTCGTACACCAAACCAGAAAAACAGGGGTGCACATACATTCGAACTTACAGAGCTAGTCGATATGTTTCCATCCTTGTGTGAGCTTGCCGGTATTCCCGTTCCCGATTATATGCAAGGTACCAGTTTTGTGCCATTGATTGAAAATCCTGAGCGAGAATGGAAAAAGGCTGCCTTTAGCCAGTTTCACCGCCGACCAAAGGTTTCTGCCGATGGAAAAAGATACATGGGCTATTCCATTAACACCAAAGAATATCATTACATTGAATGGTATGCATGGAGTATGGAAACCGGTACCAGAGGAGAATTTAAAGACGCGGAGCTATATGATTCTAAAAACGATCCGTACGAAACGGTGAATATTGCTGACAAAGAAAATATGAGTGATATAAAAGCGCAATTATCGAAACAACTTAAGGATGGTTGGCGAAAAGCGATGCCTGATTATTGAGATTAAAATATAATCGACCATTCAATACTTACTAATTTAAAGATGGATGCTAAGCATCCATCTTTTTATTATAACCCAAGTTGCTTCATTTTATCAATTAACTCTCTTTTATTAATTTTTTCAAAAACTGGTATATAAATATCTTTATTGGGTTCTGCTTTAAAACTTGTAAAATAGGTTTCGTCATTGATAATTTTAAAACCAATTACCATAGCGTTTATTGGAATGTTGCTAAATCCAATAGTCTTTGTTTTACTATTGAATGAGTTGGGTCTCATGATTGAACGATTCTGATTAAATATGGCAAAGTAATTATCATAGATCGTTTTTGCCTGTACCTTAATGTCTTTGTTGCTTTGGTAGAGAAAGTATTTGTCACAGTTTAGCCAGCCTAATTTATTGGTTCTAAGAAAAAACTCATTTAAAACTCCAAATGGTTTGTTATACTTTTGGAATGCTGAATCATTTTGTACAAATGTGTCAAAATCTGATGCGGTAGTAATTCTATTGGTAGTGTCGATGGGAAGTCCGCCATCTAAAACAAAGTTAAATGGAACAGTATATGATACCGAAACAGGTTTCCCATTTTGTCTGCCTGGAGTCCATCTGGGAGATAAATGAAGCACCCTTAATGCTTCGTAATCCAATGACGGGTGAACGCCTCTGGCAATTTTAGGGTTTTTAATCATACCCGACTCATCAATTATAAATGAAACGTAAACCCTACCTTGAATTCCTTTTTCCTGTGCAATAACCGGATATTTTAGTTGAGAATGCACAAATAACTTAAGAGCCCCCATAGAACCTCCGGGGAAAGTTGGCATCTCTTCTACAATAAAATAAACCCGCTCTGAATTATCATCAACATTGTTGGGGTTCAGTAATTGCCAATCCACACCATTGTCTGTTTCAATACCGGTAAACATTTGCATAGAATCTTTTTCGCTAATTCCTCTAAAACGTATTCCAATTTCAGCCTTATCTCCCATGGTACATTCATAGTTACCGGAGAATGCCTGAATGTACAACATCCCTCCTGTCTCTAGTATTTTATCTCCCGATTGAGTGCTCAGGTTAGCGTCAATCATTTCTGGTGCATCATAATATTCTGTGACTTGTATTTCAGTGGGACCTTTGGGTTTGTCTTTGTTTTCGTTTATGTCAAAACAGTTTTTCGGAATTTCAATTATAGATCCGTTTTTACATGTAATAGTTGTGTCTTTTGTATTATCTATTAAGAAGCTTTGTGGCTTTTTGTAATTGGGCTCTTTTGCTCGATGATTTATTTGAGGTAAAAAAACATCTACTTTTTTATAGCCAATATCATTTAAAGGGCTTTTCTCTTCGCCATAATTTATTTTTTCAATTTCTATTGTTTTATCAAAATCCAGCAATACACCTTCAACAACCGCTAATCTTTTTTGTGCCAGCAATTTATTATATCCAACTGTTCCAAGCGTATCTGAAAAGCCCTTAAGGACAACCATTGGTGGTTTAAAGGCTTGTATAAATTCCGTTATTTGAGTTTTTGAGTTCTCATCCAGCTGCGACTTGCCAAACTCAAATTTAACGGTCAGATTTTGAGAAAAAGTAAAAAAAGATAATGTTGAGATGATTGAAATTAAGGTTAGTTTTTTCATGCTTATCAAATATTTAATGCTTAAATAACACCCCTGTTTTTCAATGAGTATGCCAAAAAAAAGCAGCATTAAGTCGCAATTATACGCTCCTGATTTACAGAATGTAACAAATTTATAACCCTGGGGAAGTTGGTAAAATCACCCAAAAACATCGCCCAACTGAGCGATATCGCCTAATTTATATTTTATTTTAAATAAAAAAGCCACGTCTCCGGGGCTTTTTTATAACAAAATTATTACAACACTTATTTTTTAGCAACCTTAATAACTATTGATTTAGTAGAAGTGTTACCAATATTATCTACTGCCTCTACTGTAATTGTATAAGGTTCCAATTCTTTAAAAGTTCTAATATCTGCACTCAACTGAGTCAAGGAATATGGCTTTTTCTTACCACCATTAATCTGATAATGTATGGTTTTAACACCACATTCGCTATCGGTAGCCGCCAAATACATCTTTACAAAAGGAGAAAAAACATCAATTGATTTACCTTCATGGGTCTCTGAACGAATTGACTTGATACTAAAGTTTATAAATATTTCCGGAGCACTTTTATCAACTGCAAACTGGCTTTCCTTAGTTAACTCACGGTTGTTAACCATATCCTGGGCGTAAAATTTTAAGACATGGAACCCTTCTTCAGAAACTTTTAATTCTGAAGCTGTTACTTCTTTTGCTTTATCTAAACTATAAACAATCTCTTTAACTCCTGAAGCATCATCTTCAGAAAACAATTTTACTGTTGTATTTTCTGAGATAAACAAAGTGTCTTTAGCAAAAAACTGTGGTCCAACAAAATCAATACCCGACGAAGGTGCCTCCATATCCATATATACCTGTAACGGTTCGATTTCAGAAACATTTGCCACCAAGTCGAACACCTGGTAATATAATGTCTGGATTCCTTTTTCCTTTAAGAATGAAATAGGATCGGCCCATTCCTTATTTACCATTACATCAAAACAAGTCTTGTCTAATTCTTTTGAATTGAAATTATACAATATTTTAAAGATCCCAAGTTGATCTTCACCTTTGATTTTAGCCATACTGCGGGGTGATACATATAGATATTTACCCTCGTAAGAATCTCCTTCAATATCGCAACCGACCGTTGGTGCAACATCATCTACAACAAAAGAAAATGCCTCCTGATTTCCTAATACTGATACCTCTGAATCTCCAGATTTATTGGATATATTTCCTACATTATCTTCAGCCCAAAATACCATTTTATGGTCGCCTGACTTCAAAAACGATGTACTAATCGGTTTGTAATAAGTTCTTTCGGGCCCATCATTAATACGGTATTTTATATTTTTTATTCCAGATAACTCATCCGATGCCAACAGTTCGATGGTAGACTTTCCTGATATAGTTTGCCCCGATACGTTTCCATGGAAGGCCCAAGTAACACTTGGTTCCTTATTATCAATCGTAAAACTCTTCTCTTTTACTTCCTCAGCGTTCCCGACCCTGTCAACACAATAGTACTTTAAAACATATTTTCCCGGTTTTTCAAAACTAACCGTGTCTTGATAAACTTTATATGGTTCGCCATTAATACTTAAATACATGTTCTCTACTCCCGACACCTTATCTTTCGAATTCAGCACAACTTTTAAATGCTGATTATAATATACAACGCCCTCTTTACTGTACGCTTTGGAATCTATAAACCGGGAAGTAGTTACCGGAGCCAATCCATCCGCATACACTTCAAATACGATATCTGCCACTGGGTATACTATTTTTTTTGTAACGGTATCGACCTGCGAAGGTGTACGAACCGTATTCAAACCTTCTGAATCGAAATAAAAAGGATTTGCATATTGCGGTGTGCTTTGACTTTCCAGTTTTTCGACTCCGTTAGTAGGATTTGGAGATGTACCCAAAAACAAATACATAGGTTGATGTTTATTGGCATAGACTTTTCCTTCGGGCGATTTATACATCTTCATCTGATGTTTTAAAGGTTTCTGTGCCATTATACTGTAAGTCATCAGTATACAACTTAAAAGAACTGTTAGTTTAGTGCGCATTGTTTCGTTAAAATTTATAAATATTTTAGTGACAACTACGGCACGTAATATATTAAAGTTAACAATATGTGATGAACGTATTAATTCTGTTTATCAACAAAACATTGCTCATGCGAAGAATAAAAATAATTTAACCATATTTTTAAACAATTGTAACTGCTGCTGACACAACAAAAGCTACGAGAAGTAAAAATCTATACATTAAGAAAATAGCACTTGTATTTTTTACAGGCAATATTTTTAGATATAGGTGATTGAATATCCATTGCTTTCTTAATTTTGTTCGAAAATAAGTAATTTAATTGCTTAATAAAACAACATAATATCAATGGATCACAGAGATAAAGTATTTTTAGCTGTTGCCGAAAACCTTAGCTTTTCGAAAGCTGCGGAGGAACTATTTATCAGCCAACCCGCTGTCACAAAGCACATCAAGGAACTGGAAAGTAAACTCAACAGTACCCTTTTTGAAAGGAAAGGCAATCGCATTTATCTAACCAAACCCGGAAAAGTCAATTACGAATTTCTGAAAAAGATAAAGCATCAGTACGAAGAACTGGAATTTGAGCTTGGCCGTTTAAACGACACTTTTAAAGGAACGTTACGTATTGGAGCCAGCTCTACCATCTCACAATATGTAATTCCAGAAGTTATCGCCTCGTTTTATAAACGCTATCCCAATATCGACTTGCACTTGTATAGCGGTAACTCCGTGGAAATGAAGAGAAAACTATTAGCCGACGAAGTCGACATAGCTTTAGTTGAGAATAATTCATCCATGTCGGAATTAAAGTACCTGGATTTTTTAGATGATGAGTTGGTTGTTGTTACCGGAAGCGACAGTGTTTATAGTAAACGAAAACAAATATCCATCACCGATTTAAATGAGATACCATTAGTTCTTCGTGAAAAAGGTTCCGGAACGCTCGAGGTTATTCAACAAGTATTGAAGGATAACAACATACTTATCGACGATTTAAATATTGTAACCCACTTGGGCAGTACCGAAACCATTAAAAATTTCCTAGTTAATTTTGATGGAATAGCCATTCTCTCCGAAAGATCCATAAAAAAGGAAATACAACTTAAAAGTATAGTGAAAATTAAAGTCAGAAATTTCCATTTGCCCAGAAAATTGCGAATCGTATTGCGTCAGGGAAATATTGGCAGTACCACCGAAACATTTATAAACTTCCTGAATAACTATAACTTTTAGTTATGCACTATAAATATTTTGTATTTGTTTTAGCTATTGCGTACTATTACATTTGTATCAACCAAAAGGATACAAATGCACCTCAGTCAAAAACAAATACAGCTTATTTATTTAACGGTTGCAGCATTATGCTTTACGCCGCTTTTATCACCAGCCATTGCGCTGGTGATAGGCATGGGACTTTCATTACTGGGTATTAAACTGAAAGTTTCACAAGAAAACACCTCCTATATTCTTCAAGCTTCCATTGTATTAATGGGATTTGGAATGAACCTTACCCAAGTAATTGAGACTTCGCAAACAGCATTCGTGGAAACAGCAGTTTCCGTTATAGCCGTAATGGGCTTAGGTATCTTATTCGGTAAATTTTTAAAAGTGGATTCAAAAGTCAGTTTACTTATCGCATCAGGTACTGCCATATGCGGAGGAAGCGCTATTGCTGCTGTTTCCAACGTACTCCATCCAAAAAATCATCAGGTATCATTCTCATTGGTGGTAATTTTTATGCTAAATGCTCTTGCTTTATTTATATTCCCATACATTGGTCATCATTTGCATCTGTCGCAAACCACCTTTGGTCATTGGGCGGCTATTGCCATTCACGATACCAGCTCTGTGGTTGGGGCCGGCGCCATTTACGGTGAAGAAGCGCTACGTATAGCCACAACTGTTAAATTGGTTAGGGCTTTATGGATCATTCCTGTTTCCGTGGTGATTTCCTTAGCTCAAAAAAAACAGGATAACGGAAAGGTTAAAGTACCTTATTTTATTTTTATGTTTTTGGCCGCCATTCTCATTGCATATCTATTACCTGAGGGGCAAAGTACTTATGAACATTTTAACTGGATGGGGAAAAGAGGTATGGTACTGGCGCTCTTTTTTATTGGGACAGGCATCTCTATAAAGGAAGCAAAAAAAGCAGGTTGGAAGAGTTTTGTGCTTGGCATATCTTTATGGGTTGCCATAGCTTCAACCTCGTTAATCGTACTAAACAATTTTTAAAACATCATTTCGATTTCAAATATTCATCAACTATACAATGTTCCTAGCGGAACGATATTCATCAGGTGGATTTATAGTTCACCCGATGATTTATTTTACTTGTCCAGGCAATGATCAACATTATTAGAAAACTTAAAAGCTAGTATGCCGGGGAAATAAACCAATTTCCGACGCAATGTTACTTGGCACATCTGGTAAATTGGTGATGTGTCGGTTTGATTGGCATCTTGCACCCAGGGCCTCCAGGCTATTCAACTTCGCTCCTTTGGTGCTGTATTCCCACCTTCGGCCAGATCATTCCCAAACATCAAGCCCTCTCCCAAATCCTAAATTCTTTGCTATCTGTTCCTGGGTTAAATACGGTTTCTTTCTACTACTTTTTCTTTACAGATGAAAATTTAATAATAAGAAGTAATTGATGGCCTAAACACAAATTCCCCTAAAGGTAAAGACGAGGATTATTCAACACCCGTATTTATCATACTCGCCAAATTTTCGGCAGTAGAATTGGTTATTATTTTCCCATCTTCCTCGGTAAAGGTATAGTATATACCCATTAAATGGTTTACCTGATTTACAAAGACTGAGCCTATAAAGTTGTTTTTTTAAACATTAAATGATGATTAAAATCATCGCTTTGCGTTTGCTGCGATTGTAGTTTCCGGAATTACGGTAATAACCGCCAAAAGGATAATGATATCGGATTGAGCTGCTTGTAACTTGGTACTTTTTCTCTTCTGGAGTACGTTATGCCCCAGGTGTAATTTTTGTTTACTTTTTTCTCTATTAAAGCGGAAGGCGAGTAAGTAAAAATTGTATTACTAATAGTACTGTCTAAATCGTAGATATACTGATCGAGATAATTACCTTCAACCCGCAAATCTAACGAGAAACTATATTTGGTTTTGGAACCATTCAGCACACCATATAACCCCGGTTTTACCTCATAAAACTTAAAGTATACCTCACTGTGGTCAGTGCTTTTAATACCCTGGGGCGAGTTATAAATGGTTTTATCCGATGTTTTACCTGGCTCAAAATGCCTTAAATTCAGCTGTCCCCCAATTTCAGGTTTCCAACCCTTATTTATCGGTAATTCATAATCCACTTTTAAATACCCGAACAAATTACATCATCATCCGTTCTTATATCTTCGGTAGAATTTGGCAGTTGTTCATTCGAATCCAAATCAAGGGGTTGGGTATTACGAATATAATCCATCAAAGGATTGCTTGCTGAGAATTTGGCCTGGATCAGTAATTTATGATTCCGAAATACGGCATATGTTTCTCCAATCCGTGTTACACTCATGCGTATTTTTGGTATTATCCTCTTCCCTCCTATTATCCGTAAAATGGTAAAACACAGAATCCTTATCCAACGACGAGGATACGTATTTTGATGCTAGGGGTGATGTTTTATGTTGATATAAAGCTTAAAAACTTACGTTGGACTTTTTTGAAAAGCGATACCTTGCATTTTCCCGAGCAATTTTTTTTGATCACGAACATTATGCTGTTCCTTTAGAAATTAAGGTTGAATCACTTACATTATCATGCCCGATAAAAGAGGCAAGGAAAAAAGCAATTCGAAAAAAGATTAAAAAATACGTGGCCGTATACGAAAAAGGTTTAAACTTTGTAATATAGAGTTACAGCCCAGAAGACAAAGTACTGGCTAATATTTAATTACCTTGTTTACAAACTCAGCATGGTCAGAAATTACCTTGACAATATATATACCACGCATTAAATGAGAAACATCGACTTGAGCCTTATGTAGATGTAAGGTGATATCTACCGCCAATCTGTTTCCGTTCGTATCGAAAACCTGGATATCTGCATCTTGGATATTTGTTTCGATATATAAAACCGAACTTACAGGATTCGGATACATATGAACTAATTTATTTGAGCCCGTTTTGCTTATATCCGTACTTACACCAACCGATGCATTAAAAATATGCGATTCTTCACCTCCATACCCATCTGCCGCAGTAATGCTTAACTGAACTGTACCCTGACTTAATGGCGTAATTTCCAACAGTCCTCCTTCAACCTCCTGCATTACAACACCTTCTTCACTTAACAAACATGTATAACTCAGCACATCACCATCCATATCGTTAAAATGGTTGCTCAAATCAATTACAATGGCTGGATCATTGATATTCATAAATACGTCAGCAATTTCAACCGGACACGTTGGGCTATTGTTCTTTTTAACCTGAACATTGAAGGAATGACTTACCAAGGCTTGGTGCGTGTCGGTAGCTGTTACGGTAATATTTACATACCCCTCATTCAACGGGTTGATTTTAAACACCGATCCACTTTCGAATGAAGGTAGTGCAATTGAATTATCGGACGATGTTACATCAAAAGTTAAAACATCGTTATCGGCATCGGTAAATACTTCGTTCAAATCAATGCCCTCTTTATAAGTCAGGTAAATTACTTTATCGGCAATGGGATTTGACACAATAGGTGCTGTATAAGTATCTCCGTCCAATGTAATTGTTAATGTTGGTGTATCCGGGTCTGATGAGTGGATTTCTATCGTTCCATTGTATTGAATCAACTGTGTTGGTGTAAATTTGACATCAAATAACTGAATCTCTCCAGGTTCAATTTCCACTGGAGAATATACAACAGAGAAGGCTTCATTGGAAGAACTCAAACTATTAATCGTTAAGTTTCTGGTTCCCGAATTTTTAATTTTAAATACGGATGTAGCTTCGTTATCCATCAATACATCACCAAAATCCACCGTTGCGACATCGGTTTCTATGTTCTCGATACCTACAACGTTTAATAGTAACGGAATATTTACTGCTCCGGCATCAACATCATTGCTCAGCACTTGTATGTCCACAACATATTGTCCTTCCGCCAGACCATTAGAATCGATTTTGTATTTTAAACTGTCCGTATCCTGTCCCGACACGAACATATAACCCGGATCTAGCTCACACAATGCGGTATTCAATGGGGTAATACTATATTCCAAGGCATTCATCAAAAATTGCCTGTGCCCTTCTGTGGACATATACAGGAATGATTCATCCCCCATGGTTAATATCTTTCCTTTGCCCGAAGAACTTAATGCAGCATAACAATTACCATTGGCATCATTCAATAATTGAGTTGCCGGTGCATTAACGGATAAAGTACAGTCGGCATTGACACGAATACGATAAGCATTCAAATCCTCGTTGATCTCATGATTTAATAAAACAGCATCACCTTCCTTCGCAGGTACCGAAACATAACTTATCCCCCAACCGTCCAATAGATTATTAAAATCCGTGATTCTTCCATCTCCTTGTATTATCAGGAATCCTCCTTTACTGACCCAATCTCTAATTTCATTTTTCCTGATATCCAAAAAATTGGCCGAATCATCCACGATTAAAACATCCAACGAATTAAGGGAAGTTGATATATTTTCTGATGTAACGGACAAACATATGGCCCCGTAACTGGTCAAGGTATTTTTGAGTTCGTGATAATAAAGCACATTTTTAGCCAGACCAACTCTAATACCCTCAAAATTAGGCTCAAATGAGTAATATTTGATTGGGTTATGATTGCTTCCTTTTTCGTAAGAATCCAACAGCTTGCCCTCGTAAGCCAACAACCCGTTATTCAAATTGCCGATAGAAATAAAACTATCGACCAACTCTCCACTCAACAGATTAA
The DNA here is from genome assembly GCF_052400645.1 of Saccharicrinis sp. GN24d3. Taxonomy (NCBI): domain Bacteria; kingdom Pseudomonadati; phylum Bacteroidota; class Bacteroidia; order Marinilabiliales; family Marinilabiliaceae; genus Saccharicrinis; species Saccharicrinis sp. GN24d3. The sequence continues at coordinate 63,210 of NZ_JBQTGI010000014.1, forward strand.
GTCGGATAGTGTCATTCATCACTGACAATTCAGGTTCAGCCTCAATAACCACCTGTTTTGTTATCGTATCTTTTGAGATACAATTATCCACTGTTAACCGTACTTCATGAACACCCGAAGTACTAAATGCGTATTTGGGATGCTGATCATTGGATGTAGAACCGTCTCCAAATTCCCAGTTCCATATTTTTGGTTGATATAAGGAATTATCTTCGAACTTCAATTCGTAGTTTACCGGCAATATTTCATCTACAATATTAAAATCGGCAACTACATCGTTTCCAACGCCATAAGCCACAGATTCCCAACTAGCACTGAAACCTTCGTAGGAATTAGTTTCGTTCGTTGTAAATGAAAGAAACATGCTGCCAGATGTTGCCTTTATTAACATTGGATCGCTAACCGTTCCTTTCAGCGAAGCTAGTAGAAGCCCGTTTTCGTCGGCACCATCATAAATATTCAATATGTCACAGCACCATTCCGTATTGAGCTCCTGTATTGTCAGTAAAATTTCTTTGGCACAATATGGCGCTATTAAAAAGGTTTGCTCGGTTGAATTTTCATAATCACCATCTTCTCCACCCGCATCAAAAATGTAACCCGAAGATAAATCCGTTTGAGTATGCACTCCCATAAGATGATTAGTCGCTACCCTAATTTCCCTGCTCACTGATGAAGAGCCAAACTCATTGGCTACCATAAGTTCTACGTGATAAACACCATCTTGGTGGTATGTAACTGTTGGGTATGGATCACTGGAATATTCAGGAACGCCACCTTCAAAATGCCAAATCCGACTTGTTGCAACATTCTCGCTTTTATCGAAAAAAGAAACTGATTCATGGATAAAAGCGATGGTATCGCTTACCGAGAAGTTAGCAAGCGGAGGCGCTGTGTTTTTTTCCAGTATCACGGTATAATCCTCGTATTGCCCGTATTGGGAGTCATTAATACCATCCAGCTCCGATGCGTAATCATAACGATCCGAGCCTATTCTCAGCCTGAGCGGATCTCCAAAACTTACACCAGCTGGAATTTTAACTTCTCCTTTATGAATTTCGGTAGCAATTGAAGTATATATCTTTTCATCCTGATTTGAAAAAATGCCATCATTGTTAACATCCAACCATACATTAACAGCTTCTTTAAAGTCCTCACCTGTGCGGATTGCCAACGAATATTTTTTTCCTTCCTTCAATACGGTCTCATGCCCGCAGGTAAAATCTTCATATCCTTGGTTGGACCCCTGTGATCTGTTGTTTAACTCATTCAGTTGAACACTATAAATACCGCCCGTTCCGCCATTTTCAGTGAAAGGTGCATTTACTGGAAATATTGGGGTAGCTTGGTTAGCAACAGTAATATAATTTTCAATTTCAGTTATATCACTGCTGTTACATTCAGAAGTCCCGGTCACTTCCAACTTAATACTGTATTCTCCAACACTGGCTATATTAAGTATTGGGTTTTGTTCTGTACTAACCTCTACATTATTCAAATACCATTTGTAACCATCAGCATTTGTGCTTGTATTGTTAAGCTGAACACTGGCAGGAGCACTGCAATAAAATGTTTGGTCGGAATAAAAAGTGGCAGTAACAGCAGTTTCAAATTCGGGCCCAACACCCACGGCATACCATGCATTGGTAACCTGAATCACTTCATTGGAACACTCACCATACAGGTCAACAGCTGATTGAATCGAATAAAACCGGGCGTCTTCAAAATTGCTATAGCGATTTAAATAAACAGTCAAATTCCTATAAGCTATTGCCTCAGCCGCTTCCAGGCCAATTGGTTCAACCATGTAACTATCCCCATTATCGTTGACTCCGCTGCCCCCTTCGCACAATAAATAAAACCAATAGCTTTGAACGGTTGAGTTGCTATGTACCCCCCCATGGTCTTGCGTTCCAGTTATCCAATACTTACCTTGGTAAGTATCCGGATGAAAAGCTGCATTAGGATCAGAAATGTTACGTAAATAAGAAACCCCATCTATAAAAACCTGTTCTCCTATCAAATAGTTGGCCGATGTGGGATACACATAAAAATCGATGGCAACACCAAAAATATCGGAGAAGGATTCGTTAAGAGCCCCTGATTCATATGCATATTCCAGGTCGGCACTATGAGAGGTTAGGCCATGTACAATTTCATGGCCCACAATATCCAGCGATGTAAAAGCATATTTTGAAGAACCATCCCCATCACCATACGTCATCCGATCCCCATCCCAAAATGCATTAGCGTAATTATTACCGAAATGCACATAAGATTTTAGCGCCAACCCATTACCATCAATAGAGTTTCTTCCAAACTTATTAAATAAATAATCGTAAGTCATTTCAGCTCCAAAATGAGCATCATAGGCCACTTGATCATCCGGGTTGTGCCAATAGTTATCTTCATCAACAAATTCCACAGCCTCAGAATACAATTGCCCGTAATTCAAATTATAGGTATGGATTCCATTGCCCCGCTCATGTTCGCTCAAAATATATCCACCATATCCTTCGCTCGTTTTAATCCCTACGGTTCCGTTATAAAATGATATGGCCGTTCCTTCAAAGTCAATATTATGGATTCTTGATATTCTCTTTACAATGTCGCCGGTATTGGCATCAACATATATATATTCTCTTTGCAATGGTTTTAAGGAGTACACATCCACTTTGTAACACAGCATCAATTCCTTGTTATGAGGGACAAATAGGAGTTGTGCTTTGGGATAAAATGAATTATCGTTATCCCAAATAAAAAGTTCAGAAGAAAAAATAGAAATAGCCTTTTCAACAGCTTCGCTTTCTGACAGTTGCGCTTGAGTTGTAACAGCTTCGCCTTTTACAGCTTTACCGTTTACGCTCCGAGCCATTCCATTCTTGTAATGGACCGTATACCCCATTCCTTCAACAGGAATACCAAGCAAGCTCAGTTGATACTTGGAGTGTGCATCTCCCTGTTTATCTTTAAACTCATTTGAAAGATTTAGTTTGTATATATTGGGCAGGCCTACTTTTTGACTAAGCGTGGAACCATTCACAACCAAACCGGATTTTAAGGACTGAGAGGAGAACTCGAAGTATTCAATTTGTCCGCTATTCTCGTTAACTTTAACTTTTGACGCCCCCTTAACAATCTGCTCACTTTCCTCGCCGGTATAAACTTGACCATCCGCCAAAATGGCGCCCATCAATAAAACGAATATGGAAATCAAGCTTCTCATGTGTGTTGTAAATTGTGTTGTGTCCTATATCTCTATCAAGAACATTTAAATTTACGTACAAATGAGCAATTGGCTAAAAAGTTTTGATAAACTGCCTATATGTTTTGCCTAATAACAGAAATTCCCGTCACTGTTGTTTCCAGATATTTACCCACACCGCATTAAACATTGCATTACACTGTCTTAATGCACATTACAGCATGCTGCATTATTTTTTATTCACTATAATAAAGTATTACTAGGGTTTAAATAAGATCCGGATTGTTTAATTCCTGATCGTTGCTTTTTAACACAAATCTTTTATAGTAAGAAAAAAGCAGTGTGGTCATGGGCAGTGCAATCAACATTCCTAACAACCCCAGCAAACTGCCCCAAACAGAAAGAGACAGTAAAATAATAGCAGGGTGAAGACCATATACGCGTCCCATAATTTTGGGCGTAAGAATGGTTTCCTGTATAAGCTGCACCACACCCATAACAATGGCCGCCAGTAGAATAACATGCCAGAAACTATGGTTAGTTTCCATAGCCCTAAGCAACGATAACAAAATTACAGGAATAAAACCCACAATTTGCAGATAAGGAACGATATTTAAAGCACCGATAAACAACCCAATTATTATAGCCATGGGGAGTCCAATAATCTTAAACCCAATGGCCAATAACACGCCCACAATAAGCGCAATAAGTCCCTGCGCCCTAAAATAAATTTGCATGCCTTTGGTAAGATCATCAAACACTTCACGCACAGGTTCCCGATATCTTGGTGGCACCAATCCCAGCCACCCATCTGAAATCTGTTTGAAATCGATCAGTAAAAAAACCAGGTAAATTAATATAATCAGAAGGCTTACAAGTCCTAATAAGAAATTCATGGAACCAGAGAATACCTTCCATGCCTGTCCAAAAATATTTTTAAGGGAACCGGCCACACTTTGTGGATCTAAAACTTTGGTAAAATCAGTGTTATTTACAAAATCATTGATATAGTCTATCACTTCTTTAGGTAAGATACTCGAAACAGATGCATGCTGAAGATAGTCCCGAATTAGCTGCACCATTTTTGTCATCTCGGCATAGAACTGGGGAATCAGCCAAATTACTAAAAAATATAATCCTCCAAATACCATTAACAAACTTGTCAAAACAGCTAATCCTCTGTATTTAAACCTACATTTAAACTGAAAAAAGTCGACCAGTGGATTGATCAGATAGGCCATTAATAACGCTATAAAAAATGGCACAAGAGCCCCACTTAACCGTTTTAATAAAAAATAAAATGCCAGTAAAAAAGCTATGGACAATACCATCCTAACCACCCTGTCGAAAGTATATGGCTTTGTATGATTTGTATTCATGTATGTCAGATTTTACGGCAATATATCAAAAATATATCATACTTAAATTTTCTGAATAATAAATGCAGGTGATCTTCGTTGTAATTAGGAATGGTGGCATCCAGTGTGAACGATTGTTAATTTGTGTTTTAATTTATAAATATTTAATGTGGATTTAATAGGAATTATTCAATTTATTGTTTATTTTTCAAGCTAAAACCCTTGCTAACATTTTTTACATCAAAAGCCTAATAAACAATACTCTACCATACACAAAACTTATGTGCAGACTAAAAAAATACCTAATATTACTGCTTATACCCTTAAGCTTTTGGGCTTGCGAAAGGGAGTTTGTGTTTTTAAGTAGTTCAGAAGGTTTAAATTTTTCCGTTGACACATTAATGTTTGATACCATTTTCACGTCAGTTGGTTCGGTCACGAAAAACTTTAGAATTTATAACCCCTACGACGAGGATTTAATTATCAACTCAATAGAATTGTCTGGCGGAGAAACAAGCAATTTTAGATTAAATATAAACGGACAAGCTGAAGACAGAGTTGACAACCTCAGGATAAATGCCAAAGACAGTTTGTTCGTTTTTGTGGATATCACGATCGAACCAGATAACAGTAATAGTCCGTTTGTGGTAAATGACTCCATCATATTTTATTCAGGCGAAAGAACCCAAAAAGTAAATTTGATTGCTTATGGCCAGAACGTTGAGCTGTTAAAAAAGGCCAACATTAAAACGGCCACCTTTACAGCCGACAGACCATATTTAATTTATGATTTTTTAGTGGTAGACAGCCTTGAAACACTGACTATTGAACCTGGCGCCAGACTCCATTTCCATAACGATGCCCGTCTGGTTGTTTTTGGCAGTATGCAAGTAAATGGGACACCCGAAGAACCAGTTAGTTTTTTGGGTGACAGACTGGATGATTGGTATGATGACAAACCAGGCCAATGGGGACATATACATTTTATGCCAAGCAGTTCCGACAATGTAATTGACAATGCCATTATTAAACATGGAATCATGGGTATATTTGTTGACTCCGTTGGACTTGGCGATACAGACCCTCTTAAAATCAACAACACAGTGATTAATCACATATCCCAATTTGGTATCTTAACGCAAAATTCAAAAGTAGATGTCTCCAATACGGTTATTGGTGATTGCGGATACCATTCCGTTGCACTGACCTTAGGCGGGACTTATAACTTTTATCATTGTACGGTAGCCAATTATTTCCCGAGTTGGGTATACAGAAACACACCTGCACTATTCTTAAACAATTACTTCACCGATGAAACCGGTACGGAAGTTATTAATCCTTTGATTGAGGCAAATTTTTACAATTCCATAATACATGGAAATAGATTTACAGAAATAGGCTTTGACTTTAAGGACAAGGAAGACGAAGTGGATAGCAAGAGCTGGTTCAACTATAAATTTGAAAACTGCCTGTTAAAAAGCGGTAACCTTGATGTGACAGACCCAAACAATTATGTTAGTGTTTGGGTTAACGAAGATCCTAATTTTATCGACCCATCTGAGTTTAATTACCAACTGGACACACTATCCTTTTGTCAGGATTTAGGCGATGAAGAAATTGCCGATCGGTTCCCCAACGATATTCTTAACAACAGCAGGGTTAATGATAATAATGGCCCTGACCTTGGCGCATATGAAAGAATGGAAGAAGAATAAAAGGTACAAGGTAACATTTTGGGTTTTGCTGGTTCTTGAACTTAGCTCTCCCCAACCTTTATTTCCTCAGAATTACGAACATTTAGGGCTGATGTTTTATAATGTCGAAAACCTATTCGACACAAAAAACGACAGTTTAAAACTGGATGACGAGTTCACCCCGACAGGTGACAAACATTGGAGCTACTCAAGGTATTTACGGAAACTTAAAAACATATCACGGGTTGTTCTTGAATCCGGCGGCTGGAACCCTCCCGGCATCGTTGGTTTATGCGAAGTGGAAAATCAAGGAGTTTTAAAGGATCTTGTTTGGAAAACAGGGCTAAACCACCTGGATTACCATATCATCCACCATGAATCTCCGGATGTACGCGGCATAGATGTAGCCATGCTCTATCGGAAAAATCAATTTACGCCTCTTGAATCAATTCCCATTAAAGTGGATTTTGGAGAGGGCACCAGACCAACAAGGGATATATTGTACGTTTATGGATTAATTAAAGATACCATCCCCCTGCACCTTTTTGTGGCCCATTTTCCGTCGAGGTATGGGGGCGTGCACAATACCAAACCCTTAAGATATAGGGCGGCTCAAGTATTGAGGGATACCATAACAAACATATTAGCTTACGAGCCTGACGCCAACATTATTGCCATGGGAGATTTTAACGACGAACCCGAAGACGAAAGTATGCAACACCTTATTGAAAACGGCAATATCATCAATATATCTTCATCGGCAAACAGCATTAGTAATTCAGCGGGAACGCTGAAACATCAATACGAATGGAACACCTTTGACCAGTTCCTGATATCTAAAAATTTATCCGATTCCACCCGTACCGTTTTCGTTGCAACACCAATGAAAATTTTGGATTTCCCTTTTTTATTGGAAGAAGACAAAGGTAATACGGGATTAAAACCATTCAGGACATACATTGGCTTTAAGTTTAACAATGGCTTCAGCGATCATTTCCCCGTTGCACTTGAGCTAAAAATTAAATGATGGGCATCAAAAACTTAAGTATTTTTAAGAATTGAGAACAGGAACCAAACATCGCCTTACTATTTTCTGATGTGCAGATTACTGAGGACTAATTACCAAATACTGTCTAACCCATTCATAAAGTGCCACGCTGCATGCATGAGAAACATTCATAGATTTAATGGCTCCAATCATGGGAATATGGTAAAAGTGTGAACATTGCTCCATTAGCTCAGCGGACACCCCATGAATCTCGTTCCCTAAAACAAAGGCGACTTTCTCTGGCAAAACACCATCCGACAAATTTAAAGAATTATCGGTCGTTTCGATGGCACAAACCGTGTATCCTTCCGGCAAGTGATTTTTTAACTCCTCCGGCTTACAAAACTGCCACTCGATTTGTCCTGCCGCTGCCCCGGCCACTTTTTTTATCTTACTATGCCTCACACTTTGTGAGTCTCCAATAAAAATCACCTTTGCACATCCAAAATTACTAGCTAAGCGGATGATATGTCCCATATTTTCCGGTGACTTTAATTGATCGGCTACAAGAATAGGTCCGTCGCCATCAATCGAGTATTGGACAGTAGCAAACAGAGGAGTACTTTTAGTTTGTGTGCTATTCTTCATTGGTGATAAAATTAGCAAAACTTTGATAGCCAAAACAAGTTTCAATCATTCGAATGTGTACCCTTATTTTTTGCTCCGGCCATGTCGGGGGCATCTGGCTTTTCGTTTAACCCCATTTCCTTGCCCAGCTTTAACATTAACTGGTAAGCCTGCTCTCTGTCGTTATTGATTTCTCCGTCCAATATGGCTTCTTTAATAGCAGCTTTTATATCTCCAATCTCCTTGCAAGGCCCAATGCCGAATGTCTTCATAATATCTTCACCGGATACCGGGGGCTGAAAATTTCTTACCCTGTCCTTCTCCTCAATCTCTTTCAGTTTCCTCCGTACGACCTTAAAGTTCTTCATATACTTTCTGACCTTATCCTCGTTTTTTGAGGTAATGTCAGCCTCGCACAAAGTCATCAATGAATCAATATCGTCTCCCGCATCAAAGAGTAACCTTCTCACCGCAGAATCCGTCACCACATCCTCCGATAAAACAATAGGCCGCATATGCAGATACACCATTTTTTGAACAAATTTCATTTTTTCGTTCATTGGGAACTTCATGCGTTTGAAAATCTTGGGCACCATTTTTTGTCCTATATGATTATGCGCATGAAAAGTCCACCCCAATTTATCGTCGAACCGTTTGGTTACGGGTTTGGCTATGTCGTGAAACACTGCGGCCCATCGTAACCACACATCATCGGTAAAAGGGACTATTCGGTCTAGCACCTGTAGCGTGTGATAAAAATTGTCTTTATGCCTTTTCCCCTTCTTCTCTTCTACCCCTTTCATGGCCTGAAGTTCAGGAAGTATAATCTGCAACAGCCCTGTTATCTCCAGAATTTTAAATGCCAAAGAAGGTTTATCGGACATAATCATCTTATTGAGTTCATCAACTATCCTTTCCCCCGAAACAATTCCAATGCGTTCTTTATTATTTTTGATTCCCTCAAAAGTGTCCTCTTCAATACTAAACTTAAACCTGGCCGCAAACCGCACAGCCCTAAGCATGCGCAAAGGGTCATCGGAAAAAGTAATACCTGGCTCTAATGGAGTACGGATAATACCTTTTTCCAAATCCTCTGACCCATTAAACGGATCAACCAGATTTCCAAGTGTTTCTTTGTTGAGCGATAAAGCCAAAGCGTTAATTGTAAAATCCCTTCGGTTTTGATCGTCCCTTATGGTTCCGTCCTCCACAAATGGCTTACGTGAATTTCTTTGGTATGATTCTTTTCGAGCTCCAACAAACTCAACATCAACATCTCTATATTTAAACATGGCAGTCCCATAATTCTTAAAAACAGTCACTTTAAGTCCGCCAAGTTTAGCTGCCACTTTTTCTGCCATTTCAATCCCACTGCCGCGCACCACAATATCAATATCTTTAGAAGTCTTTCCTAGAAACAGATCTCTCACATAACCTCCAATCACGTAGGTTTCAATTTTCTCTAAATCTGCCACATGCCTAATTGCATTAAAAACAGTGCTTTCTAAGTGTTTTAATATATCTTTTTCAGTCATTCTTAAAATTTAGGCTGCCAAAATTACAATTTATTTTGGCGGATAATATAATTTCTCAATTTTATTGCGCTGAGGATGGCTCGCGATTGTTTGTCGCCAATTATACAATCGGGTAACAGGAACAATTATTTTGGCTATTCAAGGGTTGCAAAAATATAATTTTAATAAAGCCTAATGATAATGAGTCACATTATTCCTTAGTTACTCCTACCAAACATCTTAGTCATTACAAATGTTTAATACCTGAATTACTGTCAGTTTTCTGTCGCTTGTCAGTCTAATATGTTAAAATTTAACTTTGGCACACATATTGATATTGACATATCAACATTTTTAGATATATTTGTATCTAAAGTAATCAAACACGAATATTCATTAAAATACAATAATCATGTTAGAACATTTGACAAAAGAAACGTTTAAAGAGAAAGTTTTTGATTTCGAAGCAAGTAAAGAGTGGAAATTTGCAGGAAACAAACCTTGTATAATCGATTTTTACGCCGATTGGTGTGGACCATGTAAAGCTATTGCTCCCGTATTAGAAGAGCTTTCGAAAGATTATGATGGCAAAATAGACATCTACAAAGTAGATACCGAGGCAGAAAGAGAATTATCGGGTATGTTTGGTATACAAAGTATTCCTTCCCTTCTTTTTATCCCAAGCGAAGGACAACCGCAAATGGCCCAGGGAGCTTTGCCAAAGGAAACTTTACAAAAAGCATTCAAGGATGTTTTAAAAGTTAGTTTAGACTAATTTATGACATTTTTTCAGCCAACCAGTAAAAGTAAATTATTAATACAATTGTTATGAAGGCATTAATTGTTTCAGGATTATTATCGGTATTTATTTTCGCCAATGTTTCATGTGCAGGCAGGGCGGAAGCCAAATACACGGGTGAGGAGACGGAAAAGAGTGGTGTGATATACCTAAACAAAGAAACGTTTAAGGAAAAGGTTTTTGACTACGAAACAAATAAGGAGTGGAAATATAACGGAAAGGTACCCGCCATCCTGGATTTTTATGCTGACTGGTGTGGTCCATGCCGACAGGTAGCTCCTATTTTAAACGAGTTACAAGCAGAATACAAAGGTAAAATTCAAGTATTTAAAGTAGATACTGATAAAGAAAAAGAGTTAGCAGCTATTTTTGGAATCAGAAGTCTACCTACCATAGTATTTATACCGGTAGATGGCGAACCTCAGGCCGCTCTTGGCGCCAGACCAAAAGCTGAATTGGAAAAGATGGTAACCGAAGTTTTAAAGGTTATCAAATAAACCGGGATCTTTCAAAAGGGATTTTTCAAATTGCTCACGAAAGCAGGCATTTGCCGTATCTGGGAAATCCAGTTATAGAAAATCTTACCTTGCGGTGTTAAGATAATGTTTAGGTTTTATTCATTGAATTGGTATTCAATGGAGTCTAATGATATTTTTGAGATAAATACCGGAATTATTATTGCGCTATACATATTTTACCCAATTAACAATAGCTGTTATAAAAGTTGATTATTTTTATAGCAGCTTTTTTTATTCGTGATTTTTACAAAAAATAATATGATGGCATTGGTAGGTATATAAACTGCTATAATTTGCTATACACCCCAAAAGTTTTTTTAAAGGTGCTGCCACACCTAGGACACTTTGGCAGCATCTCAAAAATACACCACAATTGTATGAAGTGAATCAATTCTTCTAAATCTTAACAATGCTTTTCCCGGCAAATAAAATTAACTATGTTTGTGGTAAACTTAACACACAACACTATGCAAAAAATTATTAGCCGACTTCAATTCATTACCTATCAAGAGATTGAAAAACCATCTTCGCAACAAGCCTTGGAATATTGCGCAGGAGGGGGAGATTGGATTCAACTAGGAATCAAAAATAAACCAGAAGATTATATTCTGTCCCAGGCCCGCAAATGTAATTCCATTTGCCAACATTATGGTGCCACTTTTATTATTAATGACAATCCTCACCTAGCTATTGAAGTAGATGCAGACGGTGTTCACTTAAGCAAAAACCATATAAACGTAGCTGAAGCACGAAATATTATTGGAAGTCAAAAAATAATCGGAGCTACGGCCAATACGTTCGATGACATCGTGCATCTGGCAGAACAAGGGGCAGATTACCTATTTTTAGGCACTTACGGACATACCGGAACAAGCAGGGATATAAATCCCGAACTAAACCTGAATGATTATACGGAAATTTTAAAGTGTTGTGACACCAACAACATAGACATTCCGATAATTGCCATAGGCGCTATTACTATGGAAGATTTTGCAGAATTATTTGAAACGGGCATACACGGTGTAGCCATCTCATCCTATCTTGCAAATCAAGATAATATTGGCGAATCAACATTGAACACTTTAACCGAAATTGGCAAGGCACATTCGTTTAGTTTTATAAAAAGATAACAAAAATATTTATTTTTCTTGCGTATAAGACTTAAAGGTCTTAATATTGCATCCGTTTTCTACAATGGGGTGCCTGGATTATACCGGGCTGAGATTATACCCTTCGAACCTGGACAGGTAATGCTGTCAAGGGAAAAAGATCATCTCCTATTTTCCTCATTGCAGTATTTATTCATTTAAAACTGTAATACATGCAAAAGTTATTTTTATCCATTTTAGTTAGTATTATTGGACTAACATCTATTTCGTCGCAATACCGTGTACACGGTATAGTTACCGGCCCAAATAACAATCCCCTGGTTGGAGCCACTGTTGCCGTTAAAGGTTCTTCCATAGGAACTATTACCGATGCCAAGGGTAATTATCTGATTAAGAATCTGCAAAAAGGTCAATATCAGCTGGCTGTTTCCTATTTAGGGTATGAAACCCAAATGAAATCGATACAGCTAACTTCTGACGAACAAATTGATTTTACCCTAAAACCTGGTTCAATCATGACGGGGGAAGTTATTGTTTCTTCTATCAAAGCAGGTAACAAGACGCCTGTTGCCAAAACCGATATCTCCAAAGAAGAACTGAGCAGCATGAATGCAGCTGATGACATTCCCCTCCTGTTAAGCATGACGCCTTCGGTTGTTTCTTCGACGGAATCGGGTTTTGGTGTTGGTTATAGCAGTATGAGAATTAGAGGAACGGACGCTACACGAATAAATGTAACTGTAAACGGCATTCCACTAAACGATGGGGAAAGCCAGGGGGTATATTGGGTTAACATGCCCGATTTTTCGTCGTCGGTAGATGAGGTACAGGTGCAGCGCGGTGTGGGAACATCGACTAATGGAGCTGCCGCATTCGGAGCCTCCATTAACTTTAATACCACCAGCTACCATACCAAACCCTATGCAGAAGTTAGTTCCACAGCCGGTTCATTTAACACTTTTAAAAACTCTATTAATGTTAGCACGGGTTTACTGGACGATAAGTTCTCGTTTGATCTTCGCTATAGCGACTTGCAAACTGACGGATATGTAGATTATGCTTTTTCCGACCATAAATCGCTGTACATGAGCGGTAGCATGCATCTTAAAAACAGCTTTTTAAAGGCTAACGTAATCCATGGGGATCAACGTACAGGTATTAGCTGGTGGGGTATTGACGAAGCAACTTTAAAAACCGATAGGACCTACAACCCCGCAGGCCAATATATCGACGAAAATGGCAATGAAAGATATTACAAAGACCAGACAGACAACTACCTACAGACTCACTACCAGCTATTTTTCAGTCAGAATTTAAACAGCAACTGGCTTTTAAACACCGCCCTTCATTACACCAGAGGCGAAGGCTACTACGAACAGTATAAGCAAGACGAAAGCCTGAAGGAGTATGGCTTGGAGCACATCATACGACAACCAGGCGATACGATAAAAACTACGGACCTCATCCGTCAGAAATGGCTCACCAACGATTTTTACGGGTTTACGGGTTCATTCAATTATGATACTGATGATTTGCAAATGACTTTTGGTGGAGGTTGGAACAAATATGATGGCGATCACTTTGGAGAGTTAATTTGGGCCAGATACGCCGGCAGTTCAGAAAAAGGCGAAGAATGGTACCGTAACAAGGGAATAAAAAAGGATTATAATATTTACGCCAAAGTAAATTACCAACTGGGTAAATTAAACGTATTTGGCGATGTACAATATAGAGGCATCGACTATAAGATAAATGGTACCGATGATGATTTCCCCATGCTAGACCAGCATCATACATATGATTTTTTTAATCCCAAAGCAGGTGTTTTTTATACTTTAAACCAACAAAACCAGTTCTATGCGTCCTATGCCATTGCCAATAGAGAACCTGCACGTGCCGACTTTAAGAATGCGCAAGGGGACGCAAGCTCTACACCAAAATCGGAAAGACTGAATGACTTGGAAATAGGGTATCATTACCAATCACCGAATCTGGCAGCCAACATTAACTTCTATTACATGGACTATAAAGATCAGTTAATTCCAACTGGCGAAAAAAGTAATGTAGGATATTCCATTATGACCAATGTAGAAGATAGTTACCGCACAGGAATTGAAATTGAATTAGGCGCAAAAATTTTATCTAGATTTAGATGGGACGGAAATGCCACTTTTAGTAAAAACATCATCAAAGATTTCGTGGAGACCTATGATCCCGATTTTAATCCAAATACAAATAACGATATACATATTCAACATGGGGATAATCAAATTTCATATTCTCCTAACATAGTTGCCAACAGCACATTTACGATAACACCTTTGAAGAATACTAGCATCAAATTTATCACCAAACATGTGGGCGAGCAATACTTTGACAACACGGAAAGTGATATGCGAAAACTTGATGCTTATACGGTTTTTAATGGTATCATTACACAAGCGTTCAATCCTTCGTGGATGAAAAAAATTGAACTACAACTTACTGTTAACAATTTATTTGACACAAAGTACGAAAGCAATGCTTATGGTGGCAATTGGTACGAAGATGGAGTTGAATACTCGTGGGCTGCTTACTATCCCCAAGCAGGAACACATGCTTTTATAAGAGCAAGATTTATATTCTAATAGCATAAAAAAGAAACGGTTCTTGAATATAAATTCAAGAACCGTTTTTTATTTCAATTTTAATCACGCCTACGCCTTACTCACCTATTGCTATCTATTCCTCTATTTCTTTAAGAATATTCTCCACCTCCGATTCGGTAGTGTGCAATTTATCCTTACAAATCTTTAATAACACGGATACTCGTTTTACCTTATCCGACAATTCATCGACATCCAATTCGTTATCTTCAATTTTTGATAGTATATCCTCTATTTCAGTAATGGCCTCCACATAGCCAATTTTCTTCTTGGTCATTTTATATCACTTATTAATGATGTAAACTCTATGTTATAATACCGAATATATTAATGAACGGATAGATAAAAACAACGCTCATTTCATTACACAATCGATATTTGTTAGTTCAAACTGTAATTGGTACTCAAAGGTACAGTAAATTTAAACGTACTACCCTTTTCCAGCTTACTTTCGGCACTTATAACACCCTTATTAATCTCCACAAACTCTTTACAAAGCACCAAGCCCAGTCCGGTTCCTTTTTCGTTAAATGTTCCGGTGGTAGTAATATTGGTATCTACCCTAAATATTTTTTGCAGGTTATCCTTGCTGATACCTACACCAGTATCGGTTACAGAAATTTCCATATAACTACCTTTCGTTTTGCCGGTTACACTGATAACACTGCCCACTCTTGAGAATTTAATGGCATTGCTCACTAAATTTCTAAGCACGGCACTAAACAAATCCTTGTCGGCCCAAGCTAACATATTGTTGGAGATATCCAACGAAATAACAATGTCCTTCTCTTCCGCATTAATCTTAAGAATTGAAATAATATTACTGGCCACTATTTTAACATCCAATCTTTCGGGCTTGTACTCCGTAGTTCCCAATTGTGTTCTGGACCATTGTAACAAGGTTTCCACCAATGAGTATAGTTTTCGGGTTGAATTATGAATCGACCGGCTATACTCTACAATTTCTTGCTGACTCTTACTTTCCACCTGCAACGACAGGACTTCGGAAAATCCCATCAATGAATTAAACGGACTTTTTAAATCATGTGCAAGAATCGAAAAAAACTTGTCCTTGGTTGCATTCAACTTTTCCAGCTCTACATTTTTATGCTTAAGCTTTTTGCTCAACAACATTTTTGATCGGAACAGCATAAAAAACACCAACGCAAAAACAAATAAAAGGACAATGCTTCCCCAATAAATTACTTCATCGTCTTTTAGTTTCGACAAATTAACAGATATTGCTCTTGTGGCCATTTCGGCATTTGCGTTTTCAGGCGACACATCATATATATTTCCTGTCAAATGCTGTGTGCTCGTTAATGCCGAGGCAGCTGACTTTATTATAGAATCCTGAAGGTTCACACTTTTATTTTTGTAATAAAGTGCCGATTGATAATCTCCCATGGTTTCGTACAGACAAGAAAAAACATCAAAACATTTTAATTTCAGATTATTCAACTTTAACGTTGTAGATATCGCCAAAGCTTCTTGGGCATATGACTTAGCTTCGGAAAATACCCTATTTTGAACGTTTAATTCGGCCAATACCAAAAAAGCCATAGCCTTAAGTTCGTTTTCCGACTGATGGGGCATCCTATTTAATGCATGAAATATGATACTGGAAGCATTTGTATAGTCGTTACGCTGACAATAATACTTTCCCAACGCAATATCAGCCGCAACAATCCCTATTGAATCGCCCTTACTTTCCTGATATGCTTTAAACTTTTTCAGATAAGGCAAGGCATCTTCGTAATAACCTTCAGTGAGGTATGCTATCCCGATTTTATAATTTATAATTGATTGCAACGATGAATCCGTGCAATGCTCAAGGTTATCCAACAGCAACCGAATGGCCCTTGGCGCATCATTTATTTGAAGATACAAGTCAGCTTTGGCAATAATTTCATTATTGCCGTGTACATTATGGACGTATTTTCCCTGTAGTGGACCATCATTCCCCAATAATCCAACACTAATTTGTAGCAGAAAAACTAAGATTAATCCTTTGAGTAAATAACGCATGTAAATTTATATCTAGGCTGAGATTCCTTGTAAAGATAGAAAAAGGATTTTAATACAAAAGCGGAATCTATGGATTTTAATTAAAATGCAATTTGTTGATTTTAAATAACAACAAGCTATGTTCAATATCGGTTGCTAAACAAAAAACGCCTTTATTTGCTGCGTCTCCAAAGCTAATTTCGTTATGAATCGGCATTTTCTGATGTAAAACCGGGAAAGGCTATTGTAGTGGTTAAAAAATTTTTTAACCACATTTTTAAGTATACAATTATATAAAATTCAACATAAATAATTCCTGGCAGGCAAAAAATTTTTCCTGGCAACGGAACGGATAAATCCAAAGAAAAAAGAGTGAGCACAAATACAACATCATTTGCACTAACTCTTTTCAATGTATTGCTAAAATGGCTTTAGGCTATTGGGTATTCCTCCAAACTATGTATATCGGTAATTAACCAAGACATATCATCAAGCATCCATTCCTCTAGGGTCAAAGCATCTTCACTAAAGGACTTGCTAAACTCATAAATCTCAATTTCTGCCAATTTCTCGGGCACCCAGGTACAACAACTTATCATCCAAGGCTCTAGAACTAGTTGTTCCTCTTCCGCCCATCCCAATTCTGCTAACTTATCTTTTGGAATAATCGGCACATTCCATTCTGTAGTGTTCATCATCCAACTTTCCAGTTTTATTCCGTCTTCATTTTCAAAAGATGTAACCTCTACTCCTGTATACTCATCCCAACCTTCATCATTAAGCATCCAAGGCTCAATGGCCAATTCAGGTTCCGATTCAACGCTCAAAACACTGGCAGGCCATATGGTCTTAGCTTCCCATCCCAACAGATCTGTCATCCATTCTTCCATTAACAAAGGTTCTTCCATCATATCTTCTGACCATGCCGCCAACAAACTAAAGGATGGTGATTCACGCCAAGATGACGGATTAAGCATCCATTGTTCAACAGGAAGAGTTTCTTCCATTACCTCATTGTTATAAGAATGTGTATAAAACAAATCGCCTAACTCTGAGTTTATGGATTGATTCGCATTGCCCATCATAGAATTTTCATAGATAAATTCTTTCTCATTACCATTAATCGTAAACACTTTGTAGATTCCATACCCCAACAATAGTAAAGAGGAAACTACTAATATTTTTATAATCCCAAAATGATATTCGTGTTGATTTACATGTGTTTTCATGACTCAATCCTCCATTTTCTTTGGTTTGTTATTGGAAGAAATCACTTATCGTGCCGAAATACACATATTACTCTTTTACTGCCCATTACGACACACAACCAAATCTTGACTCTCAAAATTCTGACCGATATTGCACCTTTTATTGTTCGAATTCGAACATGGAATTAATTACACAGGTTGCTGGAAATAAAAAATCGAACCCTTATCTGTTTTTGGCGCTGACCAAACTATGCCATTCCACATTTCGGTATACGTTTTAACGAGGCCCAATCCCAGTCCAACACCATGTGACACGTAATCGTCAGGCCGTTTAACTTGTTCAAGCGCTTAAAAACTAATTGTTAATTTCATTACCGTTTGTTGTCTCTCAAAAACAACCAGCTGATACAAATTGCCTCTGTTTCTCTATTGACAAAGTCTTCTTCTCCATCGTAACTTGAAGCACAATTGCATATAAACTATCAAATTACACTATCATGAAAAATATTTTATTTGCTTTCGTGGTTTCGTTAAGCTTGATTGGCTGTCAGCTGAAAACAGAATCAGCAAATGAAACACCTCCAATTGCAGCCACCAAGCCTGTAACTGAAAACTACTTTGGAAAAGAAGTAACCGACCCATACAGATACATGGAGAATCTGGATGACTCTTCCGTTATAAATTGGTTTAAAACCCATTCGGAGTATTCCAGAAATATTCTTGATCAGATACCGGGCCGACAAGGGTTAATTGATAAAATGAAAGAGTTTGATCAAAGAAAAAGTAGCAGAATTTATAATGTGAATATCACTGAAGCCAACAAATACTTTTATTTAAAACAGACTCCAGATGATGAAACCGGTAAACTTTTTTACCGTGACGGATTAAAAGGGGACGAAGTTTTGCTTTTTGATCCAGCAACATACAAAGATGACACATTACATTACTCAATATCCAGCATATCCCCTTCCATTAAAAGTGACAAAGTATGTTTTGAAGTGGCTCCTAATGGTTCAGAAAGTTCAGAACTAATGATTATGAACGTCGAAACAAGAGAGCTTTACCCCGAAGTGATAGACCGGTGTTGGTTTTCAGCAGCCTCCTGGCTACCTGACGACGAACGCTTTATATATATACGGCTCAATTCAAGCGATATTCACCATATGGAACGGGAACTGAACAGTAAATCATTCATCCATACTGTTGGACAGTCACCGGAAAACGATATCGAATTTTTTTCAAGATCAAAAAACCCGGAACTTGATATTAAACCCGAAGAATTCCCTATCGTTTTTTATGACAGACACAACCATCTTCTTTTTGCTTTACTGGTAACTGTGGACAAAAAACTTAAGATATACATGGTTTCGGCTGATGAGATGGACAATGATACAGTCAATTGGAAACAAATTGTTACTCTGGACGACCAGGTTTACAATTTCGAAACCATCAAAGGACAAATCCATTATTACACCCCCAAAAATGCCCCAAACTTCAAACTATTAAAAGCTCCATTAGATAACCCATTGTTGTCAAACGCAAAAGTGTTTATTCCGGAAGATCAAGATGCCAAACTGGCCAATTTCACATCCACCTCTGATGGCTTATATTATATATTAACTTCCTACGGTGTGCAGGAAGAACTTTACTTTCTTGCCAACCATTCCCAGAAACCTGTTAAAATCGAATTACCTACTCTGGCAGGAAGGATAGGGCTACAAACTGTTGGCATTAACACCCCTGATGTTTGGGTTACCTTAAACGGTTGGACAACCGATTATCAAAGATATCGTTACCTGCCTAAAAAGAATAAATTTGAGATTGAGAACCTTTCAGACCAGGCAAGCTATCCTGAATATACAGACTTAATTATTGAAGAGTTAATGGTTCGCTCACATGATGGTGTTACCGTTCCTTTGTCAGTTATCTACAATAAAAACATTACAAAAGACGGCAATAACCCGGTTTTTCTTTTCGGTTATGGGGCTTATGGTTATTCAATAAATCCTTTTTTTAGCCCAAATTTTCTTTTATATACTACCAAAGGTGGAATTCTTGGCATACCTCATGTTAGGGGTGGCGGCGAATTGGGAGACAACTGGCATAAAGCCGGACATAAAACCACTAAACCCAATACCTGGAAAGATTTAATAGCATGTGCGGAATATCTGATTGATCAGCAGTTTACATCCCATAAAAAAATTTCTATCTATGGAGGTAGTGCCGGTGGGATACTGATTGGAAGGGCAATGACAGAAAGGCCTGACTTATTTGCAACTGCCATTGCTGAGGTAGGCTGTATGAACACAATGAGAGGTGAGTTTTCACCCAACGGACCTGTAAATATCCCGGAGTTTGGAACGGTAAAGGACTCAGTTGAATGTATGGCCTTATACGAAATGGATTCATACCATCATATTGTTGAAAATACAAAATATCCTGCGACCTTAATTACCGCTGGAATGAACGACCCAAGGGTAATTGCCTGGCAACCAGCTAAATTTGCAGCACGCCTGCAAGCAGTCAATAGCTCGGACAAACCTATTTTATTTTTAGTAGACTTTGAAGCCGGACATGGCATAGGCGACAGCAAATCCAAATATTTTAATTCTTTGGGTGATGTTCTTGGTTTCGCACTATGGCAATCAGACCACTCTGATTTTCAGCCTAATTAACGACAAAAAAAAGAACCCTAATCGAGTCCTTTATATTTTTGTTTTAGTTTGTTGAGTTCCCTCGCCAGGGTTTGTTCCCGTTCCAAAGCCCATTTTCTGTGCGCATCAAATTCTTCTTGTTTTTCGCCTAGCGTTTCCTTAGTTTTTATAGTAATTGTATTACTACGATTAAACAAAAAGATCATAATGAGTAAAGCAACGATTAAACTAAAAATGATAGTCCAAACCATTGTACCATAGACACCTTTTGTTAAAAGCATCCCAAGAAAACTAAAGCTATCTTTTTCTTTGGTGGCCAATTCCAGCTTTTCGTTAGTTTCCCTTAAGTTAGATTTTAATACATTCACTTCCTTTTGCTGATCCTGTACTTTATTTTCAAGTGAAACTATATTTTTTTGCAACGCTTTAACCGAATCTATGGCGTTCCCTTTCAACTTGTACAACCATGATGTTCTGACCACCTTAAATGCCTCAAAGGTATTTGATTTCTTTATGGCATAATCAAACTGACTTCCGATAGTTCCCCCTTCCAGTCCTGAATTACCACTCTCCTGTGCGTTTAAAGAAATGGGTTGGCCAATAAAAAATAATAATACGAATAGAGTTGATGTAATTAACTTTTTCACTGTAATAAAATTTAATTTGTTGTGTTGAATTTGATTCTAAATATAATGCAAAAAAAGAAAAATATAAACTTACTCATCCTTTAACGCCAAACAAATATAAATAAACTCCTCAATTGTCTGCATTTTTGGCAATATAAGTTTGCTGTTTTTCTTTGTAGAATCATTCTAATTAACGTTCGCTGGCTTTTTTTTTCTATATTCGTTTGCATATTTAACTTCCCCACCTTATTTTCGTACCGTTAGAAAGTAAGAAATGAAACAAAATCACCCGAAAGGAAGCGCAGAATATATCAATCGCTTAAATAAAATTAAGGTATTGAACCTGATCAGGGAGAGTGGTGAAATTTCACGTGCGGAAATCGTTAAACAAACTGGTTTAAGTGCGCCAACCATCACACGTATTGTTGATAGTTTAATTAATACGGAAAAACTGGCTGTTCAGGTAGGCATTGGTGAGTCAAAAGGCGGTCGTCCTCCTGTAATTGTTAAATTTAATGGTGCCGACAGCTATGTTATTGGCATAGACTGGGGGCGTACCCATATATATAGCGTTCTTTCTAACCTTAATGGCGACACCTTAGCTGAAGTAGATACGAGAACAGAAGCTAGCGATAGTTTTGAATCTGATTTAGAACGGGTAATTGATTTAATTGAACAGCTTTTTGATAAGTCTGGCATCGACAAAAGCAAATTGCACGGTATAGGTGTTGCTGCCGCTGGTTTTATCAACAAAAGAACAGATAATATCGAATATTCACCCAACTTTAAATGGAAAAACGTAGACATTAAGAAACCTTTGATGAAGCATTTCATGGTACCTATTATTGTGGATAACGTTTCTCGGGTGATGGCTCAAGGTGAATTGATGTATGGTATCGGTGATATGTGCAAGGATTTTATTTTCATTAATATCGGATACGGGATTGGTTCCGGATGTATTATGAACGGACAACCATTTTTTGGTTTTGACGGAATGGCAGGTGAAATTGGGCACAATAAAATTATTGGGGCTGCTCCTGTTGGTTTAAAATGCTCATGTGGCAAAATGGATTGTTTGGAATGCTATTCTTCGGGACGAGGCATTACAGAAATAGCCAACAGACAAAAAGAACTTTATCCTGACTCGTCATTAAATAAGTTAGAAAAAATTTCGACTGAGATAATAGCGGAAGAAGCCAAAAAAGGAGACCAGTTTGCATTGCACTTATTTAATCAGGCTGCCGACTATTTGGGACAGGCTATAGCATCTGCCGCTAATCTATTTAATCCCCATGCGATTGTGCTAGGTGGAAGGGTAATGAATTCGGGTGTTTTTTTTACAGAACGAATTAAAAGCGTGTTTAAAAGAGAAGTTATTCAACAACCCCGCAGAAATATTAAATTGTTGCAAAGTAAATTGGGCAATCAAGCTGCTGTTAAAGGGGCTACCTCTCTTATTTTACACGAAGTACTGAACTTTAGAGTATAATATATTAGTGATTGGTCAATACTTGATCATTTAAAAAAAACTTAATTTCTTAATGTTGAGAAGTTATTAAAATTTATAGCACATGTTAAAAGGAATATCACCACTTATTAGCCCGGAACTTTTAGAAGTATTAGCCCGCATGGGGCATGGCGACGAAATTATTTTGGCGGATGCACATTTTCCTGCAGAGTCTTTCAACGGAAGAGTATTAAGGGCTGACGGTTTAAGAATCCCCGATTTATTGGCAGCTATCTTACCTCTTTTCGAATTAGATTCTTATGTTCCGGCTCCACTAACCATGATGGCAGCTGTTGAAGGTGATGAGCTTGACCCTACTGTTGAAGAAGCTTATTTAAAAAGCGTCCATATCACCAATCCCGACGTAGCGCCCATTGAACGTATTGGTCGGTTTGATTTTTACGACAAGGCAAGAGGTGCATTTGCTGTGGTTATGACTGGTGAAACAGCCAAATACGGAAATATCCTATTGAAAAAAGGCGTTACACCAAGCATTTAATTTTAATCTCCTGTTAATTCTACAAATCTATTTTTATGAATAAAGCAACAGCAAAAGTGGTAGAAAAGAAATATCTGGTACCTTTTATAATTATCACTAGTTTATTTGCTCTTTGGGGTTTTGCCAACGATATAACCAACCCAATGGTAGCTGCCTTTAAAACCGTAATGGAGATATCGACAGCCAAAGCAGCATTGGTTCAATTTGCCTTTTATGGAGGATATGCAACCATGGCTATTCCTGCCGCATTATTTGTACAGAAATTTAGTTACAAAAAAGGGATTTTGTTGGGACTGGCCTTATACGCAACAGGTGCTTTATTATTTTGGCCTGCTGCACAATATGAGGTATTTGGATTTTTCCTGGTTTCTCTTTACATCTTGACGTTTGGACTTGCTTTCCTAGAAACAACAGCAAACCCATTTATTTTATCGCTCGGTGCAGAAGAAACTTCGACACGAAGATTAAACCTTGCCCAAGCTTTTAATCCGTTGGGGTCTTTACTTGGCATGTATGTAGCGTCAAGAGTTGTTTTAGCATCGCTTGCTTCAGATAAACATACTGATGCAGCTGGTAACCTAGTCGATTTCTCAACACTGGACGAAGCGACAAAGGCCATAGATAGAGCACATGACTTAATGATAATTCGTAACCCATACGTAATTTTAGGCTTAGTTGTTATCGTTATGTTTGTTGTTATTTTGGTAACGAAGATGCCGGATACGGGACACCAAAACCAAATTCATCCGTGGCAATCCATTAAGCGACTAGTTGCTAATAAGATTTATGGCCATGGTGTTATTGCTCAGATTGCCTATGTTGCTGCACAAATTATGTGTTGGACATTTATTATTCAGTATGCAGGACAATTAGGCATTGACAAAGCCACTGCGCAGATGTATAACATTGTTGCTATGGGAATTTTCTTAGGTAGCAGGTTTATTAGTACCATGATAATGAAGTATGTTAACTCACGCAAACTTCTTATGTTCTTCGCAATTGGAGCTATGATTTCGTTGGGTGGAGCTATTTTAATAAACGGTATGGCTGGTCTTTATTGCTTAGTTGCAACATCTGCATTTATGTCATTAATGTTCCCAACCATTTACGGCATAGCCTTAGAAGGTATTGGTCAAGATGCGACCCTTGGTGCAGCCGGATTAGTCATGGCTATTGTTGGTGGTGCTTTAATGCCTCCTATTCAAGGTACTATTATAGACATGGGAACTGTTTTTGGTCACCCTGCCGAAAATGTATCATTTATATTGCCATTTATCAGTTTTATAGTTATTGCCCACTTTGGCTATAGAGCTTATAAAGCTAATCAAGCATAGCCTCAATATAATCAGATTATTAATTTATTTATTGTATCACTTGTAGTTATATCGGCCATTTTTGAAATGGTATTTAAGACTACTTGAGAAATAAAATCGGCTCCTTTACAGGAGCCGATAAAAAACAGCAGTTGAACTGCAAACGAGATTAAAAAAATTTATTTACTTATTTTCTTAAAGTTAGAAAGATGAAAACAATGTTAGCAGCTTACCTTCCGGGTAACAGTACTGTAGAGATGAAAGAAATACCAGTTCCGACTCCAGGTCCAGGTCAGGTATTAGTAAAAACTAAAGCTTCTACTATTTGTGGATCTGATATCCGCGCTATCTACAGAGAACACCTTGGTAAAGGTCCTGAGGCATACCAAAACAAGGTAGCTGGTCACGAGCCATGTGGTCAGATTATAGAGTGTGGTTCTGACATGAAGCGTTTCAAAGAAGGTGACCGTGTAATTCTTTATCACATCTCTGGTTGTGGTGTTTGTAACGACTGCCGTCGCGGTTACATGATTTCTTGTACCAGCCCTCAGCGTGCAGCTTATGGATGGCAGCGTGACGGAGGTATGGCAGAATACATCTTAGCTGATGAAAAAGACTGTGTATTGTTACCTGATGAATTATCTTATGTTGATGGTGCTCAGGTTGCTTGCGGTTTCGGTACTGTTTACGAAGGAATTGAGAAGTGTGGTATCTCAGGTAAAGATGCTGTTCTAGTAGTAGGTTTAGGTCCTGTAGGATTGGCAACTTTGATGTTGGCAAAAGCTTTAGGTGCTAACAAATTAGTAGGTGTTGATACTGTACAAGAGCGTTGCGATATCGCTAAAGATTTAGGTTTAGCTGACTCTGTATATTTAGCTGGTCCTGATACCTTAGAGAAAGTATTGGCCGAAACTCACTCTGGCGAAGGTTTTGAAAGAGCTATCGACTGTTCCGGTAACACACACGGTCGTCAGTTGGCTATCCGCGCTACTCGTAAGTGGGGCGACATGGTTATGATTGGTGAAGGTGGTACTGTTGAGTTCAACCCATCTCCAGACATTATCCACGACCAAATTACAATTCATGGTTCTTGGGTAACTTCTTCTTCAAGAATGGAAGAGCTAGTTGAGTTATTAGTTCGTTGGAACATTCACCCGGAAGATTTAGTACAGCACCGTTTCGAGCTTAAAGATGCTGACAAAGCATACGACCTAATGGACGGCGGTAAGTGTGGTAAAGTAGCCGTTGTATACGACGAAGAGATTAAGTAATAAGTCATCAGTCGGCAGTACCTCAGATAATAGATTAGAGATAAGAGATTATAGACCCAATAGCACTTAGTGAGCTATTCAACTTAAGTGCAGGTTCTGTTTATTTATATCATAATCCAGTATCTAACTTTACATTTAGATAAAAGTCAACAGTCTTCAGTAGGCAGTAGTTGACTGAAGACTGAGAACTGCCGATTGCAAACTGAAAAACATGAGAACAGTAAAAGTAGAACAACTGTCGTTGGAAGCCTTTAAACCATTCGGAACGTTTGCCAACTTAATTAATCCTTCGGATGAAAAGCTAGGTGCACCCCCGGTTGAGTTTTTCCGCGACCAGTTACAATTAGATGTGCGCGGTGATGTTCCTTTCAGCTATTCTTGCTGCAGGGTAGAAAAGCGTGAGCTTATCATCGACATACTTGAATATCATTCGGCATGTGCAGAGGTGAATATTCCCCTTGATAACGACATTTTGTTGCAAGTAGGGCCGGCCACTGCCAGTGAAGACGATATTCCACTAGACAAAATACGTGTTTTTTACATTCCTAAAGGCACCGTATTTACCATTAAACCTGGGGTATGGCACTGGGGTCCGTTTACACCTAACGACCAACCTGCCAACATCCTTGTCAACCTTCCGGAAAGAACGTATGCCAACGATTGCATAGTAAAAAACTTAAAGGAAGAAGATTATATTAAAATTGAACTTTAATCAGATAAGAGATAAGAGATAAGAGATAAGAGACCTTGAATTTTATCTATTATCTAATGTCCATTATCTAAATATCTTTAAAAAGATGTCAGATATTTCAAAAGAATACACAGCTATCAACCCGGCTGACGTACCTGCAAAAGTACTTCGCTCAGGTGATAAGCTTCCAACTGTGGGGTTGGGAACATTTGGCTCAGACCGTTTTACACACGAAGAAGTGGCTGATGCTGTAAGAAACGCTATCCGTTTAGGTTACCGTCATATCGACTGTGCCGCAGTATACGGAAACGAGAAGCAAATTGGTCAGGCTATCAAAGACGTGATTGCGGAAGGAGTTTGTACTCGCCAAGAGCTCTTCATCACCGGAAAAGTTTGGAACGACCGTCACCGGGAAGTAGAAAAAGCTTGTCAGGAGTCACTGGATGATCTTCAGTTAGATTATTTAGATATGTACTTAATCCACTGGCCATTCCCTAATTACCATGCACCTGGTTGTGATGGTGATGCCCGTAACCCTGATTCTAAGCCGTTCTCTGTAGACGAGTTTATGGATACCTGGAAACAATGTGAGGCTTTGGTTGAGGCCGGTAAGGTACGTAACATTGGTACTTCCAACATGACTATCGCCAAATTTGAGAAGACCCTTCCTTTAATGAAGATTCTTCCTGCGGTTAACGAAATGGAGATGCACCCTTGTTTCCAACAGCAAGAATTGTTTGATTACTGTATGAGTAAGCAGATCCAGCCAATCGGATTTATGCCAATTGGTTCTCCTACCCGCCCTGAGCGTGATATAGCAGAAGGGGATGCTGTGGATATTCAAACTCCAGAGATTCAGGCTATCGCTAAGGCTCGTGGCGTACACCCGGCTGTAATCTGCATTAAGTGGGCTATCAAGAACGGACAGGTAACTATTCCTTTCTCAGTGCACCCAATGGAGTACTTGAGCAACCTACAATCTTCATTTACTGATCCTTTGACCGACGAAGAATTTGCTTCAATTAAGAATTGTGAGTGTGGTTCGCGTTTGGTAAAAGGTCAGGTATTCCTTTGGGAAGGTGCCAAGCACTGGAAAGACCTTTGGGACGAAGATGGGGTAATCGCTCAATAACAGATTTGTGAAAAACACGCTTTTAAGATAAATAGGGCCATCTCTTTTGAACACGGGGATGGTCTTTTATTTTTTTTGTCATATAGATTACAAATACTGCGTTACGCTGGTCAGAAAAATACGCATTTACACCTATTAAACTGCGTTTCTTCAGTCTTCCACAGCCTTGTATTTGAATCCTTCTTATCAAAAAACTTGCATACCTTTTCAATTCAACACAAACCCATATGTTATGGCCTTTGAATTAGTTCCTTTTCTATCTTTTGCCCTACCTACATCCTTTTCGCCGGGTCCCAATAATATTTCGAGCATGGCTTTTAGCATGAGCAGGGGTTATGCTAAAACAATGCCTTACATATTAGGTATTTTCACAGGTACTTTGGTAATGATGATGGTATGTGCCGGACTATCATATGGTTTGGCCTCAATAGTTCCCAAGTTAACTCTATACCTCAAATATATTGGAGCAGCTTATATCCTATACCTAGCTTATAAAACGTTAAAGCTCAACATAACAAGCGAAGCAAAAGAAGGAGTTCAGGCCCGATTTTATGATGGTGCAATTCTTCAATTGGTCAACCCCAAAGCCATTTTCTATGGCATGACTGTTTACTCTACTTTCTTTCGTGTGTTTATCGAGAACAAATTACAATTGGTTTTATCTGCTCTGGGAATTGCCTTGTTTACCTTATTGGTAGTTTCAGTTTGGGCATTGTTTGGAGCCGTGATCAACAACTATCTTAAAAACCTTCTGGTCAAACGAATTTTCACCGTCATTATGTCCGGTGGTTTAGTTTATGCTGCTGTGGACATTCTGTTGAAATAACAAATTGTTTTCTCGCAGAGATTCGCAGATTTTTAACCTCTACTTCAATGCGCAGCTTAGTTGCACCTTCGGCAAGCTATACATTATTTTTTTGCTTAAACGATGTATTTATTCAGTTTCACTTTTTGAGAAATCAGGTATAATTTTAATGCCGCTCCTTTTCATAAGTTCACTTGCATTAAAATCATTGCATATACCTGGATGAAGTTCATAGCTGAAATTCATTGTGTTATCCTTAATCTCGCTATTAAAACTATAATTTGCCACCAACTTTTTATTCCCCGATAGTTTTGCAAGTTCAATATCGTGTGTTGCAATAATTCCTGATGTAAGGAGCTTACTTATTTGGTTGATCAATGAAAACCCTCCTTTATGCCTATCTTCCGAGTTTGTTCCCTTAAACATCTCATCCAACAGAAAAAATACATTGTGGCTACTTTCAATCAATTTCAGCATTTTTTCTGTCCTATCCAATTCTGCGTAAAAAGAAGAAACCCCTTCCTTCAAATTATCCTGGGTTCTCATACTGGTATGTAATTTCAGATTCGAAACCTGCCCGTAAACTGCACAACAGGGTGCACCTGCTAATGCCAACACCAGGTTTACGCCAACGGTTCTTAAAAAAGTGCTTTTCCCTCCCATATTAGAACCGGTAATCATAACAATATCACCATGCCCCTTTGAGTGAAAATTGTTACAAACACGTTTGTCTGAATTTATTAGTGGATGTCCTAACGACTCAAAATATACGTAGTTGCTCTTTTCTGTTATCTCAGGAAATGTATAGGATGGGTTTGAATAGCAAAAACCGGCCAGACTATTTATACCCTCAAATTCACTTACTACTTTGGACCATGGTTTTAAAAATGCTTTATTCTTTGATTTCCATTTCTCAACTCCAATAATCAAGTAAATATCTATTAGTAGCAAACCGTTTAGTATAGAATAAAAATGATTTCCATTTAATGGATCCTTTTTTACTCTTCTTTGATGCGAGAAATCCAATATTCTGCATAACTTATTAATTTCATTGTATGCCGAATATTTTCCTTTTATTAGTATTGATTGCAATTCGTACAATTTTTTTGACCTGAAACTTTCATTTTCAATTTTACTAATAAGTGTTCGATAAGCTCTTAAAGTACTAATATTCCCTGTTGCGGTTTTAACGATCCTCTCCGCAAAGGGATTTATTTTTCTTAATATTAAGTAATTAACAAATATAACAGCAATACAGGAAAGTAAATAAACATACCCGTTTGGTGAAGTGATATTAATCGTGAAATAATATAAGCTAAGGAATAATAGCACCGGAAGAATTATTGCCACGGCTAAATATATTCTTCGATATTTTAATAGAACGACAGGTTCTTCTACCCAATCTAACAATTTAAAATAATCGCTCTTTTTATTTTGAAAGTGCATTCCTGAAGCCTGAAAATCTTGCCTCCAATCCAATTTCTGTGATAATTCTTTTATGGCTTTTTGCCTGTTATGTATTTCATCATTAGCTGCAGGTTCAGAAAGCCATTCTGATAAGCGCATCGTGCCTGACTCTGTAGTCGCTCTGTTAACCAACTGAAACACGGAGTGTTGCCCAAAAATATCTAAATCAGATGTGTATGGGTGATTTTGATGGATAAACTTATCTCCGGTATCAAACTTTTCCAGCTTACAATTTCCTCTTAATATCTCGGATTCATTAATGCTTTTCAGAAATGAAGTGTGCTTTCTCAAAAAAGCTATTTTGTTATGGCGCTTTAAAACAAACGCAAAACATAATATTGAAATAGGCAAAACAATAAAAACGGGAGCTATTAAATTGTTACTGAACAAGTATATAAGAATGCCACCTGAAATTACAAAAACAAGTAGCCTAAGTAGAGATATTTTATTCAATATCTTCCTTAACCTTAATGTTTCGGCATTGTACTTTTTTATATTTTCTTGGTAGATTTCCATTAATTATTAATGATGTAAAATACAATAGCGAATCTTCATTGCATAGCATATGCAAGTAACACTTTATTGGTGAATTTATATTTAGCTATTGTTCTTTCTTTTCGCTTTTAATTCCTTAAAATTCTTTTTATGGGAAAAATCGTAAGCAGTTCTTAATAATTCCTTCTTGAATGGCATTTCATAAAAGTGTAAACAATGTCCCTTTAGCGCTCCCTCCTAACGTACGGCCTGTAACACTAAATGCATGAAAATTGACCCATGCCAACTTTCTATTTATAAAACAAATCAACGATCTGTCGCTGGTTGCCGAAGCCACAAAACTTTCAAAACGAGCTGGACTTCATATGCTTTATTGCGGTCTGGCAGCAATTATTATTATCAATAGTATTTATCAATTCCACCAAACCCTGTAATTAGCTTATTCTCTTTTGTCTTTTTAATGAAGTTATTCAAACGTTTATCAAATTCATCCGGTCTTTTTCTTGCACTGTCAATGTATGCAATTCTGATTCGTTTATAGGGCTCTGAGAAGTTTTGATAATTCTCCCAAACATCCGTATCCGATTTTAACCTCTTTGTTATGTCTCCCGGAAAAACGAATTCTTGTTGAATTATTTTTAAAACCTCGTTCTTAATTGCGTTGTGAATCAAATTGTTCTCAAAGAGCCATTTCAATCGTTCAATGTTTGGCTGTGAGAAAGTGGAGTTTTTTCTTCTCTTACAAAACCTTTGAATAGTAGTAAATTCGTTCAGTGATTTAACTGTACTGTCAATCCACCCGAAACATAGCGCTTCTTCGACGGCATCATTATACAAGATTCGTTTTTTACCCGTCTTCTTTAATGGATACTCCAACCAAACATCATCCTTAGTCTCAAAATTTGTTTCGAGCCACTTTCTCCATTCTTTTCTGTCAATAAAATATTTAGTAACTATTTTATTCATTTTTAATTGTTGGCGGTTCGTTTTTATTCTATCAGGTCATAGTGTTGAATTACAATCCCACTATCACACGTAATTGACTTCCGTAACTTAAGTTGTTGCCAATTATCTAGTTGGTTAAAAATAGGTACACCCTGCCCTAATGCAACGGGGTTGACAAATAAATGAAATTCGTCTATTAAGTTTTCTTTGACCAAAGCAGAGACAAATGAACTACCTCCGTAAACAATAATATCTTTACCGTTTTCATTGTTTAATTTCTTTACTTCGTTCACCAGATTTCCTTTTGCAAGTACCGTATTTCCCCACTCAGATTTTTCAAGGGTTTTCGTAAAAACGATTTTCTTTTGACGTGCTTTGATTTTTGATAATTCATACATCGGGTCGTTTTGTTTTGTCGACGTCTCAAGCCAATATGGAATATAGTCAACCGCTAATTTTCTACCTATTATTTCAGTATCGGCAGAGTCCGCTAATTCCAAGACATATTGTTTGATTTCATCCCATGCCCACGTCACCCATTGTTGCTCGTCATTTGGACCTGTTGAATTAAATCCATCCAAGGAAACTTGCATTTGTAATTTTAATTTTCTCATGAAATGAATTTTTTCTTCTAATGAACGCTAACTCTTCAGTAATCCCAGATCATATGCCTTTATATTTACTTTGGACGATTTTGCTATACTTAGTGTGGAGTTTCGAAGAACTTCTTTCACCAAATTATCACATAGCCAAATGTACGTTGTGAAATTTTACCTTAAACTTAATAAATTTTCGGGATGAAAATTTGGCGCACACAAACACCCTACAAACACCCAAAACATTGCTGCCTCTTCATTAGGCATAGCTTTTGTTGGGCTATTTTAATTTAATTTGAAGCTCTTAAGAATTTCCTCGCCAGTTTCCTTATATGAGTCAAACATATGATTTTCACAAGTTAAAGTCAAAACATAGGCTTTCTTATTTTTTACCCAATAGTATTGTTCAAATTTAAGCTTGTAAATATCTTGGTCTCCCGTATAAATTACCTTTTGAAAATAATTTTGTCCGTCATTAAGTCGTTCACTACTTATAAGTTTTCCATTTTTAACCATAGTTTTAATCTGTCCTTCAGATATTTCTACATACTTGTCCAAATCAATATTATATGCTGAAAGATCCTGTATTAGCAAATTAATATTTTCTCTAAACATATCTTCCCCTGACAGAATAGGACTAAACAATATAAAACTTGCTCCATGTAGTCCTGACTCATCTAGATCCCAATCAAAGGGGTAATTAACTGAATACTTATCCTTTTCGAGTGTTTTTATTCCAGGTTCTTTTTGTCCATGAGTATTGATATTCAATATTAGGATGAGAAATGCAAACAAATATAATTTCAAAATTTGTCTCATAAATAGTATTTTATCTTAAAGAAATTAGTTAAAAAGTTTCGTAAAACAGTACAATCTCATCTGCTTCGCACAAAATTAAACCAACGGTTAGTGCATGGTGTCGTGTAGGATTTCGAAGTGATTTCCTATCAGTTTACACCTTGCTTTTTTACGTGCCGAAACGCTCGCAAACCACTGAAAACCAAAAACACTATACACATTGTTGTGTTTTAGTGTCTTATTCTAATTCTTTTATTCCTAATTCTTTCAAATATTTATATGTGTTATCATAAAATTCATTTGGTCTTGTTTTATCTGAGTCACAGCCTTCTGGTATAAAAATGACCATACCTTGACGCGCCCTTGTAAGCAAAACTCTGTATGTATTTTTTAAATAACTTTTATCAATCTCTTTGTTAATATTTTGCCACTTAGTTCCTTTGAAACTTTGATATTTCCAGGCCGTACTATTTAAATGAAAATTTGCACCCCAAGCGACACAAGCCCAATCAATTTCAAGTCCCTGAATATCAAACTCAGTTGCAATATCTTCCATGAAATATGAAGACCGAATATCTTCGTCATTATTTAAAAACCAATTTGCAGCTTCAATTTCATTTTTCACATCAATTCCATGTGGTCTTAATCGGCGGGCACCAGATGAAGCAATAAGACCAACCCGTTCTGTTCCTTTTGCTTTGTTCTTAATCCACTTTTTAGCGAGTTCTAAATTTCGAGTTAAAACAATAGGGTAATCAGATTTTAATTCATTGTATAGTCTATTTGCAGAATCCTTTTTCAAATCCAACAACTCGTGTATAAACTCAGAAAGTTTCTCCGAACGGAATGACCTAACAGAAACAGCTAAATGTAAATCCGTTTGAATATTTGCATTAGTTGTTAACCAGACTTTAAGTTCAGTTTGTTTTAAATAATTTTTGTTTTCAGTTATTAAATTCGAATAATGTATTTCCCATTCAGAATAATGTTCTTTTAATGCTACAATCCATTCTTCTAATCCTGCTTCTCCGGTATTAATTTCTTGACCACCTCCAATCAAACAAATTATTGTACACCAATCCTTATGTCGGTTCATTACATCAATTAGGAATTCAGGTTCAGACATGTTAAAATCCTCAATTCCTTTCTTTCTTTTCATAAAAGAACTTGCTTGCTGCATTGTCCATGCTCGTTGAGCTTCGTCAAACACAACTACTTTTTCAATAGGGGCTTTTTCTGATAATAGATTGTCGTCTCTGAAATGATGAATATTCTGGATAAAAGCATTTGCTTTAATTGCAGCTTGTTTCTTTGTCATATTTTCTCCGGATTCCTTTGCCGTTTGGACTTCGTCTCTCGTTAATGCTTCTCTTAATACATCGACTAAAGGTCCATTCCCAGATAGAAAAACAGCATGTTCATTTTCGTCCGCATTCATTCGTTCATTAGCAATATTCAATCCAGCAAGCGTTTTACCAGCACCTGGAACACCAGTAACAAAACAAATGGATTTTGATTTTGAGTTTTTTGAATGTTCAACAATTTCATTTATACAATTCGCAGTTTTTGATAGGTTTATTGCGCCCGAATCTGACCGGGTAATTTCTTTTACATTATGACCTTTATACAGAGCTTGAGCGGCTTCAACAATAGTCGGAGTAGGTTTGTAAATAGAGTTTTCCCAATCATCAACGTCAATTAGTTTGTTATTTCCATTTAGGAAAGACTTTATTACTTCTTGCAGGTTATTCTTATTGGATTTTGCAGCTGAATTATAATTAATAATTTCTTGTAATTCATTGCTCGTGATTTCTGCATTTGTTGCAACAAGAATTGGAATTAGTTTTACAAAATGACTTCCTTCATGAAAATTCTTTAGGTCAATTGTATAATCAAGAACTTGTTCGATCGCATATTTTTCGTATCCACCGTCACCAACTTTAAATTCTATGATAAATGCAGTATCCTTTACGATTACAATATTATCAACCCGCTTTCCCATTCTTGGGATTGCGAATTCAAAATAGATTTGTCCTTGCAATCCATTTAATTGGTCTTTAAGAATTTCAATTTGCTTTTTCCAGGCATTAGTTTGCAACTCATCTAAGCTTCTGTTGCTATGATTCATGCTCAATTCTCCAATTATACTGGAAACTGAGTCATTTAAAAATATGTCTATTTTATTTGAGTAATATGCTCTTTTCATTTCGTTTTCTTCTGTGACACTCGGTTTCTAGGCATTTTACTTTGAACTTTCAGGCTATGAATCGTTGGCTTGTGTCGTGCCTGCGGCAAGCTTATGCTTTATGAGTCATTTGTTAGCGGTTTGTTGTTTCTTTCATCCATTTTCTTATTATCTTTCCTTCAGAGTCAAAGGACTTATATTCTACACTATCAACACATTCTGCAATCCAAATATAAACACAGCTATCCCAATTTTTCCATTTTGATTTACAAATAAATCGAGGATGATTATCTTCAAAATAAAAGTCAAACTTGAATTGGTTAACATACCAATCATTGGTATTGTAATGATACACTGTGCCAATTAGTTTATCATCATAAAAGACATCGAAATTAGGACCACCATAAGTGTCTTTAATATTATTCAGGTATTTCCCTTTTTCAAATACAGTTTCTCCTAAAATTTGAATTGTCACTTTATCTAGCTCAATTCCACCAGTTGAATTTACTAATATTGAATTACCTGCAAACACTTTGTTTATGACTTGTATTATGTCTGAGTCAGATGTACTAAATAAGCCAAGTCTTGTTAAAGTCACACTTAACAGGCAAGTCAAAACAACTAGCAATATGTAAATTCTTTTTCTGCTCACTTTGATACGTTAAGCAACTGATTACTTGCGACCTTTACCTATTATATACTCCCGTTGTTTCATCTTTTAAACTCTTAATTTCAAGGCGATAATCAACAATTCGGCATTTATAAGGGCTAATTATGGCAACTGGAGTCTTTCCATTCATTATTGTGTCGTTCAATATTTCGTTTTCGGTAAATTCAATCCAATCACCTAGTGAATATCCATCCAAGTGTTTCCATTGATTGTTTTCAATTTTTCTACAACTAGAAAATATGAAAATTGTCAATAGTATTTTAAATATATTTCTCATTAGCTTCATCTCAATAACCCCAACGCTTCAGTAATCCCATATCATATGCCTTTATATCTACTTTGAATATAGGCATGGTTTTTACCAATTATTAAATAAACCAAGTGCTTATATAATTGTGCAGATGGCATCACTTTACACATCTAAAATAAAGATTATTTTAAACGAAATATCATTTAAAGCTTTATTTCTTATCTGCACGTATTCCACTTAGCAGGAGTGCTCCTGACAATATTTATTGCTTCAATAACATGCTATATGAAAGTAACTAACGCGGGGCACAATTCTAGTTTGCACCCCGATTTGTAGAGAATATTTCCGATAATCTGAGCTTTGCAAATATTAAAATCTTAGAATTGTACTTCTGCTATAAGGAATTAAGCACCTTCAATACTTCCTCACTATCAGCGGCAGCATTTACTTGGGTAGACTTATATACAATTTTTCCTTTTTTATCGATTACAAAAGTCCACCTTGCGGTGGTTAAATTACGGGTTAAATCAAACTGAACACCTTCAAACTCCCTTTGTATTGTTTTTTCCCCTTGCTTTATGGGCACTCCAAAACTTTGGGCAATGGCTCCGTCAATATCCGATAATAAGGAAAAATTTAACTGGTTTGCTTTTTTAAATAATTCCAGATTTTCAACCTCATCTCCACTGATACCAATTACAATAGCATCAGCTGTATTTAAGTTTTCTTCGTCATCGCGGTAAGCACAAGCTTGCTTTGTACATCCCCCGGTCATAGCAGCCGGATAAAAATAAACCACTATATTTTTTTTGCCAATATATTTTTTTGATTTCCAGACTTTACCGTTGTCTGCTTTGGCTGAGAAAACAGGTGCTTTGTCACCTATATTCAGTTCTTTGTTTTGAGCACCGATACCACAAAAAACAAAAAACGATACAATTGCAATTACTAGTTTTTTCATGTTTGTTTATTTCGTCATCGTTTAAATTCAGAAACTATAACAAAATATACGTTCAGATGTTTATTATACCGACGTGTTAATGATATTAGCTTTAGGCAGCGGGATTATACTTTGATCAAATTGACTACTTACGAGAAAAACATATTCATGGCATATTCCATTTCAAAGTCGGGATGGTTGGCCAGTTCTACAAGTTGTGATTTTTGAATGACCGCGCGTGTATACTCTTCGTATTTTGTACTGATAGTGTTTAACACGGCTCCCGTGCCGGATGTGTTCCCTACCGTAATCACCTTACCTGAAAATTCATGGGGGAACAGACCAATTTTTACGGCACTCTCCGGGTTCAGGTAGTTTCCAAAACCACCTGCTAAAAAGATAGCATCTAGTTTATCGAAGTTAACACCTGCCTCCTGAAGCAATATTTTTATGCCCGTAAAAAAAGCACTCTTGGCAAGTTGAATTTCCCTGATATCCTGCGGGGTAATTACTATTTCTTCTCCGTTTCCCGAATCCTCTTTAGGAACCAGAACATAATTATCGGTTAAAGTACCATCAGAAGAAACGATTCCTT
The DNA here is from genome assembly GCF_052400645.1 of Saccharicrinis sp. GN24d3. NCBI lineage: Bacteria > Pseudomonadati > Bacteroidota > Bacteroidia > Marinilabiliales > Marinilabiliaceae > Saccharicrinis > Saccharicrinis sp. GN24d3. The sequence goes on from NZ_JBQTGI010000014.1 coordinate 100,321, forward strand.
TTTCAAGTAAATAGGCCATAATATCCAACAAGCCCGAGCCACAAATCCCAATTGGTTTTTCATCGGAAATAGTCTGGTAACCATTCTTATTATAAACCGAAATGGCTCCATCAAAAGCTGCCATCCCACATTGTATATTGGCTCCTTCCAAGGCAGGACCTGCTGCAGTGGCACAACAATATATTTTTTCGGGTGTTACTACCGCCATCTCCCCGTTGGTACCAATATCTATAAACAGGTAAGTTTTAATTTCTTTTTTAGGATGAAGTGATGCTAAACCCGAAACTATATCGCCTCCCACATAAGCAGAGATAGAAGGCATAAGATGCACCAAACATTCGTTATGGACATGGATACCCAATTCCCCACTTTTTATAAACCGGGCATCTAAAAACGAAGCTTTAAATGGCGCTAAAGCCAACGACATGGGATTTACTCCTGCCAGAAAGTGTAACATGGTAGTATTAGCCGAAACGGATACCTTAACGATATGTTCGTTTAAAATTCCATCTTGCGTAACAAAATCACTAATTTGTTTGTTAATAGCATTGACAAGCTCGTGCTGCAATACTTCAACCTTTTCCTGATCGGTGCAATAGGATATTCGGGTAATTACATCGGCTCCGTATTTTACCTGGGGATTGCTTACCCCAACGCTTCTTATGATATTACCCGTTATCAAACTTATCCAATAAAAAACCATACTGGTGGTACCTATATCAATGCTTAAGCCAATGGGATAGTCCGATTGTTGGGCCAAGCCGTTAACCTGAAGCGGAAGATGCAGGGTGTATTGGTTTTGATGGGTGAGTATTTTAGCCTCTCTATCGTTCGGCAGGATCACTTCTATATCCGAGTCAGGATGATGGGTACACGAATTTACAAGCCCAACACCTTTTATCTTGACTTTACATTTGCCACAGGTCCCGTTTCCACCGCAAGGTGCCGGTATATCAAGGTTTTGTTTTTGCAACAATTGCAGCAAAGATTCCCCTTTTTCGAATTCTGATTTTAAGAGCCGCTTGTTCTGATGGATCGTAATGGTTGGCATAACTTAATGTTGGGCTGTATTTCTATACAGACAATTGACACTGCTGCAGGCATGACAAACATGCTTATGGAATTTCACATTTTCTCCTATTCCGATGATACCACTTACCGATTTTACAGGATGCATTAAGCAAGAGTCACTTAATCTCACATTACAAAACTGATCCGGAAAGAAAGAGAACAAGCTCTTTTGTTCGCTTACATCCCATGCGCAGTATCCCGGACTATAACGATTTGTTATTTTTAGACCCATGTGAGCCATTTCCATCCGTAAAGCCTCTTGCACTTTATCCATTGCTTTTTCCACAATCACAGATCCCAAAACATCCAATAAATATCCTTCTACCAGTTCGCCTTTTGAACTTAACGCTCTCGAACGTTCTGTTATCTCCTCCCCCGCCGTGCAAACAAAAACGGCAAGCTGAGTCGAATTTTTATAGTGGCGGCTGACATCTTTTCCTGTTTTAAATTCAATATTCTCAACTAACAAGCCTTCTCCATTAACGCTACCATTTTTAATAATATAACCTCCTTCCACCGAAGCAATAAACTTTAACCCGTTTATTTCGTGTTTCAGGAAACAACTGTAAGAAGGCATATCTTCGCCCATATGTGCCAGTTCTTCAATATCTTCTATGGAGATATTTAATTCTTCCAGTTGGAATGAAAAACGTTTTGCAGATTCTATTTTCACGGTACGTTAAGCTTTGATTTAAACCTATTTTTTATTTAAGGTTAAATTTACAAATTCTTTAATTTATTCGGTGTTGGCGAAGGTTATCCCGGCATAAAACCATTTTTATGAGCGGACTCTACCCCAACAGCAAACATTTCTTTATTCTTTTGGTTACTCTTGCCAATCACATCTTAAGTATTTCAGACGCTGTTTCTAGGCGTGCAATAATCAGCAATGATATATTTTCAGCGATAGAAAATGCAATTTTACCTGGAAATACACTTCCTTCTACGGTTGTATCTCTCTGCTTTTTTGATGTTTCCCTATCAGATGCAATAAACTTTAGGTGTCCCACAATAAGACCTTTATCTTCAGTCTTTTAAGAGATATTTTCCATTAAAGACACCATTGCTGACCTCCATAACGGAAACCCCATAAACGTTTTGAAAATTGGCTGCCGATTTGATAGCTCACTGATCATTTGTGATTTCACCTGCTTTCGTCCCTTCTTACGTCAACTTAACCGCTGCTCCTGGTAAGGAGGTTGCTTTGCCGCTTCAACAAAAACCATTCAATAAATATATCTTCACCTTTGCTCCCTAATTATTTTTTCAACTAATTACTTTACAAATAGCTTAAATGTCCTTCTTAATTTCCCTATTGATAATCCATTTCCAAAAGCAATTAATTCTGAAGGCCCGGTATAATTTTTCAACTCTTTTAATTCAATCTTATTGAAAACACAATGAACTGACATCACTCTACCATCTACTAAATTAAGATATCCTTTAATTCTTGGGCATTCGTGCTTTAATTCATTCAGGAAATCTATCAGATTCTCCTCACTTATTTTATCATGGGTTCTGAGTACACAAGCCACCATATCGGGCCTACCTTCCGATACCCTTCCCTGATACCTTTCTGCTGCCACCCCTTTTTGCACATGCTCCTTTGAGAAGGAAGACCAATCAATTTTGGCATAAGTGGTAGAAACAACCTCGGCAAAGGGATTCAATACCCTAAGGGATTGTATTATTTCATTTAAATCACCCTCATAAAGATCTGTTTTATTGATGATGATATGATCTGCAACCATCACCTGATGTTTAAACCGCTGCACTATACCCAAACCTTTAAAATAATTGGGTGCATCCACCAGGCAAATATTCTTATCAAGGGTTACAGTACCTTTTAACGCATCCGTCTGTAACAGCTCAACTACACTAATTGGGTCGGCCAAACCCGATGCTTCCAGAAAAATAATCTCTGGTTGATAATCATCGATTAGTTTTTGCATATTCTGCACAAAATTGCTCAGTTGGCAAACGCAAAACACCGAACCGTTGTTTATCTCCACCAATTTAAAATCGTCACTGATTTTTTGCAGTTCTTTACCGTCGATTCCCGTAGGTGCAAATTCGTTTTGAATAACAGCAATACGATTCTGTTTAGACAACTCGTTTAGCAAATTGCCAAGTAAAGTGGTTTTCCCGCTGCCTAAGAACCCAGTAATTAAGTTAAACCGACATAGCCGATGCAGATTGTTCATACTCATTAAAACATACCTTAACCCTAGCATTTAAGCCGGGATATTAAACCGATATTAACGAAGGCTTTAACTATGACCGAAAAAGACAATCATGGCTAAAGCCGATTTATATATCTATATATACCCCACCTTAAAAGGTGGGGTTCTTAAATTGATTTATCCCCATTCCTGCGACTGCTGCGGACTAATTCCCCCGGCCTCAACGCTGAAGGAAGAGCCGATTCCCGTTTATATTAATTTTTTCGTGCCAGGTATCCGTCTATCTTAGCCTGAATATCGCTAATTGGGGGAATCTGGGAAATAAAATCGATATTGCCGTCCATTACAATGGTAGGCAAGTTTTTAACACCTAACGAAGCCATCATCTGGACGCCTTCCATTTCTTTGATGCGGTGTTCTTTATACACGACTTTATCACCGTACTTCTCTGAAGCACGAGCTACAGCATCTACCATATACTGGCAAGGCGCACATGAAGAAGAATCTAATGTAATAATATCGATGATAACTTTTTTCTTATCCCAGTGGTTTGACAAATCTAATAACTCAATATTGTCCGTCGCGGCCTCTGAAGCACGCAACTCACCCTGAAGTACTTCATCGTGAATCAACTCCGAAACTGCTATTAAATTTTCTTTTGGAGTAGCCATCGCTAAGTCACAACCCGGCGCAAGGATAAATCCTTTTTTACCACCAATATCCATACACTCCAATGCATCTCTTCGGGAAGCATCCTCATCGCCCATTAGCAATACTACCGTAAGCTTTATGTTTCCGCCAAACGATACCTTGTATTTCAATGCCATGTCTCTAACATAATCCAACGGAATATTCTCATCGATGGAGATATTGTCTGGTTTTGTTTTACACATCTCCTCGATGTTTTGTTGTGCATTTCCGCAAACAAAGAACGAGCTTAAGGCATCAGCTTCACGGATAAAGTCGTTAATTTCGGTAATATAAGGCGTGACGAAAGTTTCGAAGCTCATTGGGTCAATCTGGCTGGTCATTGGATCGACAATGGCGATCACATCGGCTCCGGCCTCAATATAGTTACCCGCCATCATTTTCGCCACATCCGTCGCAAAACGCATCAATTTATGGGTTGCATCCGGATCCATCATCATTTGCATAAAGATGTCGGTACCCAACAGGTGAAGCGCTAAGGTAAATGGGCCGGTTATCAACCCATATAAAGCAACATCCGGATGTTGTTCCCTTAGTTTGCGTGTTGCATCCATCACCGTAGGAATACGACCTGCACAAGGACAAGGAACTTTCATCTCCTCCAGTTTTGCTCCTTCCATCAATGGATGAGAAACCACTGCCGGAGGATTGTCATCTGCCCAAGCTAACTTACAACCTAATGCCTCCGCTTCTATTTGCAAATCGAAAGCTACTGGTATTCCATCCGGTTTGTATGTTTCAATAGCCTTATTAACCCCTTCTACAATCTTATCTGTTGACTGCAAGTATTCTGTTGCTGTTAACCCCAATAAATTTCCGGCGTGTGCGCCTACAAAAGGAACCCAAGGAATTCTTTCGACTTCCTCAAGTTTCATGGCCTTTTTAATTAATTCTAATCCCTTCATTTTATAGTTTATTTGTCACTGGTCACTAGTCATCAGTTTATAATTAAAACAAGGACAAATGACTCATTTTCAATGACTAAAATTTACGATGCTAATGCGTTTAAAAACTCTACTACTCCCTGGGGATCCGGGTTGTAACTATCGGCCCCAATTTTATCACAGAAATCCTGATTTACAGGTGCTCCACCAATACATACTTTAAAATCTGTATTTCTTTCCTTGATCGCTGCCACAATTTTTCCCATGTTACTCATTGTGGTAGTTAATAGGGCAGATAAACCGATTACACTTCCCGGGTATTGCTCTGCTGTTTCAATAAACTTCTCGGCTTTAACATCTGTTCCCAAGTCAATCACCTCATAACCGTTACCTTCAACCATCATAGCCACAAGGTTTTTTCCTATATCGTGCAAGTCACCCTCAACAGTTCCAATAATGAACGTTCCTTTACGCTCTGCTTCGCCCGACTGGAAAAATGGCTTTAAGTGATCCAAAGCAGCACTCATGGCTTTAGCACTCATTAATACCTGAGGCACAAACACTTTGTTTTCACGGAACTTAACACCCACTTTTTCCATACCGATCATCAGACCTTTCATTAAGATATCATTTGCGGATACCCCGTCGTCTAATAATTGTTTAGCAATTTCATCCGCTCCATCCTGATCCTTCATGTTAGGAGGGTATGGAGATACTTTGTTGATTTTTCCGAATTCAACACAATTCGCTAGTCTTTCTAATAATTCATTCATGGCACTTAGATTTTATTCTTATTTTCTTTAACAATTTTAAGTCAACGCTATGATTTATTGTATAGTAGCAAAATTACAAGCTTTCACTCTAATATTTTAGAGCTATACTGACAACTATTTAGCTATATTTGCATCAATTCGAATTCAAGTATAAATAACATCGTTATGTTTCTCTGATTATTAGTTCTGGTTGAATGACAACCTGTTGATTTTTTACATTTTTGTTACAGATCAACTCACTAATACTCTCTGCCATTTTCTCATATTTGCAATCCACCACCGTTAAGGCAGGATTAAAGAGTTTCGTAAGTTCTGTATTTCCATACGAAACTATAGATACGTCATCCGGAATAGACATTCCCCAACTTTTTATTCTGCCAATCAAACGGATCGCTATCGAATCCTGAACCGACAACACGCCTGTTATACAATTTTCCTTAAAATAGTCCTTGGTTAATTCATCAATATCAGCACAATAAAACAACTTCCTATGGCTGTATTTTAAATCCAATATCATTTCAAAAGTCTCTTTCATCAGGTTGAAAACCATATTACGACCTTGCCAGTTTTCATGGCGTAATAACAAATAATTACCATCCTGTTTTTGTGCTAAATAATCTACGGCTCTTTTTACCCCTAAATCGTAACTTTGGATGGCATACTTAAAATAAGATCCTGACATGGTATAATCGGCCAAAACAATTTTTGTACTACCTGCACTCAATCTGCGGTAAAATTCCCCAGTTAATGACTCATCATAATTCGGAACCACGATAATGGCCTCATATCCTTTTTGGATCAACTGCCCAATAGTCCTCATTTCCTCATCCGGATTGTTGTAATGAAGAAAATACTCCATTTTTCGCCCGGCCGCGTTAGCTTTTATAAGCAGTTCCGAAATCAACTGCTCGTTGTTGTTGGAATAAAAAGGAATAACTACCCCCCACACCTTTATCTGTTCTGTTACATTATGCACAAAGGTGCCTCGTCCCACTTGCGACACCACCAATTTTTCCTCTATCAGTGCTTTAATTACACGTTTGGCTGTCTCTCTGGAAACCTGATGACGACTTATCATTTTATTAATAGAGTCTATTTTAGATCCAGGTTTTAATTCCTGAGTTACAATCTTATTTCTATAAAAGTCGATTAGCTTTTTATAGATAGGTACGTGTCCTTCAAACTTTAACATAGTACTATTTCAAACGATAAAAATATATCTCGAAGTTAATAAAACATCACATACCATCACACTTAATCACATATGATCACACTCACGTATATACCTAATAATTAACCCATAAGCTAACACCCGAACTAAATACCCCCTTAATTTTACATATATTAAGCATGTTCATTAACGCTATTTAAACACGTTCTAAAAAAGGCAGGTAACAAATAGACAAGTCTGTTATGAATGAGAAGCATTGAGACTATTAAAACTCTGTCCAAATAAATGAAAGGCCAAATAAAAAACTATTCCATTTATTATGCACGACTAATAAGCACGCATCTGTTACAACCAGATACAAATCACCCTAAAATTACAGAAATACGCCCCTTATTGGTGTAATTTTTGCATGCTATTTCCATCCTCTTTATGTATTTTTGAGGGAAATATCGATAATAGTAGATTTATGTTTTTTAATGGTAACCATGGCGTTAAGTTCCAAATTAAATTTGGGGCTTTTTTATTTGTTATATTTTTTATTCTGAGTGCTTGCCAGCCCAAGCAGTCAAAACTAATTGAAGGCAAATTTGAATCGTATATAGTTGACAAGGGCGATATTGAAAGCTACGAAGCGGCAGAAGGTATGGTAGAACCCGCAAATGAGGTAATCCTTTTGAGCCCTGCGTCAAGTATTGTAAAACAAATCATAAAAGGACCGGGGCAAAGGGTAACCAAAGGTGAGGTGATTCTTAAGTTGGACACAAAATCCGTAAATGATAAAATAGAACAGTTGAACGATCAGCTGGCGGTAAAGCAAAATAGTCTGGAGAAAACACGACTCAATGCGAAAGGCACACGCGCAGACCTTTCCTACAACGAAGAAACCAAGAAACTTAAAATTACCTCTATCAAATCTACACTTGCCGACCAGGAACAATTGTTTGTGGTGGGTGGTATTTCACAAGCCAAAGTTGATAAAACAAAACAAGAATTGGTATTGGCTGAAAAAGACTTAAAATTAGCCCAACAAAAAAACTCTATTAAACTGGCACAGCTTGCAACCGATGAAAAAGGCCTGCTGCTTCAAATAGAAATGCAGCAAAAGGAATTGGAGCAACAAAAAGAGTTATTAAACAAAATGGATGTCAAAGCACCTGCCGACGGGATTATTTTAAATATTCATGCAAAGGAAGGTGAAAAGATTCAAGGTGAAAGGGTTTTAGTGAATGTATCTGACTTAACACGTTTAAAAGTTGATGCTTCTATTGCAGAAAACCACAGATGGATGATTAAGATAGGCCGACGCGCTTACATAGTTGTTGGCAAACATCGTTTGCAAGGAAGGATTAGCTCTATTATGCCTATGCTGGATAACGGCAACCTCCGTTTTTCGGTGGTACTTACCGAAGATGACCAATCAAAGCTTATTCCCAACCAAAAAGTAGAATTACAAATTGTTAAAAGGGCCAGGTACGATGTATTGCGTTTGAAGAAAGGTGATTTACTAAACTTTAAGAAGAAACAAAGCCTGTATATATTGAATGGCGACAGTGCCATTAGAAAAGATTTTGAATTTGGCTTGATAACAAATGAATATGCCGAACTTAAAAAAGGAGCTACACAAGGAAGCGAAGTCGTTATCTCCTCCTCATTACCATTAAGCAAATTAAATACGATTAAAATTGAAAAGCACTAAAATATGATGGCAAAAAGGATAGTAACAGTTACTTTGGTTACCTATATATTTGGCTTAACAATTGCTCAGGATTCTAATGTACCCAAAATGAAACTGAGTCTGAAAAACGTGGTAGACTTAGCCATAAATCAATCTTCATCGGTAAAATACGAGCAAAACAGATACGAAAACTTTTACTGGCGTTGGAAAAACTTCCAGGCGCAATTTCGCCCTCAACTTGTCTTAAGCGGTGATTTACCTAATTACGAGGAGGGAACACGCCCCATTACGCAAAACGATGGTAGTGTGCAATTTCGTGAGGTTGGCTATTTTAAAAACAGTGCCCAACTAGCCGTCAACCAATCCATACCACAATTAGGAACCCAAATCTATGCTAAAAGTACCTTGTTTAGGTATGAGGATTTGGTGCATGATTACACTAACTTTCAGGGAAATCCATACTTAATTGGTGTTACCCAACCAATATTCGCCTACAACTGGATGAAATGGTCAAAAAAGACCGAACCGTTGATTTATACAGAAGCTCAAAAAAACTTCATTGAAAACATTGAAGAGATATCGCAAAAAGCAACCTCTCTTTTTTTTAAATACCTAACGGTTCAAACGAACTATAGACTGGCCGAAAACAACTTAAACAACAGTAAAGACAACCTTAGGATAGCAGAGACAAAAATTAAACTGGGCATGATCAGTGAAAACGATTATTCCAGGATAAAGTTGTCGGTCCTAACCGCACGAAAATCGTTGTCGCAAGCTAATATGGACTTGAAAAATGCCGATTTTGCATTAAAAAAATACATTGGTTTGGAGCAGAAAACCAACATTGAACTGATGATGCCTTTAAACATGGTATTGTTTACTATTGACCCGGATAAAGCTTTAAAAGAAGCCCTGGAGAACCGAAAAGAAACTACACAATACGAAAGAAGGTTGATCGAAGCCAACAGAGACCTGACCAAAGCCAAACGTAATAACGGTTTAGCTGCCACCTTAAAAGGAACTTATGGAACCACAAATATCGGAGAGGACATTCCAGGGGTGTATGAAAATACGGTTAACCAGCAGTCTGTGCGTCTGTCTTTAGCAATCCCTATACTCGATTGGGGCAAATCAACTTCTAACGTAAAACTGGCAGAGAGCCAACGCGACTTGGTTTTGTTTGATGTTCAGCAGGACCGCGAGAACTTTGAACGTAACGTGGTGGTGCAGGTAGAACAATTTGGCCTGCTGAAAGAACAACTGGAAATTGCCAAGGAAGCAGACAATGTAGCCGGGAATGGGTACCAGATTGCGCTAAAGAAATTTCAAAACGGCGAAATCAGCATCACCGACTTGAATATTTCCCTTTCGGAAAGAGACAAGGCCAAACGCGATTATATAAAATCGTTACAGACCTATTGGACATCCTATTATCTTTTGAGGGAGCTAACCTTGTATGATTTTGAGAACAATCATAAAATAAACTACGATAATCCTCTTCTGGTAGGACTAAAAAAATAACCCCATGCGTTGGGAAACAAATCTTGATTTACATTTCTTATTCACTTATTGACGTTTAACCCGCAATATGCATTAGAAATTCTATTACACATTGAAATTAATTTAAAACAAGGCACTCCGCTGCATCACTTCAACTCACCATAACGATGCTCCCGAAAGTAATCGGGACAAGTGATGCCTCGTTTCAGTAATGCCTTGTTTTATTGTACTTTCAATGTTCACGACGAGTTCTAATGCATAATCCGGGGTAATCCGACTTCAAGCAAAAGCGTTAAAAAAGAATTTTTGCGATAAGTGAGTGTAATATTAGGCTTACTTAGGTATTACCGACGGAGTAAAAATCAATAAAAGTAAAAGTTGTTTGAACCTAGTAAGGTTATTTTTTTGAGCGAAGCGTACTGATTTTTAGCTTTTTCATGCCAGCGGCGGCACAAATGGCAGTGCGATTTGTGTTTCGTTTGCAGCCAAGGCAATTGGATCGTAGCCGAAATCATAAAAACCATTGAGATATAAAAACTTAGACGAACTAAAAATGAAAAGCCCGTTGGCTTGAGACAAAAGAGGTATAGGTTTATAGGAGCGTTTTTTTGTCGGACAGTAGTAGTGTGAAAAAATAAAGGCTGTCCAAATTACGAACAGCCTTTAATGTTATCTAATTATATCAGATATTACTTATCCAATACTTTCATCACTTCCAAAACGTGCGTGCGGCTAGTCTCCAACAATGCTTTTTCTTCTTCGTTCAAGTCAAGCTCAATTACTTTTTCGATACCGTTTTTACCCAAAATTACGGGCACACCCAAATAACAGTCATCAATTCCGTATTCTCCTTCCAGCTTAATACAAACCGGAAATACTCTTTTTTGATCTCTTACGATCGCTTCAACCATTTGAGCAGCAGCAGAACCGGGTGCATACCAGGCAGAAGTACCCATTAGTTTAACCAACTCGCCTCCACCGAATTTAGTACGTTCAATAATAGCGTCCAGTTTATCGGCATCTATCAGCTCAGTAACCGGAATTCCACCTACCGTAGTGTAGCGGGGAAGTGGAACCATCGTATCACCGTGTCCACCCATTAACACAGCCTGAATATCTTTGGGGGAAACATTTAATTCCTCAGCTAAGAAAGCCCTGTAACGTGCAGTATCCAGGATTCCTGCCATACCCATCACCCTGGCGCGAGGGAATTTAGACGAAATGTGAGCCTGGTAGGTCATCACATCAAGCGGGTTGGAAACAATAATAATGATTGCCTCCGGCGAATGCTTTACTACGTTCTCGGTTACGGTTTTTACGATTCCCGCATTGATCGAAATTAGGTCATCGCGAGTCATCCCTGGTTTACGAGGAAGGCCAGATGTAATGACAACAACATCAGAACCTGCTGTTTTTCCATAATCGTTTGTAGAACCCACGGTCCGAGTATCATACAGGTTGATAGGAGCTTTTTGCCAAATATCCAAGGCTTTTCCTTCGGCCACACCTTCTTTAATGTCCAGTAAAACTACTTCATTGGCAATTTCGCGGTATGCCAAAACGTCTGCACAAGTAGCTCCAACGTTTCCTGCTCCAACTACGGTTACTTTCATAATTGTATTACTTTAAATTTTGCTATATTTTGTTGTTATGTATTTTTAAGGAGGAACAAATATATGCAGTTGATTTTAATTGCAGATATTTTTCTTCAATTATTAAACGATGTTTAACAACATCTTTACAACAACAAAAACACCAAAGAGTTGCACCCATTGTCCAAATTTAGTTAAACCCTTCAGGTCGTGAGAGTAACACCTCATCTCCGGGATCTAACCCGTGGGTAATTCTTATATGGGTCTCATTTTCCCCACCAATTTCAACCATCTTTTTAACCACCGAAACACCTTGTTTCAAAAACACTACCTGATACGAACCTTCGTTAAAAACAGCCATACGCGGGACCACCACATCATTACTAAAGCTTGCTATTAAAATTTTATTGTTGGTGGTCATACTTGGCAAGACTTTTTTGCCGTTTGTATTGATATCAATAATAACTTTAAAACCATTCATCCCAGCACCTTTAATGGGCTGCCCCATATTTGCAATTTTCATAACCTCACCCTCGAATTCTTCTTCGGGAAAAGCATCAATAACAACCGAAACCTTTTGGCCGACTTTAATTTTTGCAATATCAATTTCCTTAACAATCGCTTCAGAAACGAGAGAGTTTAGGTCGGGGATGGTTGCAATTATAGGCATCCATGGACCAACATCGTCACCTACTTTGGTTTTTCTCCCCCTCCCATCCTTACCATACACCACCATTCCCGATGAAGGAGATTTTATCTGTAATTGTTTCCTCAGCTCTTCATACAGTTTTTTTTCACGTTGCTCTTCTTCCAGCTTTCTTTCTAAGCGCTCAACCTTCATTTTTTGCCTTTGCGCTTCTTTCTCCAAATTTCTTCTCTTGTTGTTTATGTCTAATTGAGCTTTCTCCAGCATTATTTTGGCCTGGCGCTGCGTTGCTTTTGATTCAAATTTAGATTGTTCTACCTTTATTTGGGATTCCGTCAAGTCATCTTTTGTATTGATCAGCTCTTCTCTTTTTTGCATCAAAATGATCGTACTATCCAAAACTGCCGATTCCAGCGAGTTACTGTACTCATCTATCCTCTCTATGCTTCTTTTCATGCGCATATCAACGTCTGTTGGATCTAAAGAGGCCACAAAATCGCCTTTTTTCACTTTGCTGCCTTCCGCCACCATATTGCTTATCTTCAAATACCATATCCTTAATTCGCGCTTGTTGATTAAAGACGGAATATTAATATTTTCGTATTCCAATGCCTGCACTTCACCTTCCGCCGAAACCTCTAAATCAAATTGTGCAATCTCGGCCTGTGCGGTTTCATATTTAAGTGATGATGGCCAAAGAACAAAAACCGGAATCAATACCAATACACCCAATATACCCCATAGGGTATATTTTCCGGAAATATTTTTTAATGAAAATCTCATGCTCGTTTTTTGTCAAGTATTATTTGTCTGATCTATTATTTTTGCAGCAAGCTGTCCAGTTCTTTCATAAGCGTTACATTGGTTTCAAAATCATATAAGGTGGTTTTTCTGATATTAAAATAGTTGGTCCAATATGTTTGAACACTTTCAATATAACTTCGTTTGGCAGCATCCACCGAGTTTCTGGCAGCATTTAACTTGATTACATCTACCTTGTCAATTAAAAACCTTTGTTTGGTCACCTCATAACCGCGCTGTGCTATAGTATCGGCTTTGGCAGAAATTTTCACTTGCTCCTCTTGCATATTAAACTCCATCACCTGCAAAAACACGTTTTGCTCAAAGTCAATTTTAGATTGTCGAACAGTGGCTTCCTGCACCCTTTTATTAGAGCGTGCCATTTGCACCTGACCTCTTTTCTTACCCCAATCCACAATGGGTATCCCAAGGCTCAGGCTTAATCTTTGGTCATCTCCGTAAGGGCTTTGATACACCTCGTCAAACTTATCGGTGTTTTTGTTATACCCAAAATTCGCACTTACACTTGCATCAATCCCATTGTTCCCTCTGGCTTGTGCAATCCCCCTGTCGGCTTCAATAAGCTGTTGTTTGTAATTTAATATATCCGGGTTGTTTTCCAGCGCCATTGCCATCGCTTCGTCTACCTGAATTTTAAACTCAGGGATTTCCGATGGCAACACACATATAATATTAACGTTATCATCTAATCCTAAAAAAGAATTAATGGAATAACGTGCCTGTTCCAGGTCGACCTTTGATTTACTTAAGGCAATATTTGCATTCAGCAAACTTAACTCCAGGTCCAACAGTTCATCCTGTGTAACCGTGCCTATCTCAAAGCGTCCTTTACCAATCCGATATAGCGTATCGGCATTGAAGACATTGGTTTCGGCAATATTCAGGTTAATCTCTGCTTTAATTAAATTAAAGAAAACGTTTGTTGTTCTTTCCGATAATTCTTGCAAACTCTGCAAATATTCCCGCTTAGCTTGTTCGAACTTTAAAGGTTCAATTTTCGATTGCCATTTAAAATAATTGTAACCACCTATGGGTTGCGATATACCTATTGAAAACGGAATAGATGAATAGGACACATTGCCGCTTTCTAAATTCTCCAATCTTCGAAACTCACTTGAAACGGACACTTTTCCGCCTGTGGCAATTATGTTTTGGGATACATCCAGTGTTGCATCCGAACTAAATCTTTCCGAAGGCACTAAAACATCTTCACCGTCTTCGTACCTTGAAGTAATGGTGCGGTTGTAGCTAACCGGTGTGGAAGTTAAGCCCAACAAAGGGAGCTTTTCGGCCTTATAACTTCTAAAGTCCCAATAGGAGGCCAAATACATGTGCTTTTGTCGGAAACTATATATCGATTGGTTAAATGCTATTTCAATTGCCTGATCCAAAGTTAAGTTCAAACTCACTTCTTCCTTTTGGGCAGATGTAGAATAACAGCACAATACCGCGATGCATATGATTAAGGCCAATTGCTTGATTGTCATGTTTGCTATATTTAATGTCGTAAAGATTCAACGGGATCCTGGTTGGCAGCGCTGCGTGCGGGCAAATACCCAAAAACTACCCCAACAGTAGCAGATACGCCAAAGGCAATGAAAACGGACCAAAACGAAACTATCGTTTTAATATTAGCAGCCATTTCAATGACATATGCCATACTTACACCAATGATTATCCCAATCAATCCGCCCACGATACTAATCAGGGTCGATTCCGATAAAAACTGGACGATGATATCTTTGCGTGAAGCCCCAAGGGCCTGACGGGTCCCTATTTCCCGAATGCGTTCCCAAACAGAAGCCAGCATGATATTCATAATACCTATTCCACCTACCAGCAAAGAGATGCCCGCTATAGCCCCTAAAACAATGTTAAATATATCATTGGTCTTTTGCTGTTGTTTCAACAAAAGTTCAGGCACCGTCACCTGAAAATCGTACAGGTTCGAATGCCTACGCAACAACATCCTTTTAACTATATCAGCGGTGGCGCTTAAGTGTTCCGTTTCAGCTACCTGAACCACAATCTTATCCAACTGGTTTTGGCGCTCCGAAGAATTACTTTCATCATTACTACGACCTCGATTGCCTCCTCTGCTCATACGTTCAAAATCGGCAGGGTTAATCCTGGATCTGTCTTTATATCGAATTAATAACGACTGGGCAGGCACAAAGACTTTATTGTCGGACGAGCTAATTCCCATTTCATCGGAAGCAGATGTGGTAAAATCTCTTTTCTCCGCTACACCGATTACCTGAAGCCAATTTTCGCCAACCTTTATGTAATTGCCTATTGGATTATCCTGGTTAAAGAACTTGTTTCTTACATTATCACCAATGATACATACCGGTAATCCTCTTTTATCTTGTTCTGCGCTAAAAGATTTCCCGTTTTTAATGGATATGTTTAGCAATGAAAAATAATCGGCCGAGACACCTTCCAGTACGATTGGATAACTTTTACCACTTTTAACAGCATAATAATTCATCGAAATCACAGGACTCACCTTTGCTACCGAAGGAATGGTTTCTAAAATAGAATGGGCATCCTGAAGGGTCAATCCTCTTGATTTTCTCCTGCCCGTATGCTCGTTGTCATCTTCCGATTGATCACCTTCTGAATCCACGGCCTTTTGCACTGGTGTTACAATAATATTATTAACCCCTACCAGTTTAATTTGCTCCAACACTTCATTCTGGGCCCCTTTGCCTATGGCCAGCATACTTATTACCGCCGCTACACCAAACATGATACCCAAGGCGGTAAGGAGCGATTTTACCGTGTTTGCGAAAATAGCCTCGATGGCAATGATAACATTATGTATATACCTGGTATATAATTTATTGATTTCGCCCATAGCCTATTTACCTTTGATATGTAATGCTTGTTCTTGCGTTTCTACACTGCGAACGGAATCCTGTTGCAACAGGTATTCATAGATATCCAATCCTATATAACCCATTTCCGTGTTTGGCACAGGTTCATTCATCAGCACCATTTCACCTTGTCGAAGCCCTTGTTTGACTTCTGCATAATTTTCGTTTTCTGCACCGCACTCTATGATTTGCTTTTTGTTTGGCAGATCGGCTTTGTAAACATATGTGATGGAATCATTTTTAAAAACAGCTTCAAGCGGGATATATAACACATCGTTCAAGGTATTTGTGGTGATTATGTTAACCGTGGTCATGGCAGGCCTTAAATCCTTATCGTATCCATGCACTTGTATGGATACCTCAAACACTTTGGAATCACCTCCGGGTATTACCTGTCCGATATTGGCTACTTCGGTTACTTCCCCGTCAAACTCCTTTTCGGGAAAGGCATCTACACCCACCTTAACTTTTTGCCCTACCTTAATTTTGCTTATATCGACCTCGTTAATAAAAGTTTTTGAGATCATGGACGTCAGATCGGGTAATTCGGCAATTTTAGGTTCCCACCGGTTCACTATACTTCCCACCTTTATTTTATTTCCGGTTCGGTCGAAACTGTAAATTAACATCCCGGGTGCCGGAGCCTTAATATCAATTGCTTCAAATAGGTTCTCTATTTCTTGTATCCTGGTCCTAACGCTTTCGATGGATTTATAGGCCCTATTGACCTTAATGACATCTTGCTGTTTTTTTAAATCATAATTACGTAACTCCTGATCCAACTTTCGTTTTGCTTTATCCACGTCTAAACTAGCCTGACGTATCACGGAAGGCGATTCATAAACAGACTGTTTTAAAATTAGATTTTTTTCTTCCATATCAATCCTGGCAGTAATCAGGTTGTCCCGCAAATTACTTAAATTGATATTAGTATCTATTTTAGCATCTTCATAAGCTTCCAGTTTTTCGGTAAGTGTAACTAACGCTTCACTCATCTTTTCTTCCACTGCGCTATGATCAAGTGATGCCACATAATCGCCCGAATCGACCACCGTACCTTCCTCAATTAGCTTTGTTACCTTAATTTCATATATATTAATGTAACGTGCAGATAATTCGTTTGGAACATTGATAGATACAGAATTTTGTGCCTGAAGTTGCCCTGTGCTATAAACTAACGATTTAAAATCTCCTCTTTTGACTTCTGCCTGAATTGAATTTTCCGAGTATGGTGCAGGTTTTATAAAACCAAAGTAAATGATCCCAATTGTTACTATGAGACAGGCTATAATTAACCTGTTTACATTTTTTTTGTTTCTCATTAGTTTAGATTTTACAGTTCTGGACAATTGCCAATAGCAACAAATATTATGCCCATTGTGTAATATGCAGCAATAAATATTGTAACATATTTTTATATATGTACATATTAAAAAAACAGAAGGCTTATGAAAGGTATTTCTATGCCGCACAGAACATGCCATGCATACAAACTGATAGTTAGATTATTATATAGTTAGATATGTGCTTAATTTAGAAAATATGACACTTTAGTTTGCCGTAATGCATATGTTTTGAATGGGATTGGCGTATTGATGACTTTTCATGGCGTACAGGGAACCATTGTCCTTGTAATTAGATAAAATCAGAAACGTCTCTTAGTACCATCCAAAGGGACGTTTCTGGATTTAGCAAATTTGCTTCATCTTAAATACCTGCTACCTCTTTGATGTCAGCTATAATTTTTTGCGCCAGTTCATCGGCCTCAGCATCTGTTGGTGCTTCGGAATAAATTCTGATGATAGGCTCTGTATTTGACTTTCGAAGATGGACCCATCTGTCAGGAAAATCAATTTTAACTCCATCGATATCGTTTACCTGCTCATGACTATATTTCGCTTTCATATCAGCCAAAATGTTATCTACATCCAATGCCGGGGTTAGCTGTATTTTATTTTTAGAGATAAAATACCCCGGATATGTAGCTCTTAACTCCGAACAGGATTTACCTGACTTCGCCAATAAAGTAAGGAACAATCCAATTCCAACTAGTGCATCGCGTCCATAATGCGAGGCTGGATAAATGATTCCACCGTTTCCTTCACCACCGATTACCGCATTGGTTTCCTTCATTTTATTAACCACATTCACTTCACCCACGGCAGCAGCCGAATACGATCCTCCATTTTTCACCGTCACATCGCGCAATGCTCTGGTTGAAGAAAGGTTGGAAACCGTATTTCCTTTTGTTTGGCTCAACACATAGTCCGAAACAGCCACCAAGGTATATTCTTCCCCAAACATACTGCCGTCCTCGTTAACAATAGCCAAACGGTCAACATCCGGATCCACCACAAAACCCACATCGGCTTTTTTATCTTTGATCATGGCCGAAATTTCGGTTAAATTCTCTGGCAGAGGTTCCGGGTTATGCGGGAATTGCCCGTTAGCCTCGCAATACAATTCCATAACGTTTTTTACACCCAAAGCTTTTAATAACGGCGGCAAATACATACCACCCGTAGAGTTTACACAATCTAACGCTACGGTAAAGTTTGCACCTTTGATAGCCTCAACATCAACCAGTCCCAGACCGCAAACATGGTCTATATGTTTTTGCAAATAGCTGTCGTCTTGTTTAACAGAACCTAAATCATCCACCTCAGCAAATGCAAATTCTTCCGCATCAGCGATCTTTAAAATTTTTTCCCCGTCAGCTGCACTTAAAAACTCCCCTTGGTTGTTTAGCAACTTTAAGGCATTCCATTGTTTAGGATTGTGGCTGGCTGTTAAAATAATACCGCCGTCCGCCTTTTCCATGGTCACGGCCAATTCCGTTGTAGGGGTTGTAGACAAGCCAAGGTTGATCACATCAACTCCTGAGCCCATTAAGGTACCTACCACCATTTTATCAACCATAGGGCCAGAGATTCGGGCGTCACGACCGACGACTACAGTAATTCTTTCTTTTTGCGTATTTTCTTTAGCCCATACCGCATAAGCTGCCGTAAATTTAACAATATCTAAAGGACTCAGGCCCTCTCCGGGATGTCCTCCGATTGTACCTCTAATTCCTGAGATGGATTTAATTAAGGTCATAGCTTTATCATATTTGTGTTTGAATTAAACTTTTGGGTAAAGATGATAATATTTAGTAAAAAGTGTATGTATAAATTGCCGGGAAATCTAAAATACCGGCATACTTACACCAGCACTTTATTTCATTATACCCGCTTTTAAAAATGTAATTTCTTTTGAAGTCAAGAAACGCCATTTCCCACGAGGAACGTCTTTTTTGGTTAACCCGGAAAAATATACCCTATCCAATTTTACTACCTCATAGCCCAGATGTTTAAAAATACGTCGTACAATTCGGTTTTTACCGGAATGGATTTCAACACCTACCTCCATGGGATTTCCTTGCACCAAACTTATTTTATCGGACTTAATAAATCCATCCTCCAATTCGAACCCGGTGGCAATTTTGTCCAAATCCTCCTGTGTAATACCTTTATCCAAAAAGGCATGGTATATTTTACGGTGTTCGTGGCTCGGGTGAGTCAAGCGCTTGGCCAAATCGCCATCGTTGGTCAGCAACAAAACTCCCGTTGTCATTTTATCCAATCGCCCCACAGGATAAATTCGCTCGGAACATGCATGTTTTACAATATCGATAACGGTATGTTTGGCATGCGGATCGCTAAGTGTAGTCACGCAATTTTTGGGTTTGTTCAAAAGAACATAAACCAATTTCTCTGCATTCAGTTCTTTTCCTTCATAAATAACTTTGTCCGAAAGCCTGACCTTGGTTCCCACTGATGTAACTGTTTCCCCATTAACGGTTATTAGTCCTTCGGCTATCAGTTTGTCCGCTTCCCTCCTGCTACAAACGCCAGCATTGGCAATAAACTTATTTAGCCGTATTTCTTTTTTATCTGATGTTGAAGTCGCATGCTTATCCTGAAGTGATTTTAAACCACTCTCCTGCCTATTAATTTTAGGTTTTCTTCGTCCTTTAAAATTCCGCTCACTCATATTCCCTTACAATTTTGTGCAAAGGTCATAAATATTATTGAGGATTCACAATTACACCTATGGCTACTATCCTTTTTTTCAGGTTTAAGGCTTGCAACTTTCCTGGAGCCGGATTTCTTATCCACTTTTAAACTAGCATCGCCTCAAATTCAATTGTTGCTTAAAAAAAACGCAGATTAAACTTCGATATTATTCCTATTTCAAATCCGGGTTTATGTTACTTGAGAATCCAAGGGAATCGAACCTCATCTATCAAGGGCAATTAATTTTTTCCATTCAAAAAAAAACTTCGGTAAGTGCAAAGCTAATAACCGCTGATATTATTAACCGGGATGGGGTTCTATATGACTCCTATCTGAACCGAGCCTTCACGAAAGTTACTATTTAGACCGCAATATGTATTAAAAATCCTGTTACACAATAAAACCACTTCAAAACAAGGCTTTTCACTGAGTTGCTTCAACTCATCGGAACGGCGCTATGCTACGCTTCAGCAACTTCTTGTTTTATGGTATTTTAAATGCTCATTACGTACCTCTAATACATAATCGGGATAATGAATACGTTTTAATCTTCCCAGTCAACAACTATGGTATCTTTCTGAATTTCTTCTGGTTTAAAATAGGTTCCGTGTACCAAAACTCTTTATTTTAGGAAGGATCTTAAAACTAGAACCTTCCATGTATCGTACCCAAAACACGGCTACTTGGGATAGAATGGTGGATTTACTCCACCTATCCCCACGGATCCAAATCCCGTGCACTTCTTATGCGCAACAGGCTGTAAATATTAGCTCATTAGATGCAATATAATCCCAAATAAACTAGTTTTTCCAAATCAGTTGGATATTAAAATCAGATTGAATCTGTTTTTTGTTTTTGAAGATAATTGTTAATCATTTCGTCTACTGATTGATGAGCGCGTCCTGCTACCTTAAAGAAATCAGATGGCCCGTCAAATTTTCCGTATCTAATTCCTTCGTATATTCCACCTATTACAGTACCTAGGAAATCGCCGAGAGCCGCTTTACGCTGTTCCGTATACGTTTCAACTGATATGCTTTTAAAGGTCAGCTCAAGACCATATGCTTTGTTGATAGCATCGGCCAGTTGTTGTTGTGTAATGGTTTGTCCAAACAGATTAAATGTGTTGCGCAGCAAGCTATCATCAGTGAGCAACTTAAAGTAGGCATATGCTAATTCATTGCGCGACGTATAACCACACTTGCCATCTGCAGCACAGTTAACGATACCTCTTTCTTTTTTATAGTTCTCAATATACGCTAAATCAGGTTCAATATAAATGCCGTTGCGACCTATTGCCCAGGCCATACCGGAGTTTTTTATGTCCTCTTCTGTTTGACGGTTGCTCGCCACTATGGGACTAAAAGCATTTCCGGTCGCTGCGCCAAAGATGCTGGTGTAGACGATCTTTTTAACCCCATTTTCTTTGGCTGCCTCAATAACATTTCGATGCTGTTGTATTCTTTTATCCGGGTGATCCATCCCGGAGACCAGTAGAACAACATCTACCCCCTGAAGTGCTGATACAAAGTCTGCTTTATTATTGTAGTCTCCTTTTCGAATTTCTACATCCAGGAATATTGCTTTTTCCGGTGTACGTGCAATCCCGATTAAATTTTCTTTTCCAATTTCAACCTTCAGTCGTTCAACAATTGCTGAACCTAAGTTGCCGCTTGCCGTTGTTACTGCTATTTTCATATTTTATTGATTTACGGATTCTTTATGATTACTTACCCTTCTTTTAACTCCATGATATAACTATTCATATAGTTCCTACTGGCAGCTGTTACCTTATTAGCAATTCCCATTATGTCATCTGCTTTCAGCTTCATTATTTACTTGCCGCTTATATGAATAGCAAGAAGATAATCACTCCATTCAGCTGCCCATTGAAAGTCTCCTTCATTAGATGCTTTCATGGCATTCTTTCGTAACTTAACTTTTCTTCCAGCTCATATGCATACGACAGATAATAATTTCTGGCAGGTGCATTTAATTGTTGAGAAGCCAAACTCCTTAACAACTTTATTTTAGCTTCAATAACTTTGGCCTTTTCATAGTCAGTTTGCAACAGATAATCGGCCAATTGTAAACCCCATTGGTCATTACCTTCATCCAAGGCCTTACTTAGCTGGTCAAACATCTTTTTTTCTCCTCCTGCAAGTTCAATAATATTTATTGCTTCTTGCGATGCTGCAAGGGGAAAAAGGTTTGATGGGTTTCCATCGAACCAACCAACATAGTGAAAATATATTGAACGTACTCCCCAAGCAACGGAGCCATAAAACTCCCGCAAATTGGGTTGATTTACCAGCGAATCGGGTAGCTTAACATGGTCAACCGTTTGTTGGAGTGTATATCCTTTGTTCATGCAGTCGATGGTTTGTTGGTAAACACTTAAAATGGCGGTAGAATAGTTTTGTAAATTGCGATAAATCACTGATTTTCCGATAAGAGGACGCGTATGGCCTGGTACAAGATATTCCACTGGAAAAGAGCTCATTTTTTGAACCGATTCGCCCCATGCTTTAACATCCCGGTATTGGGAGCCGCGAATAGCATAGAGGTTTGGAAATGCTTTATAGTAATTGTCGCCCGCAAATAAGGCGTTTTCTCCAGGACACCACACAAATAACTGGTCATTGGTTTCCCCATCGGCAGCATACAGTTCGAAATCCAAACCTACAAGTGTAATTTTCATGGTGTCTTGAAATGTAAAATTAGGTTCAATATACCCTTGACCAACCCGGTCGGTTGAAGTTGTACCAGGTGCAACGCCTCTATTGATAATGTCTTTATGGGGTAAATTCCGCCCGAATTGCCGTGCGTTTCGTTGTTTTAAAATAGGTTCTATGGGCGAACGTTCCTGTAGCTCTTCTTTAAATCCCTTCCGGGCAATAACCATAACACCTTTGTTTTTTCCAATAAACGCCGTAGCTCCACCGGTATGGTCGGCATGACC
Source organism: Saccharicrinis sp. GN24d3 (assembly GCF_052400645.1). Taxonomy (NCBI): domain Bacteria; kingdom Pseudomonadati; phylum Bacteroidota; class Bacteroidia; order Marinilabiliales; family Marinilabiliaceae; genus Saccharicrinis; species Saccharicrinis sp. GN24d3. Next base: position 123,245 of record NZ_JBQTGI010000014.1, read on the forward strand.
ATGCGTGTAAATAAGCGCCTTCACCGGTTTGCTCGTTATTTTACGGAACTCTGCCGCCACATTTTCGGCTGCACCCAAAGCACGAAGCGCATCAATAATAACAACCCCGTCTTCTCCAATAACCATAGAGGCATTTGAGCCATCATATCCAACAGCAACATACACATGCTCATTTAATTGAATTATGTCGGGAATAAACTCCTTGTTATGTTTTTTTAAAAGACGTGTCGCTTCTGTTTCCTGGGCATTAGCTATGGTTGAAGAAGCAAAAGCCAATGCCATAAATAATGTGAATATTCTTGTTTTCATCTTACTTGTTTTTAAATATTAACCAAATCATTATTGGATGCAGTAATCACTTTTATTTAACCCGGATTATGTATTGGAGGTTCGTCATGAGCATTGCAAGTACAATAAAACAAGGCATTACTGAAACGAGGCATCACTTGTCCCGATTACTTTCGGGAGCATCGTTCTGGTGAGTTGAAGTGATGCAGCGAAGTGTCTTGTTTTAAAGTAATTTCAATGTGTAACAGAATTTCTAGTGCATATTGCGGGTTAAAGCCAAAGAAGTTCATGCGAATGTAATTTGCATCAGTGCAATTGGTTGGCAATCACATTGGAAAGTATTGATAAAAACAAGAGTTAAAATGTAACCCGAAGAAGGAGCTTGATTCTGGGTGGCTTTCTTACATTTTATCGAAAAATGGGATGTGATATTAATTTACAGGCGGTAGTTTTATTTTATGGAAATGCGGATTAGTTAAATGATATTGAATACTTTTTGATTGCAGAAAAAACCGTATTTTAATTGGAAAATAAGGTGATATGGAAGCGGGGTATATCGAACGGTATTCATATTTATACCGGTTTATGCATAGTTCATTTTAAAGTACTACTTTTGCAAAATGACCGAAATACTAATCGAAGAATATTTCAACATATATAATTCCTATCCAATTATCGATGTCAGATCACCCGGGGAATTTAGCAAAGGGCATATTGTTGGAGCACATAATATCCCGCTTTTTACAAATGCCGAGCGTGCGCATGTAGGAACTGTTTATAAACAGCAAGGACAGGAGATTGCCATGGATTTAGGCTTGGAGTATGTTACTCCTAAATTATCCTGGTTTGTAGAAGAATCGGCCAAATGGGCGCCAAACAAAAAAGTAGTTGTTCACTGTTGGCGGGGTGGGATGAGGAGTCATGCTTTTGCCGATCATTTAGAGGAGAATGGATTTGAAGATGTAAGGGTCATACAGAAAGGTTATAAGGCATATAGGAATTTTGTGCTCGATAGTTTTAAAAAAGAAGTTGATTTAAAAATAATAGGTGGTTATACAGGAAGCGGGAAAACGCACATTTTGACCCGTTTAAATGAGCTGGGGTGTCAGGTAATCGATCTGGAAGCGTTGGCATGCCACAAAGGCTCTGCGTTTGGTGCCATCGGGGAGAATAGTCAGCCTACAGTTGAACAGTTCGAAAATAACCTGTTTGACCTATGGAGAAAGCTGGATTTTAATCAGCCCGTGTATCTCGAAGATGAAAGTCATAATATCGGTAGGGTGAAGCTTCCAATGGACCTTTTTGTCAAAATTAGAAATGCCAAGGTTTATTTTTTAGATATCCCTAAGGAAAAAAGGGCATTGGCTTTGGTTAAAGAATATGCAGGAATAGATGATGAATTATTGGAGCATGGTATTTTGACTATTGCCAAACGGCTCGGTGGACTTGTGGTTAAGGAGGCTTTGGAAGCGTTGGGAAAAAAAGACTACCTGAAGGTGGCAACATTAACGCTTAATTATTACGACAAGGCATATATGCGGGGCGTATTAAAAAGAGATAGCGATAAAATAGTTTATTTAGAGTTGGCAGATTCAGATTCTCATTTCAACGCTAAATATATTAAAAGGAAAATTGAAGGATAATATGGGATAGCATATATATTATTGTCCCATGTCCCAGTCTGTCAACAAGTAAGAAGAATCTAACGATCTGTTAATTATTATGGAAAATATTAAACTAACACAATATAGCCACGGAGCAGGATGTGGCTGCAAAATTTCGCCCAAAGTGCTTGATTCAATGTTGATAAGTAGCATAACCCCTGTTTTGGATGACAGGTTGTTGGTGGGTAATGACAGTCGCGATGATGCTGCCGTGTATGACATGGGAGACGGCACAGGCATTATAAGTACCACTGACTTTTTTATGCCCATTGTTGACCATCCGTATACTTTTGGAAAGATTGCCGCTGCCAATGCCATCAGCGATGTGTATGCCATGGGCGGAAAACCATTGATGGCGATTGCTATTTTGGGATGGCCCATCAATAAAATTCCGGCCGAAGTGGCCCGGCAGGTCCTGGACGGAGGGCGTGCAGCTTGTAAGGAAGCAGGCATTTTATTGGCGGGAGGACATAGCATTGACAGTCCTGAACCCATATTTGGTTTAGCCGTGACCGGAAAAGTGGACCTGGTAAATTTGAAACAAAACAATACCGCAACGGTAGGCTGCAAATTATATCTGACCAAACCGTTGGGTGTGGGTATACTTACCACCGCTCAAAAGAAAGGTTTGCTAAAAGATGAGCATAAAAATGTGGCACCCGACTCCATGAGCCAACTGAATAGTTTGGGACAAAGCCTGGCCGGCATACCAGGGGTTAAAGCCATGACCGATGTTACAGGGTTTGGCTTGCTGGGTCATCTTCGCGAGATGTGCGAAGGCAGTAATGTAAGCGCCCATATAAACTATGCAGAAGTCCCTCGTTTTGCAATGCTAGACGAATATTTAGCACAGGACTGTGTTCCGGGAGGCACCCATAGAAACTGGGACAGCTTTGGAGATAAAATTGAAATGAATAACCCGGAATATAAAAACCTGCTTTGCGATCCTCAAACCAGCGGAGGACTCCTGGTTGCAGTGGAACCATCGGCAATTGGGCAAGTGGAGGAATTGTTCGGGAGTAATGGAATACAGGCAAAATCTTTTGGCGAACTTAAAGAGAAAGACGATAAGTTGATAATCGTAAAATCGTAACTATGGATAATTTGACAGATATCCCGGACTGTCCCCTGGACTGATCTAATAATAAATTATTCTACTAAAAACACATTCTACTGTAAAGAAAAACAAATGCGCAATTTATAGTTCTCGAAATAGTGCATTATTATTTCGAGCTAAAAATTTCCGCTTTACTTTTTCTCCGTGCATTTTGCATTCTCATCACAAAAAATTCCATATGACAGCCGGTATCTGTTGTGCCTATTTCTGTCGGGATAGAAAATCTTATATGGGTGTGTCTAAGCAAGGTTTAGATTTTGTTCATCGAATGGGCATTTAGATGAAGTCTAATGGCAGTTTGGGGATAAATTAACCAGGCTGTATTCTATATTTGGATAAAAATATAATAATCTCAACAAAAAAAATTTTAAAGGACAGTTTAAATTTGTGAATGTCGCTATAGAATTTCATTTCTGCACCGAATTAGTATTTTCTGCAAATTAGTTTAATTGACGGTTGACCAATTGGTAAAAACAACCAATTGGTCAACTGTGGTTTGTATGCATCCGTTCGGAAACGCTTGGGTCTTGTCGTAATTTTACTTTGAAAGAAGTTGAATCATACCTCCATTTCGCATCAGGGTAAAGTCATGAATGTTTGTGGGGGCTAAAAATCTGGGCAGATGATAATTTTAGCTTATATTTTGTTAAAAATGCTTTTAGGCGGTAGTCCCGCAACGGTTAAAGGTGAAGCATTGATTAATGCCCATTGGGGGTTTTCTGATTGGGTATGTGTAAAGGATATGGACGGCATAAAATTGCTTGAGCGGTGGGTGAGGGTAAACGACACGCTTAAAGTTCGGGAACGGAAGGGGGAAATGATTGTTGAATGCAGCATGCAGGAAGCGGTGAGTTATTTGGCAGATTATTCAACGGTGAAACAATGGATGAAGGGCTTGAAATCCATTGAATTACAAGATGAGGATAGAAAATTAATCTACATGGTAATCAAATTACCTTGGCCTTTTATCAACAGAGACTTGTTTGCCAGGTATTCTCTTTATAAATTAGATAAAGAAAACGGTGTTGTAAAGGTCGAAAGTGAAAGGAATGTCCAAGCGCCCAATTCCAGATTGGTAAGAATAAGCAACTACAGGGCCAGCTGGAATGTGCAGCGCATAAGTTCCAATAGAACCAAAGTGGTTTTTACAACCTTTTCAAGTGAGCCACCTATATTTCCTCAATGGATACAGGAACCTGTGCTAAAAAGGATCTTTTATGGGAACCTTAAAAGATTAAAAGATCAACTATCTGGTAGAGCTAAGCATAACATCTAAAACATTTAACCATGAACGGGAAGTTGGCCATCATAACGGGAGCTACAAGCGGACTGGGTAAATCATATGCCCAACTGTTGGCTCGCTTGGGCTGGAATTTATTATTGACAGGAAGGAGAGGCAGTGTTTTAACAGACCTCAAGGATACCCTGCAACGAGTAAATCGCATTAAGGTGGATACGGTGGTAGCGGATTTTAACGATGAGGTTCAGTTTAAGCAACTACTGGTTAAAATTGAATCGTACCCTGCCATTGATATGTTGATCAACAATGCGGGATTTGGTTGCCGGGGTGGTTTTTTTGAGGGCTCCTATGAATCGCAGAAAGCCATGTTGAATGTTCATGTTGATGCTGCTGCCCATATTGTGCATGCAGTGGTGCCAAAAATGATTCAAGGTAATGGGGGCACGATCATTAATGTGGCCTCCTTATCGGCCTTTTTGCCTGCCGCATTAAATTATTTTTATTGCTCGTCCAAATCGTTCCTGGTTTCTTTTTCAGAGTGTTTGCATATAGACTTGGCAGAAGATAATATAAAGGTACAGGCGTTGTGTCCCGGATTTATTCGTACCAAGTTTCATGCGAGGATTGGGCTATCAGAAGAGATGGGTTATTTCAAGGATAAATTGCTTTGGATGGATCCGGATGAAGTGGTGAGATATAGCTTAAAATCATTGGGAAAAAGTAGCGTAATATGTATTCCGGGAAGGGTGAACCGTTGGATATACAGGCTTTCCAATGTTGTGCCAAAAGAGTTTTGTTATTGGGTTGCAGCTAAAGCAACAAAGCGTAAAACTAGTGAAGAGGTTTGTGTCATATAACTAATATAAAAAATCATGGATGATTATTGTAACTACGCGATGGTAACCGGAGCGGGCAAAGGACTGGGTAAATCTATTGCACGGGAACTTGCGATGAACGGATATAATTTATTGCTTCTTGCCCAAAAGGGAGAGGGATTGCCATTGTTCTGTAAGGAATTGCATCAGATTTTTAATGTAAGAGCAGAATGTTTGGAGATAGACTTTTTATGGCCTGATGCACTCAGCCAAATTAAGGCAATGTTAGGAAAGTATGAAATAAAGGTGCTTGTTAATAATGCGGGTGTTGGCGGATCCATGTTTTTCGAACAATCCAACCTTGCGTATATCGATACCATTGTGCAGGTAAATGTGAGGATGGTGGCCATGATTACCCACCTTTTAATCCCAAAGTTAAAGGAGCATACGGAATCCTTTATTTTAAATGTGGCTAGTATGGCATCTTGTTGCCCTATTGCCTATAAAACCGTTTATCCCGCTTCAAAGGCGTTTGTATATTCTTTTTCAAAAAGTCTGGCTCATGAGTTAAGGCCTCATGGTGTGCGGGTATCTGTTTTGCTGCCAGGGCCTATCAAAACCAATTCTGAGGTAGCACAACGAATCGAGAAGCAAGGATGGTGGGTTAAGGCCGGGTTGCAGACACCGCAGCAGTTGGCTGCCATAGCCATTCATAAAATGTTGCACCATAAGAAGGTGATCATTCCGGGATGGATCAATAAAATTAATTGGGTGTTGCTGAAGTTAGTTCCTCAATCGTTGAGCATATTTATGGTCTCCAGAGCAGTGAAAAACGAGATCGATATGGTCGGGCAGGTGGCCTAGATGGTTTTGCTGTTTAAAGAGGCTAACCAATGAATGGTGTCTTCCATAGCTTCAGCAAAAGGTTTTGGTTGGTAACCCAGTTCGATGGCCGCTTTATGGCAACTGACCTCCCAGTTGTTTAAAATCTTTGTGACAAAGGCTTTTGTGATAAGAGGTGGTTTTCCAGTTAGATTGGCCCTTAATAGCATGAGTTGGGCCACAACTTGCAGTAAAAAGGCAGGAACCTTGACTAGTTTGTGTTTGGTGTTTGTAATCCTTTTAACGATTTCGAAAAAGTCTCTATAGGAAAGGTTGGCGCCCGATAAAATATATTTTCCGCCAGCCCTGCCTTTTTCGTAGGCCAGGATATGACCATTAACAACATCATCGATAAAAACATAGTTACCCAGGGATTTTCCGTTGCTGGGGATAAAGTGCCATTGGCCTTTGAGATACTGGTCCACCATTCCGGTGATGCTATTGCTTGTTCCCAATACACCCGGTCCGAAAATGCGCGTAGGGTATACGATTACTGTTTCAAAAGCAGTGTTATTGTTTTCAAGAATCAATTCGTTGGCCCTTTGTTTTGTCTCTTCGTATAAATTCAGAAGGACCGTGTTGGATTGGTTTTCGTCGGTGGGAATCCCTTTGGAAGGACCAAAAATACCGGCCGTCGATGTAAAAACCGCTCTTGTAATGCCGCATTTTTTGGCAGCCATGAGCACGTTTTGGGTACCCTGAATATTTATCTCATGATAATTGGAAGGTTGTTTTGACCATATTCTTACGTAGGCAGCCGTGTGGAAGAGGCCTTCGCAGCCTTCCATCGCGTTTTCCAGGCTGCTGGCGTCGTTAAGGTCGCCATGGAAAAGACGAATATTGGCATGGTTCAATATCCTGGCCTTGGCGCTGCTGCGATATAAAGCGTGAACCTGATATCCGATTTGAGCAAGTTTTATGGCAAGTGCTGAGCCTACAAATCCGGTTGATCCTGTTATGGCAACATGTTTCATTTTGGTAATATTAATGGTTCGGGAGTAAGTCGGTACTGCTTTTGATGCAAAAAAAATCGTTGGACAGCGCTATTAAACAGTGAAGTACAAAAACGGTTGTAAAACTGTGCGTCCATATGGATATCCCACAAAACAGAATCCCTAAGGGAATGGAGCCTAAGGTTTCGAACCTACCTTTGTGCAAGTGTGCCAGCGCATAAAGCAATGTGTTAATGAGTATGGCAACAAATGTCCCCCAGGCTTCAATGCAAGAATGGAGTAAGATGCCCCGAAATAAAAATTCATACCCCAGTAAATAGGCTGCCCATGATAAGGAGTTGATGATGTATAGGCTTGTTTTCCAGTTCCCGACCCTGATTTCTGGATATTGCTCACGATGGCTTGTGTTTTTAGAAAGTTTGTAGTTGGTCAGAAGTATAACGGGCAATGCGATGAGGATGGTAAAAAGCAAATTAATAGTGTCAGGGGATTTAAATGTGAGTTGTATTAACCGTTCGTTGGTGGGCCATATTATCCCTAAAGGTATAACTCCCAATAATAACAAACCTCCCAGCCGCTGGGATACGATGCGTTGAACGGGGTTCTGAATTTTTCCCCTTGTTAGGTGCATGACTAGTAAGTAGGTGCAAAACAATAGGATGGATACGATGATGGTATATAATGCGGATAATTCTGCTGAGACATTCATGATAGAAGTGTTGGGTTCAAATTGAATAGGAAGTTTTAAACTTATTGATCGCCTCGTGTAGCTTATTAAAAAATCTATTTCTTTCCTTTTCGCCAACCTGACTGATTAAATTGGATTTGGACATGATGGCCTGATGGAGTTCTGTTATCTCATCGCAAAAGATTTTATTTGTAGAAGCCAACAAACCAAGCACATTGTATGTTAAAAATGCTATTTTCCGATCCTTTTCTTTAATGACGATTGAATTGTCGTTTAATACAATTTCATTTTCATAAAGTTTGTAGGACCCTTCAATGCCTTTGGGTGGGTGGCCGGATAAAAAACGCATACCATATTCCGCTTCTTTTTGATTGTGGTTGAGCCACTGTTCTATTTTTTCGAGAAGTAGTTTTAAGTCTTCCGGCGAGCTGAAGTAACCCGAAACCCAATAATGCTCAACTTGCCTGATTAGTATTTTAAAGGTGTCTTCGTTCCATATTTCGGTGGTCGGTATTTTTAGCGAAATGGCGGCTATTTTTTTGCATTTGTCAACGATTTCCGGATTGAGATTATGTATGTCAAATTTCTTTTCTTCAAGGTCGCTCGCTTTGAATAAGGTTTTTTCCCAGAAGAAGAATTTAAACGCCGCGATTTCGGGAAATTGAAAATAATTAAATATTGGAGGATCTTTGGCTGCATACACTAACTCTTGTAGGTTTGAGTTATTATAATGATTTAGGTTCGACAGTATCATGTCCAGCCATGTGCTCCCGCAAAATTTCCCCGGCTCAACATGGTAGCATTTAAACGTAACATAGTCTTTGTCGATTTGACATAACGCATCCAGGGAAATGTCGAATTGTTTGCTAAGGATAATAGCTTCTTCTAAGCTTATTTGTTTTTCCCCCCTAAGTCTTCTGTAGGAACTGTCGTAACTAATCTGGAGAGCTTCAGATATTTCATGGACGAGAGATAGGTTAGGTTCTAGCTTATCTTTAATTTTTTCAAAAAAATCGTCCTGTATATGCTTGAAAACTCCCATTCTATAAAGTTACGTCAATTCAATTCCATAATCAACGTTTTTTTTGATCGTAAAACAAGCATACTACAATAGGAAGTAAACCCGCGCGCGGAAAATATCAAATGAGTTTTATAGAGAAACGGGTTGGGTCGATTACACAAACCAAACACAATGATTGAAAAAGTGAAGGAAACGGTGTTGAGCGATCACTTGTTTATTGTCCATCCTGTGAGAATACAGTCATGACCATATTCTGAAATTCGAACTCCCCAAAAAGTTTTTTTTGATGTTTTTATGGTTGGTAGTATGACTTATAAGTCTGTTTTTTCTGTCTGTAAATACAGAAATGTAATGTTTTGGGCTGTGTAAAATTCTGTAACGATCACATTTATAGGGCTATTGTATTTTGGGAATTATTTTTGATATAAAAAGAGAAACGAAATTTTAAATCAAATGGCATCAATAACATTCTACGAAAAAACAGGTTGTATCAACAATACCAAACAAAAGGAAATTCTGGAATTGGCCGGACATGCGGTTAACCCCGTTCATATAGTTCATCATGATTGGACTAAATTAGAGTTGCTAAGTTTTTTTGACGGTTTACCTGTTAAAGACTGGTTTAATAAAAATGCGCCATCGGTTCAAACAGGTGAGGTTAAACCGGAGATGTATAATGCAGAAGAGGCCATTGAGCTGATGTTGCACGATCATTTATTAATTCGTCGACCCTTGTTAGTGATAGATGAGGATAAAATTGTTGGTTTTGATAAAGCTTACCTGGAGGAAAGGATTGGGTTAAACCCTGCATCAAATCCCAAGATGCTCACTTTGCTCAACGAAAACTTAAATGACTGCCCGCAAAAAGCAACAAATACACAGTGCGAATAAACAAAAAACTCCCGACTTTCAAATGAAAATCGGGAGTTCAATCTCTTACAATAAAAGAACCTTAAAGCTTTATCAATTTTACTCTTCCAACCTGACCGCTTTTTAGTTTGCACTCGATACCTTTCAGGTGAAATGAAACTTCGTCAACAACATCCTGAACTACGCCATGCGTTAAATGCCCCGAACGTTCGTCTTGTTTTTGCAAAATTGCAACTTTTGTTCCCTTTTTAATGTGTTTTCTTTCTCTTCCGTCCATTACTTATCACTTATATAATACATCGTTCCGTGTTAAAATATTAGATGATCAAGATAGGGTTTTGATGTGGCTGAAAATAATACTCAAATTTCGTCAGTAATCTTTTGGTTAACCTCTTTTTTTACGAAAATGGGCTACAAATATATTGTAATAGCGGATAAAATACAAAAATAATTTTGATTTAATACTTATTTAACAAATGTGTTAAAACTTCCAAACGTATTTTATGGATGGTTGCATGTTGCTTTGCCAGAGGGTATTGAAAAATATTAAATTAAAATATGGATATAGATTTAACTAAATTCCATAATTTGTATAAGAGGAACTGTGCAATAGTTAGTCACTTGTGCAAATGAATATATTGTTAGAGCTGGGTTTGTTGCTTACCATAGGAAGATATTTAAGATTATAGAACGATATACGGAAGATCTGGTGTTCCTGTTCTTTTTTCTGCTCAGCGGACTGCATTTGAATGTATCTACAATACCACAGGCCCTTCCGTTCATTATATTGTTTGTGTTATTCAGGATTGCAGGTAAATACCTGGGCGCTTATTGGGGGGCAAAAATAGCAAAGGCTGATAGCTCGATTGTAAAACATATGGACGGAGGTTTAATTCCTCAGGCCGGTATAGTCATTGGTTTGGTGCTCAATGTTTATAAGATGGAGGCTTTTGGGGATATAGCCGAACTGCTGTTGGGTATAGTTATGGGGACAACGATAATTAATGAACTACTGGGTCCTGTTATGACCAAATATTCGTTGAGAAAAGCCGGGGAGATTAAAAAGAAAAGCGAATGATTCTTAAGGTCTTAAAAATCACTCGCTTGAGTTTTGTTCTGAGAGGTTCCTGGCGGATTCGAACCGCCGTACCTGGTTTTGCAGACCAGTGCCTAAGCCACTCGGCCAAGGAACCTTTCTGTTTCGGGATGCAAAATAAGCAAATAATTCTCTCACTCGCAAAAAAAAATAGGCATTAAATGTGATTTTTTAATCGTGAGAGATGTAAGCCTTGCCCGATTAGTAAATTTATTTATCAATTACGGGTCATGGGTTGTTTTGCACAAAGCAAAATCCCGATCCCTACCGTTTTATTACGACGGGAAGTCATTCGCCATTTGTAAGATGGATATTGACCAATAACTGCTGACTAATTTACCGTTTCATCGTCACGCTTACGGCCTTCATTTGTCCACCCATAGGGGGATTCATTTTTGATACCTTAACTTTTACCCAATCCACGTAGTTAAATTTCTGGTGGATGGCATGCAGAATTCGTTCCGTCAAATGTTCAACTAGGTGAGCGTTCTGTTGAATCTCCTGCCGGGTAAGTTCATAAACGCTTACATAATTTAAGGCATCATTAATATTGTCTGATTGGCTGGGTTTTTCCACATCCACCTGAATGGCAATGCTGACCATAAATCTATTTCCCACCACTTGCTCCTCTTTAAAGCAACCATGGTAGGCATAAAACTCCATTTCTTCCAGCTCAATAATTCCTTTTTGCATATTTGTATAATTAATTGCGTAAATTTAAGGTTTAGACAAAAGAAATAAGACAAAAGGAAAAAGTTTTTGTTTAAATGTTCAGATTAGAACTGAAAAAGTGGTTCGGTTAACACAAAACCTTTATTTTTGTGGGTTTCAAATCGAAATGTACGTAGAGGTATTATCTCCCGAATCAAGTTCGGAAAGTAGGTGTCTCTTATGTACGATCTAATTGTTTAGAAAGCACCTATGAACAAAAACAATAAAGAAAATACTGCAGAGGAAGTAAAATCAAATTTTATCCATCTGGAGATTGACAGAGATTTAGCCGAAAATAAAAACGGGGGAGCTGTCTTAACACGTTTCCCTCCGGAACCAAACGGTTACTTACATATTGGTCATGCCAAATCCATCTGTTTAAATTTTAGCCTGGCCCAAAAGTATGGTGGCGGTTGTAACCTGCGTTTCGATGATACCAATCCTGTGAAGGAAGATGTGGAGTATGTCGACAGTATTCAGGAAGATGTTAAGTGGTTGGGTTTTGATTGGGAAGGTGATGTGAAATATGCCTCCGATTATTTTGGGCAATTATACGAATGGGCCGTCAAGCTCATTAAAAATGGCAAGGCATATGTCGATGATCAAAGTGCCGAGGAGATTGCTAAGCAAAAAGGGACGCCAACCGAGTCGGGAACAGAAAGTCCATTTAGAAACCGCTCGGCAGAAGAAAACCTGGATCTGTTCGAGAGAATGAAGAAGGGCGAATTTGCAGCGGGCGAAAAAGTACTGCGGGCAAAAATCGATATGGCTTCGCCCAATATGCATATGCGCGACCCCTTGATGTATCGTATTATTCACCAATCGCATCACCGTACAGGCGACAAATGGTGTATTTACCCCATGTACGACTTTGCGCATGGGCAGGAAGATTTTATTGAAGGGGTTACGCACTCCATCTGTACGCTGGAATTTGAAGTACACCGTCCGTTATATGATTGGTTCTTAGATCAGATAATGGCTGTGGATACTAAAGTGCAAAAGAACGTTCGTCCGCGACAGATTGAATTTGCACGTTTGAACCTGAATTATACCGTAATGAGCAAGCGAAAATTATTAGAGCTAGTGCAAAAAGGTATCGTTTCGGGATGGGACGATCCGCGCATGCCCACCGTTTCGGCATTGCGCAGGAGAGGATATACGCCGGAGTCTATCCGTGCCTTTGCAGATAGGGTGGGAGTGGCCAGGCGAGATGGTGTGATCGATGTGGCATTGCTTGAGAGTTGTGTCCGTGATGATTTGAACAAACGTGTGGCTCGCGTAAACGCTGTTGTGGATCCCATTAAATTAATCATCACCAATTATCCCGAAGAACAACAGGAGATGGTTGAGGTCATCAATAACCCTGAGGATGAGGCAATGGGTAGCCGTCAAATGCCATTTGCCCGGGAGGTATATATCGAACGAAATGACTTTATGGAAGAACCTCCTAAGAAATTTTTCCGATTGGGGCCCGGACGCGAGGTCCGTCTGAAAGGAGCTTATGCGGTAACTTGTACGGATTATAAAAAGAATGAGGCCGGGGAAATTGAGGAGATATACTGTACGTACGATCCGGAAACCAAAAGTGGTGCCACAACGGTAACGCGTAAAATAAAGGGAATACTGCATTGGGTAGAAGCCAATAATGCACTGGACGCAGAGGTAAGAATGTACGATAGATTGTACAATCACGAAGCACCGGCGGCTCAAAAGGATAAAGATCATCTTGATTATATCAACCCTGAATCGCTAAAAGTGGTTGTTGCTAAGGTGGAACCATCGCTAAAAGATGCGAAGGCATTGGATAAGTTCCAATTTCAGCGTGTAGGTTATTTCTGTGTTGATAAAGATACAACCGACAACAAACTAATCTTTAACCGCACTGTTGCCTTGAAAGATAGCTGGACAAAGAAAAAGTAATTAATAGATTGCAAAAAAAATGATCGAAGGGTGCTTTTAATAGTGCCCTTTGTCATATATATTTTCTCTTAGCAGAGAACAGATTCGGAATTTAGTTGTTTTAATTTGTATCTTAACCTGCATAATTCATATATTTCCCAAAATATAAATTAACCCGAATTAGAGAAACCCAATTGGGGGTTGTCAAAATGGGATGTGCCTCCTAGCTGCTGCTGAAAGCAGTGTTTATTGGTTAATAATTGGGGTTAAAGTACAGGGCATTGATTCACTTATCTAAATTGTAAAAGTCTATAATAGAAAAACACCATGGATAGTCAAATTGTAAAATCATACCAGGAGGAGATTGAACTAAAATACCAATTGTACAACAGTCTGTTTTTATCGTTGCAGCTCGAAGCGGTAGAAAAGGCAGGTAACCTGATTCCTTTGTTATACGAGGCTTGTAACACCGGCCTGGAAAACGGTAAGGATCCGATTACCATTCTTCAAAAGTTTTTTAAGAACCATAAATCGGAACTCTCGCCCGAAGATCAGAACGATTTTCTGTTTAAAGTGATTCAGTATATCGAACGTCAGATAGTGCTGATCGACGCCTTGGAAGATGCTGCCTATAATAAAATACACCGTGTAAAAGGAGAGAACTCGTATGCTTCGATGAGCGACAGGGTGCAAAAGGCCAACCTAAAAGATAAAATGGCCGAAGCGGTAAAAGAGTTTGGCGTGCGCGTAGTACTCACAGCTCACCCAACCCAGTTTTATCCCGGGCCTGTATTGGCGATAATTACCGATTTAATGATGGCCATCAAAAACGGGGAGGTAGCCCGGGTTAGAGACCTGCTGCAGCAATTAGGCAAGACCCCGTTCTTCCAAAAAATTAAGCCTACACCATTAGATGAGGCCAACCGCCTTACTTTTTATTTGCGCGACACTTTTTATCCCGCTATCGGTCAACTGCTGGATAAGACTGCAGAGGATTACAAAGATGCCTTGGAGCAAAACAACCAGTTTATCTCACTGGGCTTTTGGCCCGGGGGCGACCGCGATGGAAACCCATTTGTAACGGTAGATACAACCAAAGAGGTGGCGGCCCGGCTTCGGAATACAGTAACCAATTGTTACTATAGAGACGTTAGAGTGTTAAAGCGCAGAATAACCTTTGCAGGTGTTCATGATAAGGTGGTGGAGTTGGAGGCATTGCTGAAAGCTGAGCTTGGAAATGCTTCGGGAAAATCAAATGTTGATTTAAAAGAGTTTTTAGCACGCATCGACGATATAGAGACTTTGATTATTGATGAGCACCAGGGCTTGTTTGTTGAGAAATTGCAGTCGTTGAAACGTAAGGTTCAGCTATTCGGATTCTACCTGGCATCAATCGATATCCGTCAGGATAGCAGGGTGATTGCAAAGGCATTAAAGGAAGTAATAAAGGCGTATCCCGAAATTCTTCCGGCGAATATTTTTGACATGGAAGAGAAGGAGCAGATGCAGTTGTTGATGAATGCCAGAGGCGCAGCCGATGCGAATATTTTTGAAGATGATGTTGTGAAGGATACCGTCGCTTCCTTTGGGGTTATCAAAGATATTCAGCGAATGAATGGGGAGCGGGGTGCACACCGTTACATTATCAGCAATTGCCGTGGCCCCATTGATGTGGCCAGGGTGTTGGCCATGTTTAGGATTTGTGGTTGGGGATATGATGAGCTTACGGTGGATATAGTGCCGTTGTTTGAAACCATCGACGACCTTAAATTGGCAGGTGAGGCCATGCGAACATTATATTCGAACCCGACTTACCGGAAACATCTTAAAAACAGGGCAGACCGACAAACCGTGATGCTTGGTTTTTCGGATGGAACCAAGGACGGTGGTTACTTAATGGCCAACTGGGCTATTTTTTCGGCGAAGGAAAACATCACGCTCAAATCGCGCGAGAGCGATGTGGAAGTGGTATTCTTTGATGGCCGGGGAGGACCACCGGCACGAGGGGGTGGAAACGCACACCGTTTTTATGCTGCCATGGGTAAAAATATCGATAGCCGTCAGATTCAGATGACTGTGCAAGGACAAACCATTAGTTCGCACTATGGTATAGAAGAAGCTGCTGTTCATAATATGGGATACCTGTTGTCGGCAGGCCTGTCCAATAAGTTGTTTAGCAAGCCACAAAACCAATTGCAGGAAACGCAACACGATTTTATTGAAGAAATGGCGGAAAGCAGTTATCAAAAGTACTTGTCGTTAAAAGAGCATCCTTTGTTTGTTCCTTATTTGGAAGAAATCAGTACTTTAAAATATTATGGCAAAGCCAATATTGGAAGTCGACCGAGCAAGCGAGGAGGCGGGGATAAAATCAATTTCGAAGATTTACGAGCCATTCCTTTTGTAGGTGCCTGGAGCCAGCTAAAACAAAACGTTCCCGGATTTTATGGTTTAGGCACTGCCTTAAAGGAACAAGAAGAAAAAGGAAACCTGCAGGCCTGTATAGATTTATATAATGATTCTATCTTTTTTAAGACTTTGCTGTCCAATAGTATGCAGAGTATGAGCAAAACCAACTTTGAACTGACCCGTTATCTCGAAAAGAATGAGCGTTTTGGCGAGTTCTGGAAGATGTTGTATAAAGAGTATGAGCTGACTAAGGAAATGTTGTTGAAAGTTTCCGGTTTACCTGAGCTTCTTACCGATAATCCACGAAGCAAAATGAGCATTAGGCTAAGGGAGCGAGTTGTGTTGCCCTTGTTGTTGATTCAGCAATATGCCTTGATGAAAATTCAGGATGCCAAGGCGGGAAACGGAAACGTTCCGGTTGAGGTATATGAAAAAATGGTCATCCGTGCCATGTTCGGTAATATCAATGCCAGCAGGAATTCAGCGTAACAGTTAACAGTCGGCAGTCCGTGGTCTCCAGCCAAGAAAATAGGCCGATGGCCGGAGACTGCTGACTGAAACCATTGTACTGAAGCCTGAAAACTGAATCACTGTCCCAGTTCATCATACTTTAAAAAATCCTTTACTTCCAGAAAAGCTTTTTCCATTCTGAGCATTTTGTCTATCATAAAACTAAAGATGGCAGGCCATTGCTCCTGCGCCAGGTAATCCCCATCCATTTCTTTGTAAACCCGGCATACCTCTTCTCCATATTCTTTTTCGTAGGCAAAATCCCAAATAAGTTCTTCGCCGAATTCATTTTCGAAAATTTTTTTTGTGGCCTCCAGTTTTTCGTACAAAGCCAACCTTCTGGTTTCGTACTTTACATTTATTTCCAAGGCAACAGCAATCTTCTTTCTGCCCACATCAAACCTGAGGTCTACACCTTTAATGTTGGTTCGGTCGCCAATCCATGTTTTCACTTTCCCTCGTTGGCCCGGAATTTTTCTGGTGCGGTTTCCAAGTTTGCGCCAAAACGCTAATTTAAGCTCTTTCTCTTCCTCTTTTGAATACATTCTGATAAGATTTAAAATCTTAAATTCTCAAACATTAAAAATTTGCTTTATGTAATGTTTGAGGTTTAAGTATATGCTGATCGGTATTAACCCTTATTTTTATTCTTGCCCGAAGCGTATAATAGATACATTAGTGTCAGACTTCCCAGCCCAATTAAACTTCCTCCAAATATCTCCGCATTTTTATACGAGCCATGAATCATTCCAAATCCAAGTACGATAAATAGCGCAGCTGTAATGCCAAATGTTTTTTTCATGATTTGTGTATAAATAAAAAGCCCGCAAGATTTTCTTACAGGCTTCAAAATTATATTTTTTGTCGAGCTTTTAAAAATAGTACCTAAAACCTAGCACCAAACGTGTGTTGCCATAATCTTTTGTGTTGATAGGCTTTGATTTTTCATTGTATCCGCTGCCGTAAGATGCTACTGTACGGTTGATTTCCAGTCCTAGTTTTAACGGACCGGAAGTAAAGGTAATTCTTGGGGAAATAATGTAAAGTTTTTCAATATTGCCACCCAATGTGTAAATTGATTCGTCAATTTCATATCCGGGAGTTGAGGGATCAGTGTCAGCCTTGTAGATTACGGATTCGCCTTCCGTTCCATGGTTGTTGGAAATTGCCGCGAATACCCCGAACTGAACATTCTTGCCGTTGGTATGGATGTCGGTCCAAATGGAGGATGTCCTGATAGCCTCATATTCCGCATTAACCGGATTCCCATTCCTGGTTTTTCGTGCCAGTCCACCTATCATAACCATGTTGGTCATGTTACCACCATACACCCCCTCTGCCTTAAAAGTTACCGCGGAAGTGGTGTATCTTAATGAGAGGTTACCATGCATGGAGGTGAGTTTGTTCTTGGTAACTACCATATTGTCATTTAATGGGGTTGGCTGAACCTGTTTGATGCCTAATGTAGCCCCTATCCAGAAATCCTTTGTGGAACCGTATTTTAATTGAGCAGTAAGTTCCGGAAAGTCCGACATTTCAACTTGTTCTATGATACCTTTGTTGATAAAATCACCTTGGGATAGGGCAAATAACGCAATCGAAAAATTATCTGCGGGTTTAACTGTATATCGCAACTGAGGAGCACGGCTTAACGGGTGAAAAGGAACGCCTACCACAAAGTTTACTGTAGCCGGGAAGTTTTCCGGAATGAACATAGGATGCCAGGTTTGTCCGGCCAACAGAGATGATTTTCCCCAATCTAAATTGAAAAATGCTTGTCTAAGGCGTACTGCGAAATCCCTGTTATTACCAGAGGTTCCTGCAAAGTCGGCTTCGATTTTTGCGGAGGTTGCAGCGCCAAAAGCATCCGGGCCTTTTATGGCAAAGCCAATACGGGTAATACTTGCGGTAAAATCGAATTTCGACCGGTTGTTAATATCATTACCATTGTCGTCCATTTCGGGGCCCAAAGGGTAAATCAAACCCGACCCTCGCACGTTTAGGCTGGCACGCGAGTCAACAAAGGCGTCAAAGCCAATAAAGCCATATGTTTTTACGGTGATTTTTTTTTCGGTTTCCTGGGCGTTGGTCAATAATGAACCAAAGGCCAAAAGGCTTAAAATTAATTTCTTCATCGTGATTATAGGATTTCTGTTTTTGCTGTGTTTTTGTTGCTAAAAAACAATATTTAATTATATATGTTGTATACGCAAGTAATTCCACTGGGTTATGTAGTTGTGTAACCGCATTAACCCAATATGAAAAAGATTTGTGATTGCAGTGGTGGATAAAATTCGTTTTGCTTTTTTATTCGGGCGCAAATATAAATGATAGTTTCGAAAACATAGTAAATAATTATTACATTCACATAATTTAATATTTAAATATAATTGGGAAAGCCAAGTTGTATTGGTTTTTGTGTAACGAACATATTATGAAGAAGATAGTTGCGTTTTTGTCCGCGCCGTATTTAATGGGTACCTTGTTTTTAGTATTGGCAGCCTCCATGGGGGTAGCTACATTTGTTGAAAATGACTTTGGAACCAATGCCGCTAAAGCCC
The DNA here is from genome assembly GCF_052400645.1 of Saccharicrinis sp. GN24d3. Taxonomy (NCBI): domain Bacteria; kingdom Pseudomonadati; phylum Bacteroidota; class Bacteroidia; order Marinilabiliales; family Marinilabiliaceae; genus Saccharicrinis; species Saccharicrinis sp. GN24d3. The sequence goes on from NZ_JBQTGI010000014.1 coordinate 141,969, forward strand.
TGTATTATGATGCCTGGTGGTTTGAAGGGATATTTGTATTGTTGGGTATTAATATGTTGCTAAATCTGGCCAAGCCATTTTTATGGACAAAGGGGAAGCTGCCGATTCTCTTATTTCATATGTCGTTTCTGATAATCGTTATTGGGGCCGCACTCACTCGGTATATCGGTTATGAAGGGATGATGCATATTCGAGAAGGACAGGCTACCAACCAATTTCGATCGTCGAAAAACTATATTTCAGGAACGGTAGAAAAGGGAGGAAATGAAGTCAGCTTTGAACAGGCTGTGTTGATGTCGGAAAAAAGTGAAGATTATTTTAAGGAAACGGTGAGTATAGACGGGAGTCGAGTAAAGCTACAAAGTGTTTCGTTCATAAAAAACACGAATCTGGTTCCTGTAGAGGATCCCAATGGCAGACCCATGCTGTCTATGGTGGTTTCGGCGGGGGGGGGAAGAAATAACCTAACCCTATTTAAAGGCGAACATATACAAGTGGGGCAGTATTCCATAGGTTTTGATACCGAAGTGGAGTGTGATTTTAATATCTACCCAAGCGATGATCAGTTGTATTTTACGGCCAAACATAATGTGTTTATCACCAATATGGGGACTCAAGAGAAAACAGAAGTGGATTTGTCGGAGCCGAAACCGTTTTATTCCAATGTGTTATATGGAACGGGGAGTTTTTTTATGGTTCAGACCAACTACATGGACAGTGCAGTGTTGAACGCCGTACCTGCCAAAGAAGGAGAGCAAGGCAGTGGTTTGGAAGCTGTAGTCGTACGCGTCGATGCGGACGGATGGCAAAAGGAGGTGACCTTGCAAGGACGTGGCGATTTAGTGGGGGAAGATAAAACGGTTGAAATAGGGGATGTTACAATAACTCTCAGGTACGGATCGAAGATATTAACCGCGCCATTTAAAATAAAGCTAAACGATTTTCAATTGGAAAGATATCCGGGATCGGAAAGTCCTTCTTCGTTTGCAAGTGAGGTAACGTTGGAAGACCAAAGGAATGGAGTGGTGAAAGATTTCCGGATCTTCATGAACAACATTCTAAATTATAAGGGATATCGTTTTTATCAGTCATCTTACGATACCGATGAGTTAGGTACGGTGCTGTCGGTAAATAATGATTTGTGGGGGACGCTGATCACCTATTTGGGGTATTTTCTGATGACCCTTTCTATGATCTTATCCCTGATAACTTCAAAAAGCAGATTCCGTCAATTGGGCAGGCAGATTGCTGAGATAGGAAAGCAGAAAAAGGCCTTGTCATTTGCTTTAGTTGTTGGACTTTCGACCGGGATGCAAGCGCAGGATATTGATGCATATATTAATGTTACGCAACAGCAGGCGGAGCAATTTGGGAAACTCTGGGTGCAGGATAATGGTGGACGCATTAAGCCAATGAACTCTATGAATGGCGAAGTATTAAGAAAACTGGTAAAGCATAACAGTTTTAAAGGGTATTCTGCCGATAGAGTGGTGTTGAGTATTTTAAGCAATACCGAAGCATGGAAAAATGTTCCTCTCATTACCGTAAAAAAGCAACCCATGAAAGGGATTGTGGGCAATACAGGAAAGAAAGCTTCTTTTTCCGATTTTTTCGGGGCGACGGGAAATTATAAATTGCATAATCAGGTAGAAGAAGCCTACCGGACAAAGCCGGCCTATCGCACTAAATTCCAAAACGAAGTAATTAAGGTGGATGAACAAGTAAATGTTTTCTACCTGGTGCAATCGGGGCAATTGTTAAAGATGTTTCCCATACCGGGAGATGTAAATGCCACGTGGTTAAGGCCGGGGGAAAATGTGTCTTCCTTAAACGAAGGCGATAGTCTATTCGTTAAGAATGTGTTTTCGGTATATCTGCAAGCGTTAAAAGAAGGGAATTACGAGCAAGCCGGTACATATCTGGATGCTGTTTCTAAGTTTCAGGCTAAGTTCGGTAACGAAATATTACCTTCCGATGGAGTTCGTAAATTAGAGATTATGTATAACAACACAAATATATTTTTATTGATGGCTCCCGTTTTGTTTGTGTTGGGTTTTTTACTGCTTATCTTTCAGTTTGTCTATTTGTTTTTACCCAAAAAATCACCCAAATATGTGAATCGCGGAGGTGTGGCTTTGTTGGGTTTGTTTTTCGTGGTTTATACGGCAGGGATGGCTTTGCGTTGGTATATTTCAGGCCATGCCCCCTGGAGTAACGGTTACGAATCTATGTTGTTTATTGGTTGGTCTATCCACTTGGCCGGACTTGTTTTTAGCAAAAAGTCGCCTATAGCCCTTTCCGTGGCCGGGGTATTTGCCGGAATTGTATTGATGGTGGCTCACTTGAGCTGGATGAATCCTGAAATTACCAATTTGGTGCCCGTGCTTAAATCGTATTGGTTAACCATTCATGTTGCAGTTATCGTGGCCAGTTATGGCTTTTTGGGTTTAAGTGCATTGATGGGCTTTTTTAATTTAATATTGATTGGACTTAAAAAGGATTCCAACGAAAAGAAATTAGACCTCTCTATTGTTGAGTTAAGCAGTATAATGGAAATGTCGCTAACTATTGGCTTGTACATGATAACCATTGGAGCCTTCTTAGGTGGCGTATGGGCGAATGAGTCTTGGGGTAGATATTGGGGGTGGGACCCCAAAGAAACATGGTCGCTGGTTACGGTTATGATTTACGCTTTTATTTTACATATGCGTTTTATTCCAGGGTTAAAAAGTGTGGTGGCCTTTAATGTAGTGTCTGTTATTGGGTTCTTTTCTGTAATAATGACTTATTTAGGTGTTAATTACTATCTGGCAGGAATGCATTCCTATGCTAAAGGAGACCCGGTTCCGGTGCCTGATTTTGTGTATTATACCGTTGTGACTGTGTTTGTTGTGGCTGTGTATGCCGTCTATAATTCCAATAGGTTGAAAAAGTTTAATACATAATTTCCAATTTTGGTAATGGTGTGTTTATGATATGTTGATAATATTAAGTTTAAAACATTTTTCCTAAAAACATATATATGTATTTTTGAAATCGGGGAAGATGTATCTCGTGCATAGCATATTATTTGTGAAAGATACCAGGTATAGTCATTATTTAAAATTGGTAGTGAAAAAGAATGGCAAGCGATAGTTTGGAGAATACATCCGGGCTTCAGTCGTTAGAGGCGGAGAACAGGCATCTGAAAAGTATGCTTAATAGGTATGTGTCCTCCAAAAAGGAGGGAAGTGAGGATGTTGCGTCGTTGGTTTCAAATCAAATTGAAAAAATACTTACTGATGCAAGTGATTTTGATATCGCTATGTCATCGTGTCTACGAGTCCTGGGCAACAACTACAGTGTTGATCGTGTTTCTGTTTTTGCTTACAACGAAGGGCAGGACGCTTATGTGGCGCAAAAACAATGGGTTAATAGCAGTGTGCAAGAGTACCACCCCGCTGACTTAACCATTGCCTCGGAAGAAAATCCTCTTACCAACACCAACATAGGGAATTGCTTTGCCAGTTCCGAATTTAAAGATGAAATAAGCAGGTCGCTTACCGATAAGTTTGAAATATTCGGGGTTCAGTCGCTACTGATTGTTCCGGTTAATTTTTCGCAGTATAAAAAAGCGATGCTGGTAATGGAATCATGTGCTTTTAAAAGGGAGTGGTACCATTTTGAAGTGAAGGAGATAGAACGGGAAGTTTCGTTGATGGCTGCCCGGATCGATGCTTTATGGCATAAAAGCAATGCTGCCAGGCTTTGGTATTTAAACACGCTCCGAAATCAGATTCTACATAAGATTAAGAGAGGCAAGCGTACGAAGAAATCCCTTAACGAAGCTTTAAAAACAATTGGTATCGAGTTAGGTCTGAGAAGTGTTTACTTTGTGGACAAATCAAGTTTTTCAAATGGGCACGAACTGTCGTGGACCCAAACGGCAGAGCACGAGGAAGAGCTGCTCTCAAATCAGGATCTTGAAAAGCTGGATTTAAATTGCGAGGAAAACACAGGTCGATATTTTGATGCTAAAACCATAAAATCTGCCGGGATTGACCTGGTACAGGGGACTTCGTTTTTATTAATCAACAGGGTTGTTTTGCAAAGTGAATTTGGAGGTTGGCTAATTGGAGAATTTACCAATTATACCCACTATATTTCGCAAGAATTGATTCAGTTTTGGGACTCAATTGCAATTACCTTATCCGATATTATGGGTAATACCAATAGAGAGCTGGAGCATAATGATCGTTATTCTGAATTGTTGGAACAAAACCGTGACCTTGTTATCAAGGAAATTCTTTTGGAGAAAGTGCTTGATGATTCCCCATTGGCTGTATTGATTGTTGAGAAAGGTAAAATTAAGTTTGTTAACAAGCAGGTTACCGAGTTGTCAGGATATTCGGAGCGAGAGATTGTAGGTAGAAATACCACGGAGTTTTATGGAAGTAGTCGTGAGCTTGAAGATAAAATAAAAGGTTTTTATCAAGGTATCAATAGCGCAGGATATAAAAAGGATGAGATTGAGCTACCTTGTAAAAACGGAGATAAAAAACGCTTTAGCATCTATGGTTTCAAAGGTGTGGACGGAAATGAGGAAAGTTACCTCATATATGCACAGGATATTACAGAGGCTTATCAAGAGCAGGAAAAAATAAAAACCAGTAATGAGCGATACAAAACAATAACGGAGTCTTCATTTGACGGGGCACTGATTATTGATGTCAACCACGCTATCCGCTATGTGAACAAAGCTACTTGTTCTATTGTAGAGCGGGATTTTGATGAGTTGGCCTTATTGTCCGCTAGCGATATTGTTCATAAAAAGTCTTTAAAAGCCTTTGAGGAGGCCGTTCATGCGATTGGTGTTGGCGAGGGATATAAAGGCGATCTGGTCATGTGCACAAAGGCCGGAGCTGAGGTTGAGGTGGAGTTGGCGGGCACTTTAATTTATATGGATAATCAATCGTATTGTTATTTTACGGTTCATGATATATCAAACCGAAAGAAAAATGAAAAGGCACTAAGCGATAGTGAGAGAAAATTCCGCACGCTGGCCCAAAATTCGCCGGATATTATACTGCGTTTGAACGAAGCCGGCGAAATTAAATTCTTCAACCAGGCATTCATCAATAGGTTTAATGTTTCGAATGCCGATAATGTTTTAGGCAATACTCTGCAAAACCTCGAGGTGCTTGATGAGGTGGTTATGGAGGCGTGGCTCGCCAAGATCAAAGATGTGTTTGCAGTTGGCGAAACTGTGTCTTTGGAACACGGCTTTGGCCATGCGGTGAAGGAGTTATATGTAGATTGGAGACTCACCCCGGAGACGAATGAAAACGGAACAATAGAAACGGTTTTGGCCGTTGGTCGTAACCTGGCCACCCATAAAAATACAGAGAAACAGCTGGTCTTGGCCAAGGAAAAGGCCGAAGAGTCGGATAAGCTCAAATCGGAATTTCTGGCCAATATTAGTCATGAGTTGCGTACTCCTCTAAATGCCATTGTAGGGTTTTCCTCTTTGTTGCGAGGAAGTCACATAAAACCCAATGAAGTAGATGAGTATGTGGATGTGATCCATAAAAACTCGGATAGCTTAATGAACCTGATCAACAATATTATTGATGTGGCCAAAATCGAAAGGGGTAAAATCTCCGTTGTTAAAGATAATGTAATACTCGATGATTTGTTGCAAAGTATCTATGATGACTTTGTGCCGAGGGTTGAAGTAGAGCATAAGGGGCGGGTGAAATTATACTACTCTAAACCGGAAGAGGCCAGGGTAAAAATAATGACGGACTCTATACGTTTGCGGCAAATACTGGTAAATTTGTTGGGCAATGCCATGAAATTCACCATAAAAGGTTTTATTGAGTTTGGGTTTGCCATTGAAAACAATAGGGTTAGGATTTATGTAAAAGATACCGGTATCGGAATATCTGAGGCAAAACAAAAAATTATCTTCCAGCCTTTCCGTAAAGGACATGAGGAAGATGCGGATAGATTGTATCGTGGAACAGGCATTGGATTGGCCATTTGTGAGAAACTGATCAGCGCGCTTGGCGGAGAAATAGGTTTGATTTCTGAGAAAGCAAAAGGTTCCGAATTTTATTTTACGCATCCAATGGGTTTTGATATAGCGGATAAAACTAAAGCCACATTGACCAAGCATATACTGAGCCCGATATTGCGAAAAAATTATAGCTGGACGAATAAAATGATGCTGCTGGTGGATCAGAACAGCAGTGCTCATTTGCAAATGCGCAAGTATATCGAAAAAACTGGAATTACTTTAGTGTCTGCAAGGACGGCTGCCGGAGCAAGTAAATTGTTAATGAACCGTACCGATATTCATCTGGTATTAATGGATATGTCTTTCCCCGATTCAGATGGATATGAATTGGTTAAAATTATCAAGCGCCTGAATAAAAATATACCTGTAATCGCACATACTTCAGATGCGATTAATGGTCAGGATTTACATGTGTCAGAGAGCGGTTTTGACGCCTGTATTGCCAAACCTGCCGAAAAAGATGAGCTACTTGCCCTGATGGATCAGTTTTTGGTAGAGGCACAGGGGTAGATCTTGAGCATCAGCCGGAGTTCATTAGTCATTAAAAGGAAAACTTCCAGGTACATAAAATATACTTCGAAACGTGGCCATGTTTTTTTCGTGCTAAATATTGAGCGGCGCCAAATTGTTAGGGATGCAATAGTTAAACCCGGATTATGTATTGGGGGTTCGTCATGAGCATTGCAAGTACCATAAAACAAGGCATTACTGAAACGAGGCATCACTTGTCCCGATTACTTTCGGGAGCATCGTTCTGGTGAGTTGAAGTGATGCAACGAAGGGTCTTGTTTTAAAGTAATTTCAATGTGTAATAGAATTTCTAATGCATATTGCGGGTTAAACATATTAGGTGGAGTTTGGCCTAAAAATCTCAGACAAAAAAAAATGTGTATCTCTAAAACATTTGAGATACACATTTATAAAATGAGGTGCTCGGCGAAAGTACAAGTTCGCCTGGGTCGTTCTGGTCACTATTTTCTGAAAGCATAACTGTACTCTTTATTCCCTGAGTTAATACTTACTTTATACTCACCATTTGGTAATGCTGAAATATCAAACTTACCGGAATAAGTTGAATTTCCGTCAAATCCCTTTTCAAAAACTTCGTCACCAAGAGCATCTGAAATCGAGATACCAAATGTGTTGCTTCCAAAAGAAATGTGACTTACGAAAAGCGTGTTGTCAACCAGGTTAAAGAAAGCTCTTAGCTCTTCTTCCGAAACTATTTCCTCTTTTTGGCTTACCAATTTGTGGTTTTCTATAGAAAAAGTCTCGGAAATTTCTTCTGAACCTCTGGCTTTTAATATCGCGGTGTACTTGCCATCTTCCAGGTTAGAAAAATCAAGAATCTTTTGAGCAAAGCCTGCTTTGTTTACCCACTCTTTGTATACTGTTTCACCTTCTGCATCTTTAATACTAAAAATGGCAGCTTTGTCGGCTTGGTTCGATAACGAAACAATCGAATAGTCTGTATCCAAATAAGGAAGGATCGATACGTTTCCGGCAGCTTTACCGCCTTCTCCTGCAAATGTTGCTGTGGTTACAAAGACAAGCATCACTCCCAATACCCATCTTTTCATCATTTTTGTTGTTTTCATACTTTTTGGTTTTAATTAATTAATACATGTGTCAATGTTGTTTCTTGTTGACATTGTAAAAGTATGTACTTCTTTTGAGGTGATTGCAAAAATAGGGGGTGTTGAACGTTTCATTTTAAATATATTTAAGAGATGGTTCTAAAAAAGGGGGTATCTAACGAAAAATAAAGATTCGGATAACATTGTGTTAACATTACAAACAGTAGTTAACATTAAGCCTTTGTTTTAACAATTTGTCAATATTTGTCCACCCCTATGTTAAAAAACACAGGAAGTTTTTATCGTTTGTTAAGGAGTGTTAGAGACGAAACCAGACGTATTTGCTGATAAACAACAATATTTCAGAGTAGTAGCTCTTTTTTTATAGGTAATAAACATAATGAACAAATTCAATATTTTGTCCGGAGATACCAACGATGGATTAATTATGCCGAATACTTCGGTAAAAGGGATTTCTTTTTTGTTGAAAAAATAATTAAACCCGGATTATTTATTAAAGGTATGTAATCAGCATTAAAAATACCATAAAACAAGGGGTTGCTGAAACGAAGCATAACTTGTCACGATTACTTTCGGGAGCACCGCTCTGGTGAATTGAAGCAACTCAGTGAAACACCTTGCTTTGAGTAGTTTAATTGCGTAAAAGGATTTCTAATGTATATTGCGGGTTTAAATCAAATAACGGTTCGTAGGAATTAGGGCTAAGGGGTCTACACTATCTGCCCGGCGGACAGGCCTTTCATCCCGAGGCAATAGCTTTCCTCAGTTGTGTGAACAAGTAATCCCATAAGCTTTGGAGCAGTTGGAGTAGAGTTCAATGTCAAAAAAATGGAGATGGAGGTGAATAAGTTGATAGCTTACGATTTGTAAGTTTTCTTTAAAGTAAAATGCTTTTGATACGGCCTGTTGAGGGAATATGAGATTGGGCTTTAGCCATGATTTGAAAAGTACAGACTATTTTAGCCTAAGGTAATCATAGCTAAAGCCAATTCGATGTATTCTGTGACCTTAATAAAGCGAGTGCTGAGCGTTATAATACGACGGTGAAATTATTCATCCATTTGAAACATTGGATCCCAAGGTGGCAATAAAGTTGCTTCGGTATCTAATATTTTTAAGATATCCTCACTAATAAACTTTTTATGCGGAACAACCCTGAACATGTATTCTGTAAACCAATCATCAGTAAAGGTCAGGTAACCGTTATGTCCGGCTTCTGTTCCCCAGCTGTTTTCGAATTGCCACATGGTGGTTTCTTCGTTTTTATCAACATCAACCGCTATTAAGGCCATACCGTGCGACGAGCCACTTTCGCCAGTCATGATACGTTCTTTTTTGTCCATCCCAAATGTAACACCTAATAATTGTCCGTATTGATAATTGTCCAGAGCGCAAAGTCCTTCTTTGTTGTTGAGTTGCTTGCCCACATCGCAGGAAGCATATAAGGCTTCATTGGCTTTTATGGATGCCAGGGCAATCTTCTTTACCTCTTCTGCCGGGAGGTTGACGTATTTCCAGTTTCTTCCTTCCATTACATTACGGTCGTACGAAATTTCGTAATGGATATAATAAGGGCGGGAAGGGTCGTTCATTAGCATGATATAATCGTCGAGCTCAACACCTACAACTTCGTTGTAAAATTCAACGGGCGTGTAATTCTTATTCTCACTAAGATTGCCTTCTTTATCGGTATAGCGCCAATCGAATGATTTAGGCGGCTGACCCAATGTAAGCGTGAGGATTCGATAGATGTTTTTTAGCATGTCCTGTTTTAACTCTCTGGCAGCTTTGTCGTTATCAGCCTCGCGTAGCCTCAAGCCATCTTCTCTGAGCTTTCTGCGCAAAAGTTTGTTCAAATCCGATGTTTTTTCGCTATGGAAAGTTTCGGGCATGACTTTTTTGGGCACTACGCCATATTTTTCGGCCAGGTTTACAAAGCTGTTCCATACGCCACCGTCACCAATCGGGTTCTTGAAAAGGTAAGTAACCGTTTGACCACTTTCCTTTTTACCCATTTTAGCTACATAAGGACCAATGTCCTCGTTCATTTTTATTTTGCGAGTCAATATAACCTGCTCGTAAAACAAATTCGATTTTTCCAATAAATCATAGAAATAAAGGTAGTTGGTCGAAAACTCAAAGCTCGACAAATTATATTTCTCCATTACTTTAGGGCGTAAAATGTTTAAGCTGGTAAACATCCAGCAGCGGCCCGAGCTTTTTTGGTTGGTAATACCATTCACATCCACTTTATATTTAAAGGCATGGTCGTTGGTGGCAATATTATTTCGGTTTAAAGCCAGGGTTTTTAGGTCGGAACCTGTAATGGCATTAATTAAAGCTTTGTCTGTAGCAGTATGTCCTACTTCCTGGTCAAAGGACCGCAACATATCGGTAGTGATGTTCTGGGCTTTCAGACCCCAGACCGACAATAAAAGAACGGATATGATTGTTTTCTTCATGTAAAAGTTGTTTTAGGATGCTAAAATATAAAGAGAAAAGGAGTTATTCTAAGATAAAGGTCAGTTTTAACCCGCAAAAACCGATGGTCAATTTATATGGCTTTGCTACTGTCAACGGGGAACTGCTGGCTGTTTTAAAACCTTCCCGTCAACGACAGGATCAAGTTTCTGCCGGGAGCACTAATGCCTGAAGCAAAAGTCTTGTAGTGTCTGTCCAGGATGTTTTCAACCGAAGCCTGAAGGGTAAGGGTGTTAAATAACTGATATTGTATAGCCATATTGTAGGTTTGCCAGGCGGGAAAGCCATCTTCTGTTCCCTCGTCTTCGTTATCTTCTCCATACGGCGACATATCTTCATATTTTTTTTCGCCCTGATAATTCATATAAAACTCCACTCTGAATTCTTTGTGTCTGTAATTGACGGCTGCTTTACCAAATACGGGCGTAATGTGCCCCATGGGTTCATTGGTATAGCTCACCTGCCCGTGCGTGTAATTGATAGTGGCATTAACGGATAAGTTATGAAACGGTTGGGCATGCATTCCGGCAGAGAGCCCTTTTACGATTGCTTTTTGCTGATTGCTGTTTATGTACATGCGGTACGTATCGCCATCATATTCTATGGAATCACTTCCTTGATAGGTATAATATTCGCGGACAATGGCATCGTGCAACCAAGTATTGTACAGGGTAATATTGATAAGTAGGTTTTCGTTGTAAAAGCTTTTTGTGGCTGATAATTCAGCGTTAAATGCATATTCGGGTTTCAGGAAAGGATTAGGCATACTGATCTCATCATTTTTAGCCCTGATCTTTCCGTAGTCATCTACGTTGGGGACACGGTAGCCTGAAGATAAAACGCTTGAAAACTTCCAGGTATCTGCAGGTATGTATACGAGACCAACGCTAGCCGATGGGGCTTTGTTGCTCATAATCAAGTCGGTTACGATTGGTTTAAACAATTCATCCTCCATAAACTTTGAGTTAAAACGGAAATATCCAAAACGCGCCCCGAAGTTTGCGCTGAACCTTTTGTTAAACTTTGTATGGTAATTAAAGTATGCGGAATAAGCCTGAAAAAAACTTCCGCCATTGGGATACCTGCTTGTAGCAGTTGATAATTCTCTGGTTTCTATGTTTGTATATTTTCCGTGAGAAGCCATGTCATTATAAAGGATTTCTATTCCATAGTTAATTTTGGATGATGGGTTGAATTCTTTGGCCAAATCCAAATTTAAGCTGTAAATATCCAAATATTCTTCTTGAGATAGTTTATTATCGCTGTTGAACTTTCTACTAAATCTCGATTCTTTTATGTTTTGGTAGGCTACAATAGTATTTACGGATGAAAACAACTTGGTTTCTTTTTTGTAACGGCTGTTGACCGAAGCAAATAGTCTTTCTTGCGGACCATAATAATACTGCGCATACTTGAGCAAATCATCCTTATAATCGTTTAGCGCATCGAAACGGTTTATGTTTGATGTTGTTGAATACTGAAAGTTAAATAGCAATGAGTGCTTGTGCGATGGGGTAAACTTAAATTTCTGCAACAAGTCGTATTGTTGATATCCGGTATTGGGTTGTGTGTAAGGATCAGCATTCACCATCATGCTATCCTTTCCATTTATTCTTTTTGCATAATGAAAAACTTTACCCCAATCTTCCGGAACATTACTTGCCCGGTTTTCTCCCATTTTTATATTGCCGAAGTCGCTGTAGGTAAAACTGGTAAGTGAGGCCCAATGTTTAAATCCGGCATTTACGTTAATGTTTACCTTGTTGGAACTGGAGGCGCTCATGCTTTGAATCGAAGACTCAATAGCCATAACTGCCATGGAATCATTTGAAAGAACAGGATCTTTGCTAAAGTAACTGACAACACCCCCCAGGGCATCGCTACCGTACATCACCGACGAAGGCCCAAAAAGTATTTCCGTTTTGTCAAGTATATTCGGATCTATCGTGATGCTGTTCTGTAGGTGGCCGCTTCTGTAAATGGCATTGTTCATCCTAACGCCATCCATCACCAACAATACGCGGTTGGCTTCAAACCCGCGCAAAATAGGGCTGCCACCGCCGCCCTGGCTTTTCTGAACCGCAACATAACCACTTCCGGTTAAAATATCGGCTCCTGTTGGTGCGTTATTAAATTCGATAGAGCGCGGTTTGATCGTCTCTAAAAAATAGGGTATATTTTTTTTGTTTTCTCGCGTTCGCGATGCGGAAACAACAAATTCGTCCAGTGTAAACACTTTGGGACAGAGTGATATGGCTTGGGGCAGTGGGTTCTTTCTGGAAAGAAAAAACAGTTCGTAAGCAGGGTGTTTGAACCAGAGGGCGGCATCTTCTTCGAAAATGGAGATATTGACTAGGCCGTTATCGTTGGTTCCGGCAATGATGCTTTCCGATTCGTCAAAAACAATAACATTTGGAATCGGCATGTGTGTTTCCGAATCAAATACTTTTATTTTTTGGGAAAAAGAAGTGGTGAATATGAATATTGAGATAAGCAGTAAGCCGTGTTTATATAGTTGGTACATTGTTGAAATTACAGTTATTGAAACATGCTTTTTGCGGTTTCTATCATTCCTTGTTTGTCAAAACCGCATTCATGCTGTAATTCTGTTTGTGTTCCATGCTCAACAAACCTATCGGGAACACCTAGTTTTTTAACTTGTGCCGAATATCCGTTTTCAACCATGAAGTCAATTACAGCGCTACCTATACCTCCAATAATCGTTCCATCTTCAACAGTTATTACTTTTTTAAATTTATTAAACACTTCGTGCAGGAGATCCTCGTCCAAAGGTTTGGCAAATCTAAGGTCGTATAATCCGGCGGAAATACCTTCCGTATCCAGCTTCAAGCAAGCCTGCAATGCTTTATTGGCCAATGGTCCAATGGTGAGGAAGGCCACATCTTCGCCGTCTTTTAATTTTTCGCCTGTACCAATCTCAATCTTTTTAAAGGGAGTTTCCCATTCGGTAGTTGTGCCAATGCCTCTGGGGTAACGGATGGCAAATGGTCCCATATCGGGCAATTGGGCTGTGAACATGAGGTTACGCAATTCTTCTTCGTTTCGGGGGGAAGAAATAACCAGGTTAGGAACGGGTCGGAAAAAGGCCAGGTCGTACACACCGTGATGGGTTGCCCCATCGGCGCCAACAAGTCCCCCTCTATCCAGACAAAAAACCACATTTAGGTTTTGCAGGGCAACGTCGTGTATCACCTGGTCGTAGGCCCTTTGCATAAACGACGAATATATGTTGCAAAACGGAACCATTCCTTCTATAGCAAGGCCGGCAGAAAAAGTGACCGCATGTTGCTCTGCAATACCCACGTCAAAAGCTCTGTCGGGCATTTTCTTCATCATGATGTTTAAAGAACATCCGGAGGGCATAGCGGGAGTGATACCCACGATTTTTTCGTTTTTTTCGGCCAACTCCACAATCGTATGCCCAAAAACTTCCTGGTATCTGGGAGGCTTGGGCTTTGTAGGAGCGCTGTCTAATCTTGCACCGGTATTTTTATCAAACTTGGCACCTGTTGCATGCCATGCTGTTTGGTTTTCTTCAGCTAGTTTAAAACCTTTTCCTTTTATTGTCTTGCAATGCAAAACCTTGGGGCCCGGAATGTTTTTTAGATCCTGTAAAACTTTTACCAGATGGTTGATGTCATGCCCGTCAACAGGACCGAAATACCGAATATTTAAGCCTTCGAAAATATTGGTTTGCTTGGTCAATAAAGATTTAATACTATTATTGATGGCAACAATTTTATCCCTGGAATTTGGACCGGTAATCTTCAGCTTTTCGAGCCCCCTGATTACTTCCTGCCTTATTTTATTGTAGGTGTGAGAGGTGGAAATATCCACTAAATAATCACTTAAGCCTCCCGTGTTCGGGTCAATAGCCATGTTGTTATCATTCAAAATAATCAACATGTTTGACTTAAAACTGCTTAAGTTGTTCAGGCCTTCAAAGGCCTGACCTGCGGTCATACTGCCGTCGCCAATAACAGCTACTACTTGTTTGTCTTTTTCGTTGTTTCTTTGTGCAGCAATGGCCATCCCAAGAGCCGCGGATATAGATGTAGAAGAGTGGCCAACCCCAAAAGCATCGTATTCGCTCTCTGTAATGTTCGGAAATCCACTTAAGCCTTTGTATTTTCTATTGGTATGAAAACGGTCTTTGCGAGCAGTGAGAATTTTGTGCCCATATGCTTGATGACCAACATCCCATATTATTTTATCAAAAGGTGTATTAAAAACGTAATGTAACGCAACCGTCAGTTCGACCACCCCCAGGCTGGCACCAAAGTGACCCGGGTTACAAGAGACAGCATCAATAATATAATCCCTTAACTCAACACAGATTTGGCCGAGATCTTTTTCGCTGAATTTCTTCAAATCATCAGGGGTATTAATCTGCTGAAGCTTGCTGTTCCCTTTTTTCATTCGCATCTATTTGTAATATCCAGATAATCGGCTCAACGTTTTATTGCGTGTTTATGCTGCGTGATTATTTGCTCCCTGCTTTTGGTAAACAGGCGGCCATGCCGGTTTCAATCTCTGTTATTGGGTAAAAATTTGTTGGCCACAAATATAATACTTTGGGGTGAATTAATACATGTCGAATGCTTGCATTTTGCATGAACCTTTATTAATAGATTTCGATGCGCTCATCAATCAAGGATTTTTAATCTTTCAAAAATTATGGTCATATTTGAACCAAAGAAATAAGGCAAAAATAAAACGCGCATGAAAATCAACTTTATAGTACTGATTATAGCCATGTTAGGGCTGTCTTCTTGTGTTCCGCTAAAGCAATTTCAAGAGTTGCAACAAAGCGAAATGGACAACAAGGAAGAACTTAGGCGACTTGAGGCTGCGTTTCAGGATTTGGAAGTAGATAACAACGAGCTTATTGCGGATATGAAGCGAAAGGAAAAGGTTGTTGCTATGTTAGAAAAAGATACCATACGACTGGCTAAACAAAATTGGTCTTTAAAAAATCGGAATAAAGAGTTGCTGGTACGATACAACGAATTTTTGGAGAATTCATCTATGAAGAATGCCTCAACTGAATCAGCAGAACTGTTGTCGCATTTACAATCCTTACATGAGCAACTGCAAAAAAGAGAAGATGCTTTATTGGATGCAGAAAAAGAATTGGCCGAGAAACAACATAACCTGGAAGCTGCCTCGTCTGAATTAAATTCGATGGAAGGGGAACTGGAGTTGAGAAATAAGCGTCTTTTTAAACTGGAGCGCGCCCTTACCGAAAAAGATTCAATGATGAATGCTTTGAAAAATACTGTGGCCAATGCTTTAACTGATTTTGGTAGCGATGAACTTGAGGTGCACATCAAAAACGGTAAGGTATACGTTTCTATGGAGGAAAAGCTATTGTTTGGTTCGGGAAGTTACCAGGTAAGTTCAATAGGAATAGATGCCTTGAAGAAGATTACGGGCGTGTTGGAACAGAAACCGGACATAAATGTGCTGGTGGAAGGACATACCGATGATGTACCTTATAAAAGTGCCGTGTTGTTGGATAATTGGGACTTAAGTGTAAAAAGAGCCACTTCGGTTACCCGGATACTGCTCGAAAACGCAAATATTCAGTCATCACGGATAACGGCAGCCGGCAGAAGTGAGTTTGTGCCTGTTGATTCGGCAAAGACGTCGGAGGCACGGAGGAAAAACCGAAGAACGGAAATAATATTATCACCTAACCTTAATCAAGTATTTGATCTCCTCGAAACAAATTAAAAAACTAAAGGTAGCATGCACCCTGGCATGGCTGTACCTGCGAACAATGAGTTTGGTTCGGCTAATAAACCTAGCTAAACTGAAATTGTCGTATGTGTATAGTGCCATACTAAAACGGGCTTATATTTGGGGTACAGCTTGGGCTGTAAGTATAGAGCCGCTTAATATTTGCAACCTGCAATGTCCCGAATGCCCAACGGGAATGAGGATGCTCAGCAGACATAAAGGTATGCTGACCGTAGGTACATACCGAACGATGCTGGGGAATTTGGGGAAAGCGGTGTGGCATATAAATCTGTACTTTCAAGGGGAGCCGTATATGCATCCTGATTTCTTTACCTTGGTGGAACAGGCTAAAAAAGCGAGACTGATTGTTGAAACATCCACGAACGGGCAGTTTTTATCATACCCAAAAGCGTTAAGAACAGTGCAAAGTGGCCTGGATGTTTTAGTGGTTTCGTTTGATGGCATAACGCAAAGCGCATATGAAAAATATCGGATAGGCGGCGAATTGTCAAAAGTTACAAATGGAATAATAAATTTAGTAAAAGCGAAAAAAGAGGTGGGATCAGACAAACCAATTATTCGGGCGCAATTTCTGGCATTTAGGCACAACCAACATCAAATAAAAGAGTTTGAGGGAATGGCTTGGGCGTTAGGAGCGGATATGGTTGAGGTGAAAAAAGCCCAGTTTTATAATGTGCAAAGGAAGAAACATATGTTACCAACGGAAACGGGTTTGTCACGATACCGGATAAACAATGACGGATCTGTTGATATTAAAGGAAAATTTAAGAATAAGTGTTGGAAACATTGGAGTTCTGCTGTAGCTACCTGGGAGGGGGATCTTGTGCCATGCTGTTTCGATAAGGATGCCACGTACATAATGGGCAATATACAAGAGAAAACCATTGGGGAGCTGTGGAAGGCGCACGGTTATAACGAGTTTAGGCAAAAAGTGATTAGTAATCAGCATAATATTGATATTTGCAATAATTGTCCGTTAAGTCGAAAATGACATTCTCGGTATTGAATATCAATTGTTTAGAATAATTGTAGCAAAGGATCGTTCAATTCGTTTGGCGGGCAATTGAATATAGATCAAGGTTAAGTTTAATAGCGTTATTTTTTTGTACAAATAAATGATTATTTTTGATGAATATAAATTTGATATAAAGTTGAAAGTTCTACCTTTATAGCTCAATTTGGGGAGGAAAGATTTTAGAGCGCAGGTTATGTTTTAAACACCCTGCTTTTTTTTTATGACTAAAGAAAGAAGTAAAACCATACGACGGATAAATGTTTGGGTTAAAAGGAAGTTGGGTCCAACAACTGTTCCTTCAGGGGGAGGTTTTCACTATTGGAGAGAGAGAGTGTTCCACTATTTTACCCTGGCGCTGATAGCCATAGGGCTAATTGCATATTTATACTACACTGTTTCGTTTTTGCAAAACGGTAACTATCCCTCAGCAATTTTCAGTACTGTTATTTTCTTAAGTTCGCTTTTTGCAGCCGTGGTGCGAACGATCCCTTTTCGCATTAGGGTGATCTGGATATCGGCATCAGTCTATCTCTTGGGAGGATTTTTGTTTGTTGAAAACGGTCCTGCTTCATTGGGTCTTGTGTTGTTGCTTTCGTACTCTATGTTGGCAGGCATGATGCTTGGGAGAAAGGGGGCTATCAATTCTATATTTCTTAATTGTGCATTGTTTTTGGCTGCAGGATTTGTGCATTATGCAAATATTTTTGAGGTTAAACTGTTGCAACAGATTAGCCTTGCAATTTATGCTAATTTGTGTGTTCTGTTTGTTTTTGTGAATATCGCTACTCTATTCCCTTTGGTTTCGTTTATCAATGGAATGAGCTTTAGTTTTGAGAAGGAACTTAGGTATCAGAACATCTTAAGTAAGGAACGTGAAAAGTTGATGCGTGCTATTGTTAAAGCAGAAGAGTCGGATGTGCTGAAAAATTCTTTTTTATCCAACATGTCGCATGAAATACGCACACCCATGAACGCCATACTTGGCTTCAGTAATCTGTTATCACACAAAGAAATAAGCAATCCTGAGAAAGAAGAG
This sequence comes from Saccharicrinis sp. GN24d3, assembly GCF_052400645.1. Taxonomy (NCBI): domain Bacteria; kingdom Pseudomonadati; phylum Bacteroidota; class Bacteroidia; order Marinilabiliales; family Marinilabiliaceae; genus Saccharicrinis; species Saccharicrinis sp. GN24d3. Next base: position 159,941 of record NZ_JBQTGI010000014.1, read on the forward strand.
TTTGTAAATCTGATTAACCTAAATGTAAAAAACCTGTTAACTATTGTAGAGGACCTAATTGATATTTCCAAAATAGACAGCGGCCAGCTGCAAATACGTAACACCACCATCTGTTTGCACGATGTATTAGAGGATGTTTACAATAATTTTTCGAATGATATTCAGCGTAGGGGGCAAATGAATATTAAATTGTATTTGAAAGAGGGTATCTCCGATAAAAATACGATGATATTAACCGATGGGGCAAGGCTAAAGCAAGTGCTCGCAAATCTGGTGGGGAATGGTATTAAGTTTACCGACCGTGGTTTTGTGGAATTCGGGTATGAACTTAAACATGAGGAAGTGCTTCAGTTTTACGTAAAGGATACCGGGATAGGTTTGCCTGTAGGTAAGGAAGATAGAATATTTGAACGTTTTTATAAATTCTCCGCAGGACGACAAATGTTGTACGGGGGGACAGGTATCGGCTTGTCGCTGGTAAAAGACTTGCTTGACTTAATGGGCGGTAAAATATGGATTGAATCGGAACCGAAAGTAGGAACCACGTTTTACTTTACCATACCGTACCACAAGGTGAATAATGCTAACGCAAAATACAAGGCTCAAAAGAATACCAATATATTCAATTGGGAAGGAAAAACCTTCTTGATTGCCGAAGATGAGGAAGATAATTTTAGATATCTCGAAGTGGCCTTGTCCATTTCCAATGCCAGTTTAATATGGGCACGTACGGGAGTCGAAGCTGTTGATATCTTTAAGCGAATCGATAATATCGATTTGGTGTTGATGGATATTAAAATGCCGGAAATGGATGGTTATGACGCTACGCGTGCAATCAAGAAGCAAAACCCTAATGTGCCTGTTATTGCCCAAACGGCCTATGCTATGTCAGAGGAGCGTGAAAAGTCTATCGTGGCGGGATGCGATGATTATATTGCTAAGCCGATAGGTTACGAGGATTTATTGAGTACGATAAACAAATATGTTCCGGGAAGTGATGAGTAGAAAAAGGTCAGCTAGTGATAACCGACCCTTTGTAGATATTTTATAAAAGGAGGTTATATCGTAAGTATATCCTTTTCCTTCTTGTCTATATGTTGATCTATTACCTTTGAATACTGATCGGTCAGCTTTTGAACATCAGCCTCTGCATCTTTTTCCATATCTTCGGAAAGACCGTCCTTTTGCATCTTTTTAAGTTCGTCGTTACATTCTTTTCTTACGTTTCTTAAGCTTATTTTTGCATCCTCGGCTTCTTTTTTCACTTGTTTTACCAGGTCTCTACGACGCTCTTCCGTTAAGGCAGGAACATTGATGCGAATCATTTCTCCATTGTTTTCAGGGTTCAAACCTAAGTTGGCCAACATAATAGCCTTTTCAATAGGTTCGATCATCGATTTTTCCCAGGGCTGCACGGCTATGGTTCTTGGATCGGGTGTGTTCACGTTGGCCACTTGTTGAAGTGGTGTCATCGATCCGTAATAATTTACCATGATTCCTTCTAGCATGCCAGGGCTGGCTTTACCCGCTCTAATTTTTACAAGTTCGTGCTCAAGGTGGGAGATGGCTTTGTCCATCTTGTCCTTGGCCATTTCCATCAATATTTCAATTTCTTCTGTCATAGCCTAAAATAATTTACCGTATAAAAGTTTCCGTTATGCAATATCAACAAAGTTTGCGGATAATGCTCACTTGCTCATGCAAAAATATAAAACTTTGGGTGAATTTAAAAAGTGCTTTTTACGATATTCATGCCTTAACCCATCTATTCGTTCTTTTTAGGGCTCAATATGATTTGTAATCTATGTGTTCAAAATTTATAATGCAATTGAGCTGTATTGAAGTAGCAAAACGCTTAGAATAATTTTCAAACTTTTAGACACAAGCCTGTGTTGTGTGCTCGACTTGATGCTGTCTGCGCCAAAGCTCAAATTGTCTGATGTGTCTGCTTGTTGTTTAAAATTGAGTTTTTTAATAAATAGAAGGTGAAAAAAGGTAAACAGAAAATGAAATATGAAATATCTATTTTACTGTTAATGTATGATTCGATAAAGCCATATTTGAAAATGTGGTAGATGGAATATGTTAAAATTGCGAAGAAGAGACTTATGCCGCTGAAAAAGTATTTGTCGTTTGTGTTTTTTACGAGTAAGGAACAGCCCAAGGAAAAGGATATGAAAATCATGATATAATGGGTAGGAACAAGAAATGAAGATTGTACTATAAAGGGATTCATTATCCAGAACTCTTCGCTAAAGGCAATTAATAAAGGAATAAAGGTTGAAATAAAGGCAAGCCCTGCTACACTTAAAAAAGTAATTAATTGTTTGGTACTGTTTTGCTTACTAATTAAATCGGGCAGAAAAAAGATGATATACGCTAGAACGTAAACACTCCTTGTGGATAAAGCAAGTCCGGTTATCACTGCGGATAAATAAAATTGCACGGCTTTGTTTCTGTCAACTGTTTGATAATGGTAAAGAGCTAGCAGTGCAAGTATGCTATATGAAAAAATATTGCTACGGGTAGTTATTTCCCAAATCATAAAAAAGGAAACAAGATAAATAACAGGGAAATAACTCAGGTCGGTTTTATTGTTTTTAAGTTGTTTTAAAATGATGAATGTTAGTATTAAGTAACCCAAAGAGCTTAATAGACTCAGTTCCCCAACCAAATAAAACGGCAATGCTATTAGAAAATATATAGGCATAGGTCCTGGAGGATTTCCTACGTTTGATTCAGCAAGGTATGGATAATTACCTTTAAATAGCTCTGTTAAAAAAGACGAAATGATACTCCACCTATCCACATTTAGCGATGTAACCGGAATATTAAAGATAGCTATTGCATTCAATAAAAATATAAAGGTTATGAGTGAAAAGGTTAGTAGCTTAATGTATGTCAGATGCAGATTTAACTTGGGTATAAAATAGAAAGATAAGTATTGAACTGCACAAACTAAAATCGTTATCGTAAGAGCAAAATCCGTTATTCTGGAGAGATATTTATAACCAAAAACGAAATTAACAAAGATTATGAGCAATAGGGAAATGCTGGTTTTGTGTTTATTCATTAGTTAAATATCTTAGAATTAATATTAAACGTTTTTGAAAAAAAGTAAAGGAATGATGTATGCAGCACGCCAAGGCCATATATACAACTTCTTTTAAAATTAATGGAAGAAGCTTCTTTGAAGTATTTGGTGGGGCAAGTTATTTCTGCTATATCGTATCCTTTATGGCATATTTGGGCCAGCATTTGATTGTCAAAAACAAAATCGTCAGAATTCACCATGAAATTAATGTTCTTCAAAACTTCCGATGAGAAGGCTCTGTATCCTGTATGGTATTCAGATAATTTTTGATTCATCAGAATGTTTTGAGACAAGGTTAGTATACGATTGGCTATATATTTATATGTCGGCATTCCCCCCTTTAGTGCTCCTCGGCCCAGTATGCGAGATCCAAGAACCACATGGTACAAATTATTGGCAATTAAATAACACATGGAGTCCATGAGTTTTGGAGTGTACTGGTAGTCAGGGTGTAACATGACGATTATGTCAGAATTTAATTCCAAAGCTTGTTGGTAACATGATTTTTGATTTCCTCCATAGCCTTTGTTTGTATCATGTTCGACAATAAACTTGATACCTAATTTTTTAGCTACTTGAATAGTTTTGTCCGTGCTGTGATCGTCAACTAAAATAACATTGTCAACAATGTTAAATGGAATTTCGTTATAGGTTTGTTCCAGGGTGCTTTCTGCATTGTAAGCGGGAAGAACAACAGTAACAATCTTGTTTTTGATCATAAATAATTTAATTTGCCACAGGTTTTACAAGACGCTAAAAATAGCATTTCAAAATTAATTTTGAAGCGTAAATAATTAGTTTAATGGATGAGTTTCTTTTTTTGAGGGATAGAATGATTGAGAAGAGCTGCGTGGCATAATACAGACCAGACCAGATGTTAAATAATGTTACCGCATTGTGTTTTAATCGGCTTTGCTGGGCGCTGTAGGTGGCTAACTGCTTAATAAATAGTAGATTTATAATAAGTGCTTAGACAGATTTTAAATAAAGATTTATTTCTTTATTTCCATTGATATAAAGTGCCAACAAACTACCTTTGCACTCGCAAATACAAGAATTATAATATAATTTAGAGATTTTAATATTTTAACTGTATGAGTAATTTATTTTGTTCCTCAATTGGAAAAAAGCTTTTGATGAGTTTGTCAGGGCTTTTCTTGATTATCTTCCTGATAGTCCATCTCGCCATTAATTTAACTTTATTGGTAGATGATACTGGTGATACTTTTAACCTTGCGGCAAATTTTATGGCTTTACCGCTAATTAAATTTGGTCTTCAACCTGTTTTAGCGTTGGGATTTATTGTGCACATCTTTTATGGAGGTTTGTTAACTGCACAAAACAACAAAGCTCGTGGAAGCGGCAAGTATGCTTCAGGTAACAATACCAAAGAAGTAATGTGGGCATCTAAAAATATGTGGATTTTAGGTCTTACAATCCTTGCTTTTTTAACAGTACACATCATCGATTACTGGGTGCCTCTTCAAATTACTCACGGTGCAGAATCGGTAACAATTGGAGGTGTAGAGATGCACGACACCTATGCTTTGGTGAAAGCAAATTTGCAGAATCCTGTTAAAGCAATTCTTTACATTATCGGTTCTTTAGGATTGGCGTTGCACTTAACGCATGGTTTCTGGTCGGCATTTCAAACTTTAGGTGCCAGCAACACAATCTGGCGTAAACGTTGGACTGTTATTGGAACTGTGTTTGCTTGGGTAATAAACCTTGGTTTTATTGTGATCGCAGTTTATTTTATGTTATTTTCTTAATCTTTTAATTCTTAAGAAATGAAGTTAGATTCAAAGATACCTGAAGGGCCATTGGCTCAGAAATGGGACAATTATAAAGCTGGCCAAAAGTTGGTTAACCCTGCAAATAAAAGAAACCTGGATATTATTGTTATTGGTACCGGATTAGCCGGCGCTTCTGCTGCCGCTTCTTTTGGTGAAATGGGTTTTAAAGTGAAAAACTTTACTATCCAGGATTCTCCACGTCGTGCGCACTCTATTGCGGCTCAGGGAGGTATTAATGCTGCAAAAAACTATCCAAACGATGGTGATTCAGTTCATCGTTTATTTTATGATACAGTAAAAGGCGGTGATTACCGTGCTCGTGAGGCTAACGTTTATCGTTTAGCTTCTGTAAGTAATGATATTATCGACCAGTGCGTTGCTCAAGGTGTACCTTTTGCGCGTGAGTATGGTGGTTTATTAGATAATCGTTCTTTTGGTGGTGCGCAGGTTAGTCGTACTTTTTATGCCAAAGGACAAACAGGTCAGCAGTTATTAATTGGTGCTTACCAGGCGTTAATGCGTCAGGTAAATGCGGGTACTGTTGATATGTACACGCGTACAGAGATTGTTGATTATGTGATTGTTGATGGTAAAGCCCGTGGTGTTATTGCCCGGGACCTTGTAACCGGTGAGTTCTCCCGTCACTTCGGTCATGCTGTTGTAATGGCTACAGGAGGTTATGGAAACACATTCTTCCTGTCAACAAATGCAATGGGATCTAATGGTTCTGCTGCAATTAAGGCATACGAAAAGGGAGCTGCTTTTGCTAACCCTTGTTATGCTCAGATTCACCCAACCTGTATTCCGGTGCATGGTGAGTTCCAGTCAAAACTTACTTTGATGTCGGAGTCGTTACGTAACGATGGACGTATTTGGGTTCCTAAAAAGAAAGAAGATGCTGAGGCTATTCGTGCAGGTAAAAAGAAAGCAACAGATCTTTCGGAAGACGAACGCGATTATTACTTAGAAAGAAGATATCCTGCTTTTGGTAACCTGGTGCCTCGTGACGTTGCTTCACGTGCTGCTAAAGAAAGATGTGATGCAGGTTTTGGTGTTGGCGCTACTGGTTTAGCTGTTTATCTTGATTTTAAAACGTCAATAGAGCGTTTAGGCGAAGATACGATCCGTGCCCGTTACGGAAACCTATTCCAGATGTATGAAAAGATTGTAGATGACAATCCATATCAAGAACCAATGATGATTTATCCGGCTATTCACTATACAATGGGTGGTATTTGGGTTGATTACGAATTGCAAACTACAGTTCCTGGTTTATTTGCGGCAGGTGAAGCTAATTTTTCCGATCACGGTGCTAACCGTCTTGGAGCTTCTGCTTTGATGCAAGGACTGGCCGATGGGTATTTTGTTCTTCCTTATACGATTCAGAATTATTTGGCTGATGATATTCGGACACCGCGTATGACGGGTGAAGAAAAAGAATTTGTGGAAGCAGAAAAAGCAGCTAAAGCGAAATTCGAAAAATTATTGGCCATCAAAGGTGAGCGTTCTGTAGATAGTTTGCACAAAGAACTTGGTTTGGTAATGTGGGATTTCGTAGGAATGGCACGTAACAAGAAAGGTCTTGAAGAAGCCATCGAGAAAATCGCGGCTATCAAAAAAGAATTCTGGACTAACGTTAAAATTCCTGGATCGGATAAGGGAATGAACGTAGAACTTGAAAAAGCTTCTCGTTTAGCTGACTTTATTACAACGGGAGATTTAATGGCACGTGATGCCCTGAGCCGTGAAGAATCGTGTGGTGGTCATTTCCGCGAAGAGTACCAAACAGAAGAAGGGGAAGCGCTTCGTCAGGATGACAAGTTTGCTTATGCGGCTTGTTGGGAGTATCAAGGTGAAGATAAAGCACCAGTAATGCATAAAGAAGACCTTAAATTCGAAGTGGTTAAAGTGGCACAACGTAACTACAAATAATCAGGTAGGTTAATTTAATGTTCAATAGTTAAACAGAGAAAGATGGAAAATAATATAAGTTTGACTCTAAAAGTTTGGCGTCAGAACGATGCAAAAGACAAGGGTCGTTTTGAAACATACAAACTAGAGGCAGTATCTACCGATAGCTCATTCCTTGAAATGATGGACATTTTGAATGAACAGTTGATCGGGGAAGGAAAAGAGCCAGTGGCATTTGATCACGATTGTCGGGAAGGTATTTGCGGGATGTGTTCATTGTACATCAATGGACGTCCACATGGACCTGACGATGATGTTACAACTTGTCAGCTACATATGCGTAAGTTCAAAAATGGTGAAACAATCACTATTGAGCCTTGGCGTTCTGCTGGATTCCCAGTGATCAAAGATTTAATTGTAAACCGTTCCGCTTTTGATCAGATTATTGCAGCAGGAGGTTATACTTCTGTTAGTACCGGCGGTGTGCCTGATGCTAACGCAATTCCAATTCCTAAGCCCGATGCAGACGAAGCCATGGATGCCGCTTCTTGTATTGGCTGTGGGGCTTGTGTGGCTACATGTAAAAACGGATCGGCGATGTTATTCGTTTCTGCAAAAGTTAGTCACTTGGCACTGTTGCCGCAAGGTAAAGTTGAGGCGGCTCGTCGTGCCAAAGCAATGGTTGGTAAAATGGATGAGCTAGGTTTTGGTAACTGTACCAACACAGGTGCTTGTGAGGTTGAGTGCCCTAAAGGAATCTCAATTTCGAATATTGCCCGTTTAAACCGTGAGTTCCTATGTGCTAAACTACAGGACTAAGGCCTAAAAAGATAATGTTTAAAACGGCTGCCTTGTTATTCAGGGTGGCCGTTTCTTTTTTGAAAAATTCGTCTTTGCGTAAAAAAAAAAGTATAAAATAATTTTATTATTTTCAACCTGTAAACATCACAAAGTCAGTTGTATAATAAAAGATAGTGAATGGATTGAAAATAAAATCATTGGATATACTGAAAGAATGTTAACAGTTGGTTTGTAGTTACTTATAATTTTTTTTAATTTAGATGCGAATGCTTCACCAAAAAACTTTTATTGATGCCCTACAGACGATTGCCCAATACTGACCAGGCTCGGTTACGTGCATTAAAAGCTGCTTTAGAAAAAGGCAGGCAAAACTATCCCTACGATTTGGCATATTCCCAACAATTATATCACAATATTCAGGGTGTTTTGCCTCAATTTGAACAAGCGGTTTCCCAGTACAGTTTTAGTAAGGATCGTCAGGCAAAATATGGCAAGCTATTGACCGACCAATTTAAGGAAGCCCGAATTTATGTTTCACATTTTATTCAGGTGTTGAATTTTTGTATCATACGCAAGGAGATTAAACCGGACGCCAGGAAGCTTTTCGGGTTGGATGTGGATGACAAATCAGTTCCTGACCTCGGTACCGAGCAGCTTTTAATAAAATGGGGCAAGAAAGTCTTGGAAGGCGAGGAGCGAAGAATGATGACAGGAGGATCAAGGATATACAATCCATCCATCGCCATGGTAAAAATCAAGTTCGAAAAATATTTGGAGTATTATAATACCCATAAAAACCTGCAAAACACTACACATAAAATGCACCGGAAGGTACTTGAGATGCGAGATAGGATAGATAGCCTGATAGTAAACATATGGAATGGGATTGAGGAAAACTATCAGCATTTGCCAGGTGACGAGAAACGGAGCGCTTGTGCTGAATACGGGGTGGTTTATATGCACCGCAAGGACGAAAAATCTACCTCAGAATAAGTTGGCAGAGCTGTTGCTGGTGTGTTTTTTTTCAACTATCCAATGGCACAGGTATAGAATCGCTATTGTTCCCAATAGGTTGAATATTACCCAAATTATATCAGGATATTCATGTCCTGCATCAAGCGGGTTGGATTTGGTTATGTTATCGTTTGTATAACTCTGATATATAATAAAAGCCATAAAATTATTGGTGAAATGTGCAATTATAGGAAGCCAGATATTTTTTCCGTATACCATCAGGTAACCAAAAATAACTCCAAGCACAAAACGGGGCAGAAATCCAAAAAACTGAACATGAATAGCGCTGAATAGCACGGCGGTAATGATTACTGCCAGATGTTTGTTATTAAATATGGTTTGAAAAACACGTTGAAGAGAACCTCTAAACATTAATTCTTCCCCGATAGCAGGAATGACGGCTATAATTATTGCGTTTAATAGGGTATGGGGCCAGTCCGAAGCAGAAAGAAATACTTCTGTCGCTCTTTGGGCATCTGCTTCTTTGTCTCGCATCCACTCTTCAATATGCACAAAAAAGTCTGGAAATTCAATTCCATTATTAAATACACCTAATAGGCTGATGAAAGGTTGCGCTGCAATAACGGCAAGAATGGCCAAAGCCAAGAGCGTGTATGAAATCCTGATTTTGCGGAAGTGATTAAGTGCTATATTGCCGCATGTAAGAAATTCGAACAATATTGGGGGAATAATAAATAGCCCAATACTTTGAACTACCTGAAAGTACTTTAGAAAAGCTATGTTGTTGAGTAATTCACTCGTATTTGTAATGGCTTCATGTCCCCAAAAAAGCATGGCAACAATTGTGCCGGCAAAAGATATCACAAACCAGCAAGAAAACGTTACAATAACCAATAAAAGAAGTTGTTGTACCGGTGGCGTATGCTTAAATAACTGTTTCACGTTAAATCTAGATTTATGCCGGCAATATAACGTCAATTTTTAATGTATCAAACAGAATATGCATTGGTTTTCGCTTGCATTTAGAGATGCTGAAGCATTTAGGATCAAAAAAGATTTACGGAATCTGTTTTTGTTCACAGAGTATCGTTTTTGCCTCACTGCTATATTTTGCCTTTTCGCATTTTTCGACATTGGGGTATTGTCCGAAATTGGGGGATCTTTTTTTTATTTTGTTATTCCGATATAGTTAGTTGAACCCGGATTATGTATTGGGGGTTCGTCATGAGCATTGCAAGTGCAATAAAACAAGGCATTACTGAAACGTGGCATCACTTGTCCCGATTGCTTTCGGGAGCATCGTTCTGGTGAGTTGAAGTGATGCAACGAAGTGTCTTGTTTTAAAGTAATTTCAAGGTGTAATAGAATTTCTAATGCATATTGCGGGTTGAAAGGCAGCAGATATAAACCTGGGATAAATAAAAACCCAACCAGAAATCTCTGGTTAGGTCCTTAATTGTGTATGTATTTAGTTCTAGAATTATGCGAATTTTTGTGGGATAAGCTTACCAACAAGTTGGGCTTTTATTTTCTTCTCAATTCGATTCCCTGGATTTACACGATTATCGCTGCCTATGTCGCTATGGATCTTTGGGTAGTTTAAAAATGTTTCGTAAAACTTTACTTGCTCAAAATAATTTAATTTTACCTTTGTAGGTGTTGTTAAATACATCTTTACCCAAAAATTCATAGGGCGGTTTATATTTAAAACCTGCAATCCCTTAATCTTGTAAAAGTAATCCATTACTAATTCGTCGCTAAGCCTATTGTTGGTTAGCTGGTGAATATCTTGGATAATTTGTGCTTTATTTTGTTCGCCCTGCGGAAATAAAATGTCTTCAATTATAGGAAGAGCTCTTTTCTCGGCGATCACCCTTATTATAGATTTTTGGGTTAGTACAATCGTGCTAGCAATTACGATTACCAATGCGATAACTATATAAATCATTTCTTTAGTATTGAATTAAATGTCCTCTCCGGTCTCAACTGATTGCTTGTACCAGTTTGGTGGTTAAATGTTATTTATTATTGACTAACATCATCTGAAACGAAACTAACGATTGAAAAGTTACAGTTAAAGCTGGTTTAACATTTGTTATTTGTTTGCACCAAACGATTTGCCAATCATACCAAGCAGATGGGAGCCGATTTTTTTTTGAGGAACAACCTTGAAACGGTCTTTTAGATGATGGGCCAGATATTCCTGCTCGGTTTGGCCTGGTGTTGGAATTAAAATGGCATTCAGGTTTAGGTATGCGATGTCCATTATGGAGCTATAGCCCGACCTGCAAAGGCATAGCTTGGATTTTAACAAGACGTATTTTAATTGCGATGCCCGTAGGTGGGGGATAACATGTAAATTTTTGTGTTGCTTTAAAATTGCTTCTTCCCTGGGTTTCCCCTGGATGATAATTGCAGCACGTTCAGTTGCAAGAAGTATTTTTTTTAATTCTTCCTCAAGTTGTGTACGCGTTGGTTCCGGGCCGGAAAGCACTGCTACTATATCGTAAATATATTCAGTGGCCAGCTCGTTTATACAACTGAACCTGCTTAAGGGCCCTATGAATTTGGACGGGAACGTAACGTTATGCTTATGACTCAAATCACCGCTTAAAGCTATCCCATGATCAGCATAATCAGGTATCCAGCATTCGTTGAATAGGTTGATGATCAATTTTATCACTTGATGTAACATGCCCTCTAACAAACTAAAAGGTGCAGGGAGCTTTACCATAAGTTGGTGGGTCACCAAGATGGATTTAATATTCTTATTCCACAAACCGTATCTGTTGTCCGAAATAATAACATCTATTGTATTGGTGTCCGCAAGCTTTTTTAAAAAATAATGTTCTCTTACGGATGATATAAGAATTTTAGGAATTAGTCGAATCAGGTTTAAGGTCATTTTGTTTTTGGAGAAGCGAACCTGAATATCCGGAATCCGAATAGTATCGAGCTCGGGAAATTCGTCGGAAATAAGTTGAAGGGCATCCCCATCTCCACCAAGAATCACTTTATTGCCTTTTTGCAATAAATCATGAACAATGGGAATCATTCTACTGGCATGTCCCAGGCCCCAATTTAAAGGGCAAACTAAATATGTTGGCGGGTTACACAATTATCCCGAAACTTGAGTTGAAATCCCCATATCTTCCACTCTGCGGGCAATTTTCTTTAGCTCAACCAAAGGTATTTTAACCAAGCCATCAACTGGTGTATTCCTTTCAATCGTATATATCATAACACTTTTTGGTGATGCTTTTTTTACCAGTTTAAGCCATGAATCGATATCAGCATCAGTGGTGTTGTCTATTTGGTTGCCTTTATACGTGCCCCTAACAAACATAGTTTGAATGATCAGTTGTCCATTGAATTTCATCAGGTTGTCAATCAATTCGTTTAACGAAAATCCGGGGTTGGGCTGATCCAATACCTGAATAGTTTCCTCCAGCCCGGAATCAAGCTTGAGTATATTATCGTCAACTTTTATTAGCGCATCATAAACACTGGTTTTATGAATTAATGTAGCATTGGATAAAACGGCAATTCTGGCTTCAGGAAAATAAGCATTGCGTAGTACAATGGTGTCATTAATAATACCTTCAAAATCCTTGTGAATGGTTGGTTCACCGTTTCCTGCAAATGTAATTACATGGGGAGCCTGCCCTTTGCTTTGCATTTGTTTCAGTACTGTTTCAAGCTCGGTTTTTACCTGTAAGCGCGATGGCATTTGGGTTGTCGCCGATGCATTGTCACCGTTAAAACCACACTCGCAATAAATGCAGTCGAAAGTGCAAATTTTTTTATTTACCGGGAGTAGGTTAATACCTAACGAAATGCCGAGTCGTCGGCTTTGAACAGGGCCGAATATTATTTTATCGAAAAGAAATGTTCCCATTTAATTGTTTTGTTTTAGGTTACAAATGTACTTGAAAAAAGAATAAAAATCAGAGTAACACATCGCATAATTGGGTCGATGGATTCTAACGTTGCCAATAAAAACCGGTTCACAGTAATTGTTTTAAGTTCTGCACGGATTTAATTGACCAGCTATTCCTGTTTTGATGACATTTATGTTTTGAGGGCAATTTACCTGAAACCATCATTCAGGGAGAAAACTATTTGGTGGTTGCGTTCTTAGTTCTTTGAGGCTTCGCTTCAATTCTTTTCCCGAAATTGTTATCTTTGGCAGATTGCAAAATTAACGCAGAATATTCATGTTGTTTAAACAAGTGGTAGGTCAGGAGGATATTAAATCCAGGTTAGTGCGCATGGTTAATGATAACCGTGTTAGTCATGCATTGCTTTTTACCGGGCCGGAAGGAAATGGAAAGCTCGCTATGGCCATAGCCTTTGCGCAATATCTAAATTGTTTAAATCCAAATGAGAGCGACTCGTGCGGCGAATGTACTTCCTGTAAGAAGTACGCCAAGTTAGTACATCCCGATTTGCATTTTGTATTTCCCGTTATCAAAAGCAATACAACAAGCAGTCCGGTTAGCGATAACTTTATTTCGGAGTGGCGGGCTTTGGTCAACGAAACGCCGTACTTTAGTCTGACAACATGGCTGGGGCAAATACGTAAAGAAGGAGACAATAAACAGGGAGCTATCTTTACATCGGAGAGTTCGGAGATTATAAAAAAACTGAGCCTTAAAACTTTTGAAGGTAAGCATAAGGTGATGATCATATGGATGCCCGAGAAGATGAACGAGTCAACGGCCAATAAATTACTCAAGATTCTAGAGGAGCCTTCGCAAAGCACAGTGTTTATCCTAGTGTCAAATAATCCTGACGAAATGATATCTACCATTTTGTCTCGTACCCAGCAGTTAAAAATACCGGCCTATTCGCAAAAGGAAATCGAAGGACATCTTATTGAACGATTCAACATAAGCCGGGATGAAGCCGAGGGAGCCGCTAAAGTGGCCAACGGTAATCTGATTTTTGGGGAGGAGCAGGTGAGGATGAGTGAAGAGAACGAGTTCTTCTTTGATCGGTTTATTCAGATGATGCGACATAGCTATGCTCGAAAAGTGGGTGATTTATTAAAGTGGGTCGAAGAAATGAGCCGTCACCCAAGAGAAATGCAGCGTAATTTTTTAAATTACGCCATTAATATGATTCGCGAAAATTATATCATGAACTTTAAACAGGGCGATATTGTTTATCTCACGCCAAAGCAAATGGAGTGGTCAAAAAAGTTTTCGCCTTTCATCAACGATAAAAATGCGATGACCATAGCCGGGGATTTTGCCTTGGCCGATTCGCACATCGGACAAAACGGAAACAGCAAAGTCGTGTTGTTCGATTTAGGATTGAAACTGATTATTTCTATAAAAGAAGGAAATTAGGTGATGTTCTATTTTTGAGCATGCAAAGCAAAGAGTACCAAAGGGATTCGTCGTAACAGATGATGAACTTTCCGGTAATTAATATATATTCAAGGCTTAGGCCTTATAAAAAGTAAATAATGGAAGAAGTACAGTCAAAGTGCAGTAGTTGCTCTGACCGGTGCGGCAAACTCGATGTGTTTGATTGGTTGGCCGATATACCCGAAAGTTGCAACGTTTCAGATATAGTTGAAATTCAATTTAAGAATACCCGAAAAAGTTACTTTAAAAATACCAACGGACTGCGATTGGCCAAAGGCGATGTAGTTGCGGTAGAAGCATCGCCGGGTCACGATATTGGAACAGTTTCCTGTACAGGTGAAATTGCCGTGATGCAGATGAAGAAGAATCGTTTGAACATTAAGGATTACGATTTTAAGCGTGTATACCGACATGCAAAACCCATTGATTTTGAGAAATGGGAAGAGGCCAAAAAGCTGGAGCATGAAACCATGATCGAAAGCCGCAGGATTTCTTTGGATCTGAATCTGAATATGAAAATTGGTGATGTTGAATATCAGGGCGACAAAACTAAAGCGATATTTTATTATATAGCCGACGAACGGGTAGATTTCCGTCAGTTAATCAAGGTGCTGGCCGATAGGTTTAAGGTGAGGATTGAGATGAGGCAAATTGGCGCACGTCAGGAAGCCGGAAGGATAGGCGGTATCGGGCCTTGCGGCCGTGAGCTTTGTTGTTCTTCGTGGATTACCAACTTTGTCTCCGTAACAACAAATGCAGCTCGTTATCAGGAGATTTCTCTAAACCCGCAGAAATTGGCAGGCCAATGCGGTAAGCTAAAGTGCTGCTTGAACTTTGAGTTGGATGCCTATATCGATGCACAGAAAGATTTCCCGAAAACAAATGTGCCACTTGAAACACAGGATAATACTTACTACCATTTTAAAACGGATATATTTAAGCGGGCTATGACCTATTCCACCGATAAACATATCCCGGCAAATTTAGTAGAATTGTCTGTGGATCGGGTTAAAGAGGTGATTCGACTAAACCGTAGTGGTAAAAAAGCAGCCGTGTTGGTAGATGAAAAAGCGGTTGCCAAACATGAAGCCGTAGCACTGGATTATCAGAATGTGGTTGGGGAGGATAGTATATCGCGTTTCGATGATCCCAAAAAACAAAGCGGAAACAGAAACCGGAAAAAAAGAAGAAGAAAACCAACAAACAGAGGTAATTCGGGAGGTAATGCTAAAAAATAGAGTTTTTGTAATCGTTTGTGTTTTCGTCTTGGCTGTTGTTCTGGTTGCCTGCGGTCCCAATGTGGTTTACAAAGGTGCTGTGGAGGTGCCTCAAAATGGCTGGCATAAAGATACAGTAGCCGTTTTCAGGAGTGAGGTGGCAAACCTGGAAGAGACCTGCCACCTACTATTGGAGGTTGAAAATACAGATACATACAGTTATAATAATATTTGGTTTTTTGTGGATGCCGTTTCTCCCGGAGGTTACGTGCAACGCGATACTTTAGATTGCAGATTGGCAAATGATACCGGAGACTGGTTCGGTAAGAGCAATTGGGGAAGTGATGCTTTCAAAAGTGTACACCCCTATAAACTAAATATTCGATTTCCTGAAAAAGGTACATACAAATATTATGTGGTTCAGGGAATGCGGGACACGTTGCTGACGGGTATTACTAGTGTTGGAATTAAAATAATAGAAGCGAATTAAAGTCGGCAGTCAACAGTTGGCATTCCTCGGTCCTTTGGCTGAATGATAGCGAACTGCTGACCGTGAGCTGCTGACAGTAGAATAAATAACAGTGGGTAAAAATAAGTTATATAAGTTTGCCAAATTGGAGACTTATCATCATGTTTTTCAGGCTTCGTTTGATGAGCCTACCAGAGAAGACTTCCACATGAAAGGCAAGTGGAAGCAAGAATTCTTCAAGAATGAGAATCCATTGGTTTTGGAGTTAGGTTGCGGTAAAGGTGAATATACCGTTGGGCTGGGAGAATTGTATCCCGAAAAGAATTTCATAGGTATGGATATTAAAGGGGCCAGGATCTATACGGGTGCCACCCAGGCTTTGCAAAAGGAAATGAACAACGTAGCCTTTATTCGTGCAAAGATTGAATTAATAACATCTTTTTTTGCAGAAGGGGAAGTAGATGAGGTTTGGATTACTTTTCCCGATCCTCAAATGAAAAAAACCAGAAAACGGTTAACATCAACCCGTTTCCTCGATTTTTATCGCAAAATATTAAAGCCGGACGGAATTCTGCATTTAAAAACGGACAGTAACTTTTTATATACCTATACCGATGCAGTGGTTAAGGAAAACAAACTACCCACGGCAATAAATACATTCGATTTATACAATAGCCAAGTGGTAGATAAGGTTTTAGCTATTAAAACATATTACGAATCACAATTCTACGAACAAGGCATTCCAATCAAATATATCAAATTCACCATTCCTCAAGATGTTGAATTGATAGAACCGGATATTGAAATTGAGTTTGATGAATACCGAAGTTATAATCGGGGTGCTAAAATGCCGGAAAAT
This sequence comes from Saccharicrinis sp. GN24d3, assembly GCF_052400645.1. Lineage (NCBI taxonomy): Bacteria > Pseudomonadati > Bacteroidota > Bacteroidia > Marinilabiliales > Marinilabiliaceae > Saccharicrinis > Saccharicrinis sp. GN24d3. The sequence continues at coordinate 176,438 of NZ_JBQTGI010000014.1, forward strand.
ACTAGATCATAATTGTTGATTTAATTATATTTTCATGGAAGCGGATTTTTATCAACAGGTATTTCAAGTGGTTAAGCTTATCCCACATGGTAGGGTAACTTCGTATGGAGCGATTGCCAGGTATCTGGGTACAGCCCGTGCCAGCAGAATAGTGGGGTGGGCTTTAAATAATTGCGGTTCGAGTGGTGAGTATATTCCCGCGCATCGGGTTTTAAACAGAAACGGTATGTTAACGGGTAAAGCTGCTTTTCGCGGGGATAATGTCATGCAGGAACTTTTGGAAAGCGAAGGTATAATAGTAGTTGACGATAAAGTCAAAGATTTTAAAAAGCACTTTTGGGATCCGATGGAGCTGGATAAGGAATTATAGCCATCAGCCAATTGGCGTTGCTACAAAAAAGTAAACAATTTATCTAAGACTGATAGAAAAATGCTTTTCTATGGACCACAAGTTCTATATAACCTGCGTTTTATGGGACTTTAATTTATATCGGATATTTAAGCTTTGACTGACAAAAACACCCAATTTGACTAAAATCTTATCTTTTGCTTGTTTTCCTATTGGGCGTTTGTTTTCGTTAATTAACGAATTCGTTAAATCGTTAATTCTTTATATGCATTTACCTCTATGTTGACTTATTTAGTAAGTAAGTCTCGACCTTTCTTATTTCAATTAACGCTGTTCAAAATTTCTTTTACCTAACCGAAAGCCTCTGGTGGCTTAGGTAACGCTGTTCAAAATTTCCGATTAGTAAATATTCTCTTTTACTGTAACTAAGTCTTGACCCTCATGGTTCTGCGATTGCTGAGACTTTTTACCTTAGGTCTTTGTTAAACTCAATTAGAGCTTTTTCAATCAAGTCTTCAAAAGCTTTATTAACGTTAGTACCAGTATAAACCGCTTTGGGTTCATAAAACTCAGTTAAATTGTAGCTCCTTGTAATCTCAGATGACGATATGTTAATAGATAAATAAACTGCCATTTCAGTGCCCCAAGTTCTTGCAGCAATCTCCGAGTAAAAGTCTCTAACTGTGATTGTGATATCTAGGTTAGTCGTCTTTGAAAACTTTTGAATCAACAACTCATCTAAATATGCTTTTAAAGGTTTCTTCACTACCAAATCACCAACTTTTTTCCCTGTTGGATATAAGGTTCCTAAACTAGTATTGAGGTGATCTTTGATAAATATTTGAGTGATTCTAAATTTAGCGTTTGGTACATTGATACCGTCTCTAATCTTAAACCGCATCTGATACTTCTTTCGTCTCGGAACTGATTCAATTTCTTGTAGAGATACTTGACTCCCTAGTTTGTTACCATAAAAATTTCGATAGAATGAACTGAGTACTAAATGGGTAAGAAACCTGGGGCTGTGGATAGAATCTTGAGGAATCTTCTCGAATAAAGAAGGCCCTCCAAGAACTCCCCACTTTCTTCGAATATATCTACCTACTTCAAATTCGTGTTGTTCAATGAACTCACTTTCACTAACAGGGTTCAGCTCTTCAAATTGTTTTTGAAAATAAACGCTATCTAGGTCATTAATGGCTTGTTCCATAGAGTTTGGTCCTAATGCGTCTGATCCCCATATGATTATTACAACCTGTGAATAACAATAATTTGTTATAGTTAGGCTTAAGAATATAAAAAGTATCTTCAGAGTATTCATGCATGAATTTTAATCTGATTTATAATTTCTATTATATTTCCACACGATATTTCATGTATAAAGTCTATTTATCATTAGATTATAAACGTCTGACACTATAAAAATAACTAATAGTTCTTTCAATCCGTCAAGATAATTTAGTTATCTCTCATATGCGTTTTGTGGAACTAAGGTGAATATTTACTTGATCTGATATTCAATAGTTCCATCTATTTTTTTTGCAATGCTTTCCATATGAATCCAAGCATTTTTAAACAAAGAACCTTTCATTCCTCTATTAGTAACTTTGCTCCATGAGTCGTCGGAAATACCTCCAAGCGATATGGTGCCAATTGTACAAAGTCCTGTAATCTTTATTATTGTTGTGGAATCTTTCTGTCTGATGGAGCACATGAGTTTTATCTGCCCCCCGTTGATGCTATGAGGTTTTGTTTGTATTATACCAGCATCTTTTTCTAGCAACTGAAACTCATAACCTTCGTCAACTAGAAAAGGTAGTGTTGACTTATATAAATCAAGATGGGATTTATCTGTTTTTACAATAATTCCATTTGCTTTTTTAGGTGCATCCTGGGAAAATAAAAGTTTCGGAGTGAATAATACTGTAAAAACAAGGATAGTTAGTATTTGCTTCATGTTTAAAGGTTTTAATTGATTAAAGATAAAAATATATTTGAACCAACTCGAAGTATAGTTATGGAATGTTTTTGAGTTAAAATCATTCCCTGAATTTTAAATATGAACTATAAAAAAGCAAAAGCCACATCTTTTAGCGACATGGCTTTTGTATATTATTCATTTATAACTGAATAATTATTCATTAAATCAATTTACAGGTAAAGCCTAATATATCCCCTTTTAAAATTTGGAAATAATTCTTTAAACGTTGTTATGGAAATGAAATCCTTATCCGATTTTATATGATTACTAAGATAAGTACACTTATTATTCAAGTCCGATGCATCATCTATATCTGAAATTAGTAAAAGATGTCCTCCTTCTAAATTTATTTCAACACCGGGAAGAACTGTTATATCTAATTCTTCTTTTATTAAGAAAAATTGCTCTAGGCAAATACGTTATGATTTGTAATGGCAATACAATCAAGCGATAGTTTTTGTACATACTCTTTAAGCTTAAGTATATCAAATTCAAAATAAGAATCACTAATTGTCGAAACAGTATGTATGTGTAAATCTATTTTTTTCATTGATTAGTTTTTAATATTACCTCTTTATTCATTATTACCTCTATTGCATTAAGTAAATGACTTCTGCTTTTGTTAAGCAACTTTAGATAACACATTCTTTTTCCCACCTACTCGACCTCGTTCTCTAGTCTCTTGCCCAACGTTTTCTTCTATTGATTCCATTTCAAATTCTGCTTTACACATTTTGCTTTTTGGCTATTCGATTTGTTTTTCAAACTCCTCAATAGCCAGGTGCATCTTAGAAAAAGGGAAATACTCTCCAACACCCCCTTTGTTATATTTCTTTAATCCTTTAGAAGCATTGCCAATAGCATTATTCAAACCTTCTTCATTAATAAGCTGTTTGAACCACTTATCTTTTTTAAGAAATGTTTTCTTCTTTGAATAATCTACTATATGTGTCTTTAGATCTTTAACAACTTCATCGCAGTTAACAAACTCCTTTGTTGTGTAATTGAAGTGTAATAAAAACCAGTATTCTATACTTGGCATACTATCACAGATGAGCACTTCTTCAACATCTTTATACTTAGACACAAACCTTTCGAATTCTACCTTTTTACCTTGATTGACTATGGTGTCATAATCTGTAAGGAAAGTAATGTGGTCGCAACCTCCGGAAAGGAGTTCATCTATTATCCCTTCAGCATTTTCTATTCCAATATCTGCAAACAACGAAGGTCGAATGCTAAAGCGATACCCTTTATGTTTTTTTAAATGACTTAAATACCACTGCTCCGTTATGCCCTCTCCAAGAACGGCATATTTTAAATTAAAACGTCTCTCTCTTCTAATCCTTCCCATAGTATTATAATTCAGGTACTCCTCCAAACTTGCCTATTTTGTAGGCGTTGAAATAGGATAGCTCTTTTCTAAAATTGAAATCTGACAATGAGAACAGATCCGATGACCCATTTTCTAGTTTCTCAGTAAACCAGATAGCATCCTTTCTTAATATGTCTTTTTCGTTTAGGAGCGACATGTTATGTGTTGTAAATAATAATTGAGCTTTACCTGATCGGTTTAAAAACTCTTTCAAGAAATGTATTACTAACAATGGATGCAAAGCCGAGCCGATTTCATCTATCGGCATAAAAGCATTATTTTCGATAGTATGGTAAAATGGAGCAGAAAGACCATAATACCTTAGAGTACCTTTTGATTGTCTTGAATCTGGTAGGGAATAATACTCTTCCTTTTCTCCTCTTACTACCCTATGTGTAAACAAGGTCTCGTCATAATGAATAGCTTTTTCCTTGCGGATCTTAGCCTTTTCTTCTTCTGAAAATGGGGCATTATCTAATGCTTCTAAAATAATATCGGGTACCTTTCTTAATCTATCCTTAAAAAATACATCAGTAATATTAAAGTCTGCTTCTTTTAAAAACTTTAATGTATGAGCTTTAACATTTTCATCATTCTTAACTGCATCATCAGAAAAGTCAGTTAAGTCTGTATATGGATTGATAGAATCCAGATATTGATTTTCAAGCCAATCATTAACCAGTTCTAATTCAGGAATAGAAATATTAACTTGTCGGTAAGCAGCAATAGCTGAGCTGTTTTTTAATGTTTTAAGCTGAATAGCCTCTACTGCTTGTTCCGATATTTTAATCTTAGATCCAAATTCTATTACCGATATCTTCTTTTCTTCATCGTAGATTCTGTTGAAAAGAATAGCAGGTTGTGTACCTGGGTAAAAAGATAGTTTCTCCTCAAGAACAACACTTTCATTTATAAGTAATTGATATTTGTGTTTTATGTCGTTGGCATAAAAAACCAATTCAAATTCTCCAGGTTCATTTCTGGTTTCATCAAACATAAAGGGAACAAAAGGTGTTCCTGAGCTTTTCTCTTCCTTGATGCTATGGGTAAAATCATTAAGAAACTGAAAAGCATTAATCAAATTACTTTTCCCGGAAGCATTTGCCCCATATATCATTGCCATTTTCAAAAGGCGTGTTCCATCTGCCTGTTCTGCTACGTAATAATCTTCAAGAGTTTTATCTGCTGTAGCCTCAAAACTGAATAGAACCTCGTCTTTAAACGATAGGAAATTCTTTATTCTTAGCTCTTGTATCATCTCTTTTTGTGTTTATTGCATTTTACTTACAAATATCAAAAAAAGAAAAATAGAAAACAAGTGTATTGTACAATAATGTAATATTATTGCATTATTAATAAAAAC
>NZ_JBQTGI010000015.1:0-177318 GCF_052400645.1 Saccharicrinis sp. GN24d3
TATGCCTCGTTTCGGTAATGCCTTGTTTTATTGTACTTGCAATGCTCATGACGAACCTCCAATACATAATCCGGGTTTAAACCAAAAAAAACGCAAATCCCAAAACTGAGACTTGCGTTTAATTCATGACATCCATTTCGGTTTTCGGGAAACCTAGGCATTCAGTATTTTTTTAACCAGGTCAGCGATCTCTTTACCGTCGGCTTTACCACCCAATTCTTTGGAAGCCATCCCCATAACTTTACCCATCTCTTTTATGGATGCGGCTCCTGATTTTTCAACGATAGCAGCCACCAACTTTTCCAGTTCGGCCCCGGTGATCTGCTCCGGCAAAAACCTGGCAATCACCTCTGCTTCGGCTGTTTCCTTTTCTGCCAAATCCTCACGACCTTGATCCACAAAAATGGCAGCGGCATCTTTACGCTGCTTCACCATTTTTTGCATGATTTTTAGTCCTGCCTCTTCAGTCACCTCTTCACTGGAAGCCGTATTGGCTTCAATCAGTTCTTTCTTTATTCCGCGCAAAGCCTCCAAGGTAACCTTATCCTTGGCTTTCATGGCTGTTTTTATTTCTTGCGATATTTGTTCCAGTAATGTCATCACGCTTATTTTAATTTAATTTTAATACCCACTGAATATAGACATCCACTAGCATACTTGCCATTCCCGCTCCACCATATCAGCGTTTGCAATTGGTTTTTTAATGGATTTATCTTATTTCCGACGCAACAAAGCGCTGTCAAACTATACAGATCGTTGATGTGTCGGTCTTATTTGAGTTCCTCACTAATCCACATTATCGTGTAGATATGGATTATCGCGCATAATTTTAGTTTTACCATCCTTGCCTTCCGAGATTGTAAATCTTGAAACCTTATACTGCGAATCATCTCCGTCAGGAATATCGACCTGCTTCGATTTTTTGCGCTTATATGCCGGCACATTTTCAATACGTTCAATATACCTGTCATCCTCCATTTCCTCCGATGAGATAGAAAAACGCTCTCCTATTCCTGTCGATATCCTACTTTGCAAATTCCCCAATGTCAAATCAGGTTCTTTTTCCTCTACCGTTTTTTTTCGGACAGTATCTTTATAAAAAAGATTAATTCTTTCTTCTTTCGCTTTCTCAATAGCATCAAAATCCACGACTCTTGAAGTCCCTTCGTCCGGCTCATCCAGATCGAGCACTACATGTTCTTCATCTGCCATATCCACCACTTCTTCTTCACTCACCTCCCCCTCATCGTCTGCTAAAGAAAAACGTTGAACTTTCGGCTCGTTTCTCTGGGAAAATTCGGCAATGTTTTTGGTGTTGAAACCGGTAGCTATAATGGTAACGCTAACATTATTCTCCAATTTTTCGTTCGTGCCCGTTCCCCATATGATGGAGGCACTCATCCCCACTGTTTCCTGCACAAAATCGGTGACCTCACCAACCTCGTCCATGGTAATTTCTTCCACGCCCGAAGTAATGTTAAGTAAAATATTTTGTGCTCCACAGATATCATTGCTGTTTAACAATGGCGACTCCAACGCTTGCTGAATAGCCAGCAATGCTCTATTATCGCCGGAAGCAGAGGAACTGCCCATAATGGCCACTCCACTATTTTTCATCACGGTTTCCACATCGGCAAAGTCGACATTTATATAGCCGTGAACCGTAATGATTTCAGCTATTCCCTTGGCTGCGGTTGACAGCACGTCATCCGCTTTGGAGAAGGCATTGGATAGTTTTAGATCACCGTACATCTCGCGCAGCTTCTCATTGTTGATCACCAGGAGCGAGTCCACGTTCTTCTCCATTTCGGCTATTCCATCCAAAGCCTGGTTTATTCTTAATTTCCCTTCGAACTTAAACGGAATGGTAACAATACCGACGGTGAGAATACCCATATCGCGGGCTGCCTTAGCGATAATCGGGGCAGCGCCAGTTCCTGTTCCACCACCCATACCGGCGGTGATAAAAACCATTTTGGTGTTGTCCTGCAATACTTTTTCAACCTCACCGATATTCTCGATGGCCGCTTGCTTTCCTTTTTCCGGTTTGTTTCCTGCACCGCGTCCTTCGGTGAGCGACTCGCCCAATTGAATTTTTATAGGCACCGAGCTATTTTCCAATGCTTGCTCATCCGTATTGCATACTATAAAGTTCACATCTTTAATACCCTGATTGAACATGTGATTTACCGCATTGCTACCACCACCTCCAACTCCAATTACTTTAATAATACAATCGCGGTTTTGAGGTATATCGAAATTCATTAACTCCTCGCTCATGTTTTTTGTTTTTTAGATATCCTGCCCTACAAAGACAGGACACATAACTACATGTTATTATAATATATTCAGGCCTGAGCCAGCTGGCTTAGCAGTTGGCTTAGGCGAGCAGCTATTTGCTACATCTCCACATCTTTCTCGTCAAATATTCCTGCTATGGTCTTTTTAAAACTTCCAAACAGGTCTCCTGTCGTATATTCGGGTTTTTCTCTGCGTTTTTTCTCTTTACGCGGCTGGGATGTCACTTTTCTGCTTTGAACTTCGGCATCTTGAAATTCATCGGAAAACAACTCTTGCTCAACCACCTTTTTAACCGGATTATCCATGGCACTCAACAGCAGCCCGATACTGGTCGAATACATTGGTTTGCCGGCATCTTCCACATTGTTCTCTGCCAGATATTTGTTAGGTATACCAATACGTACCTCGAGTCCTGTGCGGAACTTCACCAGCTGCGGCAGGTTTTTCAACAACGAGCCACCACCTGTTATCACAATCCCCGCACCCAACTTATCGTAAAGTTTAGAAGATTCTATTTGATACATCACATAATCCACAATCTCTTCCATACGAGCTTGGATAATGTATGCCAGCGATTTAAAAGATATTTCCTTGGGCTCCCAACCTTCAATTCCAGGTATGGTAACCACCATATCCTCACGTTCCAGGTCGCCCAAGGCAGAACCAAATTGAGTTTTCAATGATTCAGCTTGTTTTTGCAATACCGCACAACCTTCTTTCACATCTGAAGTTACCACATTACCTCCAAACGGAATTACGGCTGTATGCTGAATGACCCCATCGTAAAATACGGCCACATCGGTTGTACCACCACCAATATCCACCAATACCACGCCGGCCTCTTTTTCCTCATCTGTCAGCACCGACCGTGCCGATGCCATTGGTTCCAGGATCAGATGATTCAGCTTTAAACCTACACGGTTGATGCACTTCTCGATGTTATTAACCGAAGCAATCCTTCCCAAAACGATATGATAATTACCCTCTAAACGACGGCCAGACATGCCGATGGGATTTTTGACTCCCGCTTCGTTATCCACCACATAATCCTGCGAAAAAACATGCAAAATATTTTCACCCGCTTCCAAAGGAATCTTGAAGTTATCCTTATATAACTGATCCACGTCGTACTGTGTTATTTCGTGACTCGTTTCTATATATCGGTAACCTCTGTTTCGCAAGCTTTTAATATGCTGACCGGCAATACCCACGTAAACCTCGTGCAATTTAACGTCATATTTGGCCTCTACATTAAAAACCAAATCCTTGATAGCATTCACCGTTTCCTCAATATTAAGCACAACCCCCCTCTTCACACCTGTCGACGGTACTTTTTCTATACCGACAATGTGCATTCTACCGTGCTCAGTTTTTTGTCCAACAACAGCTACAATTTTTGTGGTACCGATGTCGATAGCAGCAATTAAATTGGAAGTATCACTCATATGTTATTTTTTTGTACAAATTATTTGACCTTCGAACTGTAAATTAATTTCTTTGTAATTATTCCACTCCCTGGGATGCAATCCTTTGCGATACAGTGCATATAGATTCCTCATCTTGACCGGATAATTTTCGAGCGACCCCAAATAAATAATTTGATCGCCAACACGGGGAGCCAAAGAGAACTCTCCGTTTTGTTCAACATATACTTGCTCTATTTGCGCATTCCAGAACTCATTTGACTTGATGAATCTTGCAAATTCAATCACCTCAAACAGACTATCCAACTTGTTAACATGTCCGCTTATCACTAATACATGTGCAGCATAGCTATCAAACAAAGGCATTTTTTCACCTTCCTCATCAATGTAATACGAAGAGAGCCCTGAAAACACCCTACATAACGGTTTCCTTTGCTCCAGCCTCACATTCAAATGGCCTCCAACAGTGTAATAGGCCTCACACTCGCTGACTGCCTCATGCTTTTTTATGAAATGCTCAATCTCCTCACAATCTATGGCTTCCAGCTTACCACCTAAAACATTGGGATATTTATTGAGCAGCACATTACGCATTTGGGTTGAGGTAATAAAACCAGCTTCGATGCTGTCGTTGACCACAACATGTATGTCGGAGCAAACCACCTTACTTTTACCATTTGAAACAAAAGCAAAAAGCACGGGAAAGTATGCTATCACCAATCCCCACAGTATCATATTTTTAACTTTAGCTACCATTATCCTCTTACCTACTTCAACCCGTTTAAATATATTTGAATAAACAAAACTTACTTCTATCAAAGCCTGCTTTTTTATAAACAATCGGCAGGTTTTTATTAACGATTAACGAATATAGTTTTCCAAAATATGGGAAAGCGTTTCCATGAAATGCATTTACGGGTAAAATCCCGCCTCGATTTTATTTTAAAAACGCAGTAGATTCAACCTCTGTATATCTATAAAAAACAATCTATTCAATTCATTCACTCTGATTGTTACAAAACAATATATTTTAAATTTCACTTTAGAACCTCAACAACCTTATCAATTTCCTTATCGATATCACCGGCACCCATCATTAACAAAACTTCCGGCTTCATTGACTTTATTTCCTTTATCAATTCTTTTTTAATCGTCAACCTTTTCACCGGCAAGTCTACCAAATCCAAAATAAGCTTCGATGTGACCCCCTTCATTGGTTTTTCCCGTGCCGGATAAATATCAAGCATGATGAGTTCATCCAATTTGCCCAGGCTTTGCGCAAACTCTTTATAAAAGTCATTCGTTCTGGAAAACAAATGGGGCTGAAAGACACCCGTCACCTTACTATCCGGGTACAACGCCCGAACGGATCGAATCGTGGCTTTTATCTCTTCGGGATGATGGGCATAATCATCAATCAGCACCAGGTCATCACGTTTAATCCGATAATCGAACCTGCGTCTGATTCCTTTAAATTCAGACAAGGCCGACCTTATCTCCATGCCCGTAGCCCCAACCCAATAGGCTACCGAACAAGCACCCACCGCATTTTCAACATTGACCAGGCCCGGAACGCCTACTGTAATATCTTCAATCAACACGCCCTGTGCATTCAAATCAAAATGATAAAGACCATCCACCAAACGAATGTTTTCGGCAAAAAAATCCGCTTCTTTATCTTCCAAGGAATAAGTTATATGCTTCACGCCTTCACCTGCCTTAAACGCCAGATCGATCTCCTTTTTGGTAAGCAGAATACCACCCGGCTTCACCAAATAGGCAAATTCCTGAAACGACTCTTTCACCGAACTATCGTTGCCATACACATCCAAATGATCGGCATCTGCACTTGAAACCAAAGCCAAATAAGGCTTCAACCTCAAAAAAGAGCGATCAAATTCATCTGCTTCCAAAACCACAAAGTCGGACTTATCCGAAAGCAACAAATTTGTTTTATAGTTCTGGGACACCCCTCCCAAAAATGCACTACAGCCTACATTTGACTGCTTTAACAAATGTGCAATCATGGTTGATATTGTCGTTTTCCCATGCGTTCCGGCCACACAAATACCTTTGTGCTGATGGGTTAGCAACCCCAACACTTCGGACCGCTTTTTCACGGTAAACAAATGTTCTTTAAAATAAGTCAATTGTTTATGGTCGGGAGACACCGCCGGGGTATATACCACCAATGTGTATACCGGATTTTTATAATCACCCGCTATCAACTCCACTTTATCCTCAAAATGAATTTCAATCCCTTCTTTCTGCAGCTCGCCAATCAAAACAGTTTCTGTACGGTCGTATCCAGCCACCGCATATCCATTGGCCTTAAAGTAACGCGCCAGGGCACTCATGCCAATCCCGCCAATTCCAATTAAATAAACACTATTTACCCTACTAAAATCCATTTTTATCTCTTAACCAACTTACATATTTCTTCTACAATTACTTTAGCGGCATCGGGCATTGCAAATTTTTTAACATTACGTTTCAACCGTTCAAGTTCCTCGTCATTATTTAACAGCGCCAACACTTTTGCCACCAGTTCATCTGACACGTTTTTATCCGCCACTATTTCGGCCGCCCCCTCTTTCACCAATGCCATGGCGTTTTTGGTCTGATGATCTTCCGACACGTTAGGCGACGGCACAAACACCGCCGCTTTTCCCAGCAAGGCTATTTCCGAGATGGACGAAGCGCCTGCCCTGGAAACCACCACATCAGCCAACGCAAATGCTGCTTCCATTCTATCTACAAAAGCCATGATTTTTATGTTCTCATTTTCGGGAACGGCATCCTTTATCTTCCCGTAATAATATTTACCTGTTTGCCAGATCAGCTGAACGCCTTCTTTTTCCAGCCGCCCGTAGCCTGCCTCAATCCCTTCGTTGATTGTCCTGGCTCCCAGGCTTCCTCCGGTTACAAACACCACTTTTTTATTTGGGTCAAGCCCGAAATATTCAGCGGCCTCTTTCCTGCTCACTTTACCCAACAAGTTTTGCCGTATGGGATTACCCGTTCGTATAATCTTATCCTTTGGAAAAAATCGTTCCATTTCGGGATAGGCAACACATATTTTACTCACCTTTTTTGACAATATCTTGTTCGTTACACCCGGATATGAATTCTGCTCCTGGATAACGGTAGGAATATTTCTATTGGTCGCCACCCGCAAAACCGGGCCACTCGCATAGCCACCAACACCTACCACCACATCCGGTTTAAACTGCCGCACCACCCGTCGCGCCTTCATCATACTTGCCGCCAATTTAAAAAAGAAGGTCACGTTTTTCAAGGTAAGTCTACGCTGGAAACCCGCCACAGGTAAACCCACAATTTCATATCCTGCCGCCGGTACCTTTTCCATCTCCATCTTCCCTTCGGCCCCAACAAATAATATTTGTATTGACGAATCCAATTCTTTTAAAGCATTCGCTATTGAAACTGCCGGAAATATATGTCCTCCGGTTCCTCCTCCACTTATTATCACCTTCATAACTTATTCGACTTAATATTACAAGACTAGAGACAATTGACTGATTTAACCCGCCATATGCATTAGAAATTAAACACCAGCTACCTCCGCTTCTTCTTTTAAACGCTGCGCTTCTTCCATATTATTTCTGCTGACCGCCAAAATAGCGCCCATAGCAATACAGGTAAATATAATAGACGTACCCCCCATGCTTACCAATGGCAACGGTTGTCCGGTAACCGGAAATATACCTACCGCTACACCCATATTAAAAAAGCCCTGGAACACCAGCAGGTATGACAAGCCGATGGCTAAAAAAGCCGGAAACGTACGTGTGCTCCCACGGACAATCACACCTGCCCTAAACAAGAACACTACGTAACACATGATTACAAAGAAGGCCCCAATTGTCCCCCATTCCTCAACTATGATCGCAAAAATAAAATCGCTATACGGGTGAGGCAGAAAGTTTCGTTGCTTACTGTTCCCCGGACCTTTGCCAAACAAGCCGCCGGTTGCGACCGCCATTTGTGCCTGTCGGGATTGGTAACTCCCCTCCGACTCCTGGTCTTCATCGTTTACAAATCTTTCGATACGTGCTTTCCAGGTTTCGGCCCTATGTAAGAATGGCAAATAAGGTGATGCCAAAAACAAAATAGTGACCAACATAACTACCACCCCAACTGTTCCGAACAAATATTTGAATGGCACACGACCAATAAACATCAGTAAAAATGCGATAAATCCAATCAAAAAGGCCGTAGAGAAATCTTCCGTAAAAATGAGCAGGCACACGATTCCGACATAAGTCATGATGGGTTTAAACGCCCCTTTGGCCCCATGCTCATCGTCCTGGTTACGGGCAAGCGTTCGGGCGATGTACATGATCAAAGCTAACTTTGCCAATTCGGAAGGCTGAAACGAAATACCGATACCCGGAACCGTCAGCCACCGCGAGGCCTGATTCAGGCTTATACCAGTAGCCAGGGTTATAAGAAGTAACCCAATGGAAACCCATAATGCCACCGTGGCATATTTGGCAAACATCCGGTAATCCATCTGGTGAATCCCCCAAATTACAGCAATCCCTACCAACAGAAACACAAAATGCTTGAGCATATAGTAATACGTATTCCCTCCCTGGTACTTGTACGCCAACGAACCGGTTGAACTGTATACAGCCAACAACGAAACAGCCGCCAACATGGCTATCACCCCCCACAATATGGGGTCTCCTTTAAAGTACTTTTGTAAGGTAGCCTTTAGTCCCATTTAATTATATTCAATTAGTACAAACAGTACTACAGATTTCTAACACATTCTTTAAACAAACGACCACGCTCTTCGTAATTCTCAAACAAATCGAAACTCGCACAGGCCGGGGATAACAATACCGAATCACCTTTATCCCCTAAATAATAAGCTGACTTAACAGCCTCGGCCATACTGGAAACTTCAACAATAGTTGGCACGACTCCCTTAAAGCTTTCCATCAGTTTTTTATTATCAGTGCCCAAACACACCAAAGCTTTCACCTTTTTTTTAGCCAGCTCTATTATGTCGGAGTAATCATTTCCTTTATCCACTCCCCCTGCAATCCATATCACCTTGGTATCCATACTCTCCAATGCATACCACGACGAGTTAACATTGGTAGCCTTGGAGTCATTGATAAAATTCATGCCCCTAACCTTCAGCACCTTTTCCAAACGATGTTCTACCCCCTTAAAGCTGAGGAGGCATTCGCGAATGCCAGGCTTTCGGATTTGAAACAGATGTGCAACGATACCCGCTGCCATCGTATTATAACGATTGTGCTGTCCCTGAATGGCCAGCTGCTCCATAAATACACTCATGGCATCCCCCTTTAGATTAAACACTATTTTGTCATCTTGAAAAAAAGCTCCCTCACGGATCTCTTTAAAATTTGAAAACGGTAACTGTTGCGCCTTTATATCACGCACTTGCAACTCCCGTGAAATATTTTCATCGTCCAAACAATAAATAAAATAGTCATCCGCTGTTTGGTTTTGGATAATTTTAAATTTAGAAGCAATGTAATTTTCCATTTTGTAATCATACCTGTCCAGGTGATCCGGTGTGATATTTAACAAGACAGCTATATCTGCTTTAAAATCAAACATTCCATCTAGCTGAAAACTACTCAACTCCAACACGTACCAATCCTTAGCCTTTTCAACCGCTATTTGGCGGGCCAGGCTGTGCCCAATATTCCCGGCCAAGCCAACTTTTAATCCTGCACCTGTCAATACATGATAAGTCAGCAGGGCGGTAGTGGTTTTTCCGTTGCTTCCGGTGATTGCCACAAATTTTGCATCGGTATGTCTTGCTGCAAATTCTATCTCCGAAACAACAGGAATCTTCCGCTCCCTTAACGCCTTTATTATTGGAACTGAATCAGGAATTCCAGGACTTTTCACCACTTCATCTGCCCTATAAATTTTATCTTTCGAATGCTGTTCCTGCTCATACACTATCCGATTGTCATCCAACTCCTTTTTAAAAGCCTCTTTTATAGTTGACTTATCAGACACAAAAACATCATATCCTTGCTTTTGTGCCAACAACGCTGCACCTACACCGCTTTCTCCGGCCCCTAATATGACAATCCGCCTTCTCACTATTCCTATCTTACTTTAAGTGTTACAATTGTTAATACCGCCAGAATAATTCCTACAATCCAAAATCGGGTCACAATCTTAGATTCTGTATATCCCATCTTTTGATAATGATGATGCAATGGTGCCATTTTAAAAACCCTACGACCTTCACCATATCTCTTTTTAGTGTATTTAAACCATGATACCTGGATCATGACTGAGATATTCTCCACCAGGAAAATCCCACAAAGGATAGGAATCAACAATTCCGTTTTAATGATAATGGCAAAAACCGCAATTATACCACCCAGTGTCAAACTACCGGTATCCCCCATAAAAACCTGGGCCGGGAAAGAGTTATACCATAAAAATCCGATAGTGGCACCGATAAAGGCACTCATAAAAATCACCAGCTCCGCCGATTGCGGGATATACATTATATTAAGATATTCGGCAAATACGGTGTTACTGGAAACATAGGCAAGTATACCCAGTGTGGTACCAATGATGGCGGATGTCCCCGTTGCCAGGCCATCCAAACCGTCGGTCATATTAGCGCCATTAGACACCGCAGTGATGACAAAAATAACTGCCAGCACAAACACCACCCATCCCCACTTGGCAGCACTTTCCCCCATAAAACTCACAAACCAGGCATAGTCGAACCGGTTGTTTTTCATGAATGGAATCGTTGTTTGGGTAGTTTTAATATCCACGGTTGCCGGACGTTCAACCTGCTCACCCGCGTCGTTGGTCACAACAATTGTTTCGCCGGGAATTTTCTCTCTCACCACAACCGAATCACTAGACCACAAAGTCAAACCAACAATCAGTCCCAGTCCTATTTGACCGATGATTTTGAAACGCCCTGCGAGACCTTCCTTATTCTTTTTAAATACTTTAATATAGTCATCTAAAAAACCAATCACCCCCAACCAAACGGTAGACACCAGCATCAAGATAATATAAACATTGGACAGCTTGGCAAACAGGAGGGTTGGGATTAGTATTGATGCAATTATGATGACTCCGCCCATTGTTGGCGTCCCTTTTTTTGCATATTGCCCTTCGAGATTTAAATCACGAACGACTTCCCCAATCTGCTTTTTCTGCAACAGATTGATCACGCGCTTACCGTAAATGGTACCTATCAAAAGGGAAAAAATCACGGCCAAACCCGAACGGAACGAAATATATTGAAACATTCCTGCTCCGGGAATATCCATCTGCTCCAAGTATTCAAAAAGATAGTACAACATACTTTTGTTTCTTAACCTATAAAAACACGATTACAATAAGACTCTCGACTTATGATATCATTTTAAAAATTTCCTTAATCACTTCTCTATCATCAAAATGATGTTTCACCCCTGCTATTTCCTGATAATCTTCATGTCCTTTGCCCGCCACCAAAATAATATCGCCACGCTTCGACAACATGCAAGCCGTTTTAATGGCCTCTTTTCTGTCAATGATCGACACCACTTTTATTCGATTTTCAAAATCCACCCCTTCCATCATATCATCTACAATAGCTTGCGGATTTTCCGATCTGGGATTATCCGAAGTCAATATCACCCTGTTACTTCCCAATACAGCCACCCTGGCCATCTCGGACCGCTTAGATTTATCTCTGTCGCCACCGGCCCCTACAACTGTAACCAATTCCTGTCCCAGCTGACGGATTTGATTGATGGTTTCTATCACATTTTTTAACGCATCCGGGGTGTGGGCATAATCCACAACCGCCGTAATACCCGACCTGGAACGTATAGTCTGAAACCTCCCATCTACCGAATGCAAGCGGCTTAAACTCAACAACACCTCTTCTTTATCTCTGCCTAAAGACATCGCAGTTCCATATACCGCCAATAAATTCTGTGCATTGAACTTTCCTATAAAGGGGGTCCATACCTCATTATTATTAATTAACAGTTGCATCCCCTCGAACATACTCTCCACAATTTTTGCCTTATAGTCTGCCATTGCACGTATCGAGTACGTTTTTATACGGGCTTTGCAGTTTTGCACCATTACCATGCCGTTCTTATCGTCCACATTTATCATGGCAAAAGCATCCTTCGACAATTCGTCGAAGAAAGTTTTTTTAGCTTTCAGATAACCACTGAATGTCTTATGGTAATCCAGGTGATCATGCGTTAGGTTGGTAAAAATACCTCCCTTATATCTTAATCCTGCTATCCGTTTTTGATCGATGGCATGTGAACTCACTTCCATAAAACAATACCTACATCCTGCATCCACCATTTGGCGCATGATTTTATTCAGAGCAACCGGATCGGGTGTAGTATGCGTAGAAGCCAATTTTTTGTCGCCAATATAATTTGCCACCGTACTAAACAACCCCGATTCAAAGCCCATATCGCGAAAAAGCTCGTACAAC
Source organism: Saccharicrinis sp. GN24d3 (assembly GCF_052400645.1). NCBI lineage: Bacteria > Pseudomonadati > Bacteroidota > Bacteroidia > Marinilabiliales > Marinilabiliaceae > Saccharicrinis > Saccharicrinis sp. GN24d3. The sequence continues at coordinate 12,229 of NZ_JBQTGI010000015.1, forward strand.
AGGGTGGCGACGGTTGTTTTACCATTGGTTCCTGTGACTCCAATCAGCTCCAGCTCTTCCGATGGTTTTCCGTAAAAACCCGAAGCGATTTCCCCCAAGGCCAACGCGCTATCCTCAACAACCACAAAGGTGATATTAGCATAACACTCCTTGGGCAATTCTTCGCAAACCACAATAGAACAACCAGAGGCAATTGCCTTGGCAATAAAAGAATGACCATCCACATTCACCCCCCGCACCGCTACAAACAATGTATCGTCCGAAGCCTTCCGAGAATCAAAAGTGATCCCGGTAAAGACAACATCGTTGTTACCGACCAGCGTTTTCACCTGTGTCCATTCTTGTATTTGCGAAACCTTTGTCATTTCTATCCTAGCTTAATAAATACCTTTGTTCCGTTTCTCAATCTCGTTCCCGCCCGTACCGATTGGCCAATCACCCTTCCGCGTCCCGATACGATCACCTTCATCCCCAAATTCTCCAGCAGGGCAACAGCATCTTTAGCACCCATTCCTTGAACATTAGGCACCAACCCATTGGAAAACGTTTTTCTGCTAAAATTAACTTTATGCTCCTGCGCACTGGTAGAAATCCACTCCGACTGAACATCTTTACCATCAATGGTCACATTCAATTCCTCAAAGACGGCCAGCAGGTCTTCTTTTTTTCCTCCTTTGGAATAGGGAAGAATGCCTTCTGCAGGAATCTCTACCGGATGTTCGTCCAACATATCAAAACCCGAGGCATACACCCTGTCAGAAATTTGCTTAAACACCGATCCGGCTACGATATTCCCATAATACACATTATTCGATGGTCCGTTAACTACCACGATACACGAATACCGGGGTCTATCCGCAGGGAAATATCCGGCAAACGAAGCCTGATATTGCACGCCGCCATTCTTGTAGCCCCCACTCCCCTTTGCAATTTGAGCCGTACCTGTTTTTCCGGCTATCTTATAATTTTTGTTTTTTATATTCCGTCCCGTGCCGTTTTCAACCACACCCACCAATAACTCATGAACCTTTTCAATGGTTCCCAAAGAACAAATAGACGGATTCAGCACCACGGGCTCATACGATTTCACTTCCTCACCATGTTGATAAACCCCTTCCACAAAATAGGGCTTCATCATTTTCCCGTTATTGGCCACTGCATTATAGAAGGCCAATATTTGCAAGGGCGTCAATTTTGATTCATAACCAATCGAAATCCAAGGCAAAGAAACACCAGACCAAGTTTTTGATCCCGGGTACTTAATCATTGGCTCCCCCTCACCTTTAATTTCCAATCCGTGTTTCTTATTCAAACCCATAGCATAAAGCCTATCTATAAATCGTCTGGGATTTGAATTATAATTTTCAAATATCATCCTGGATATCCCAACATTGGACGATTTCTCAAAAACCTGTCGGTATGTAATTTTCCCATAGCCACCATGATGGCTATCCTTCATATTACGATCGTAAAAGCGATGGACTCCCCGCCCTGTATCAATGGAATCATCCAGATTTATATATCCATCCTCCAAAGCAGCCATGATACTGGCCAGTTTAAATGTTGACCCCGGTTCGGTGGCCTCACCTATGGCATAATTAAAATAATCCTCAATATAAACCCCTTCACTTTTCCTGTGCAGATTCACCAAAGCTTTGATAGCTCCGGTTTGAACCTCCATCAATATAGCCACCCCATGATGCGCATTATGCTTTACCAATTGTTGTCGCAAGGAATTTTCTGCGACATCCTGAATTTCAATATCTATAGAAGTAAGAATATCCATTCCGTTCTGGGGTGGCATTACCTCCTCCGGCACCCATCGTCCCGAAATACGGGTAAACGTGCTCACCCCGTTCTTGCCTTTTAAATCTTCGTTAAAAGCACGCTCCAAACCCACCATGCCACCTTTCTCTTTTTCCTCGTACAATTTTCCGATAGTACGGGAAGCCAAAATCCCAAAAGGTTTTTTACGCTGATCTAATTGCTCGGGTATGAAGCCACCGACGTTTTTGCCGAGTCGGAAAATTGGAAATTCCTTTATTTTTTTCAGTTCGGTAAACGAAACCCTTCTGCGATGGATCCGGTAATACCTTTTATGCTCCTGTCGGGCTGCAGTCAGATTGCGTTTGTAGGTATTTGCCGAGCGATCCTTAAAAAACTTCGACAAACAAATGCTCAGACTATCTATATTTTTATTAAAAATATCATTGGTAAGTCCGTGTGCCATCATATCCATATACAAACGATAACTGGGCACCGAACAAGCCAGCTTGCGACCATCACTGGCTAAAATATTACCTCTATTTGCTTCAATTTGACGTTCCTTATTGGTCATTTTTTCTTCCAAGGCACGCCACTCAGCCCCTTCAAACGCCTGCAAGTGCACCACCTTACCAAAGACAAAGACCGCCAATACTACCACTGCCAGATAGATGACACCAACTCTCCATGTTATGTCTCTTTTAATTGTCATTCTCTTAGTCTTTGTAACAAAGCACCAAATACTTGGAGTTTATTATCCTCTATGCACTAATCCGCTTTCTTTACCACAATTTTTCTTGGAGGCTCCGTTAGCTCTTGCAGCTCTACCCCCGCCTCTCTTACCTTGTTTAAAATAACAGACTGCTTACTGAAATACATCAAGTCTGATGATGTCGTAATGGCTTCAATCTGCAATTCCTGAATCTCCTTATTTAATTCTGCCGCTCTCTTGAGCAACTTTTCAACTTTAAAATGATTGGATATATACGCGAAGGCCAACATTGTTAGAAATAGGAAATAGGGCAGCTGCTGTACCACTACTTCCCTTGTAAAAATCCTGCCCGAAACAAAATCCCTGAGCGATATCTTTCTAAAAGCAACGTCGCCTGAACCAACAAACTCTTTATCTTTCCTTTTCTTTTTAGCCATAACTACAACTTTTCACATATTCGTAGCTTTGCACTTCTTGACCGAGTATTGATTTTTAATTCTTCCTCCGATGGCAAAATAGGTTTTCGACTAATCGGCTTAAACGGGACAATACTTTTACCATAAAAGTCCTTTTCGGGCTGTGTTTGCTCACAATCACCGGTTTTCATAAAGTTCTTCACCAACCTATCCTCCAGGGAATGATATGAAATCACCACCAAACGCCCCTCCTCGGCCAACACACCCTTGGTCTGCATCAACATTTCCTTTAATGCTTCCATTTCCCCATTTACCTCAATCCGAAGTGCTTGAAACACTTTGGCCAGAAACTTATTTTTATCACGGGAAGGAACGCAGGTTTCGGCTATCTCCAATAAATCCGAGATCATTTTAAAATGACTGCCCTGCCGCTTTGAAAGAATACCTCGTACTAACTTACCCGCATTCTTTATTTCGCCATAATTTTTAAATATCCGATACAGACCATCCTCTTCGTAATTATTAAGCACATCCGCAGCTGTTAAACCCGATTGCTTATTCATTCGCATATCCAGCGCGCCTTCAAAGCGAAATGAGAATCCTCTTTCCGGAGTATCAAAATGGTGAGACGAAACACCCAGGTCCGCTAAAATCCCATCCACTTTTTCTATGCCAATATATCTGAGAAAGTGTTTTAAATAACGAAAGTTGTGACGGACAAAAATCAAACGCTCATCCTCAGGTCTATTCAGATAAGCATCCTCATCTTGGTCAAACACAACAATACGACCGCCTTTCAGGTGTTTTAATATCTCCTTGGTATGTCCGCCACCTCCAAAAGTGACATCAACATACACCCCACCTTCCTTCAAATTAAGACCTTCGACACACTCCTTTAACAGAACCGGCACATGGTATACATTCTCCATTACACGCCCTCCTTTTCTTCGCTATTTGACTTTCCTCCAAGTTTAGCTTGAAGATAAGCATCCAATTCACTTTCACTCATTTCTCCTACTCCATAATCCGCACTATTCCACACTTCAATTTTCTCGTCTACCCCTGCCATCACAACCTCTTTGGGCGATTCAATAATTTGCATTAATCGTTTGGGAAATAACATTCTGCCATTTGCATCAAAAGATACCTCGGCTGCAGTTCTTACATATTGACGATAGGCTAAACTATCAGACCTGTCATGCATATTCAGCTTTGATCGAATGTCGTCAATATGCAACTCCCAGGCCGGATACGGGTACACAAACAGGCAGTTTGTATGCAGATCTTTCCTAACCACAAAACGGTTCTCCTCCATGGCATTCATCACTTTTTTAAAGTGCGAAGGCAACACGAAGCGTCCCTTTGCGTCGGCTTTACAAACAAAATCACCTATAAATGTGGCCATTAGGATTGATAATTATTTTTGGTAAAAGTATGAATTTTTCAAACCACAATCAACCACTTTACGCCACTTTAATCCACTTTGTTGATAACTTTTTTCCCTTTTCCTTGCAAACATCATTTTTCAGGATGAAATCTGCCGGAATTCAGTTGGGTACTCCGCGTTGAGAAACGGATATAAAAAAAACAGCTACATTCTAATGCAGCTGCCTATATGTTTGATAAAAAGAGAGTTTATATTGTCTCTTTTTAATCACTTTGCCTAGCTAATCGAAACCGTTCATGAAAGCATTACTCAATCTTGGTGGCTGTTAAAAAACGAATATTGAAAATCCATGGGCATAATTTCTAAATATTCATCAACGGTCGCGTTGGACAAACAAGCCTCAATAATCCGTTTTCCAGTAACGGATATTTCAGATTTTAAATACTTTGGCAATTGACTTCTGAAAAATTCATGAAGTATTTCTGCTCCATCATCAAAAGCAGATTCTCCTACCTCAGCTTGTTTATGAACCTGCAAAAACCTTTTTGGTATTTCTTCTCCCTCAATCGTGATATAATTTAACTCAAAACCCAATAACGAACAGCGCGCTTTTTGAAATTGATCACTCCTAAGTTTGGCGTTACCCCGCCTTGTTAAGTATTCCCTCATTAACAATTGGGGTCTAAACCCAACCTTCCAGGCACCAATGTACTGATTGGGCACAAGCGTGTATCGCATTCGGGGGGTATTGATGATTTGCTCCAATAACAAATTGGCATGTGTTATCATTTTGCCTGCGGCAAATGGCCAGTAGGAACCAACCCCTTCACTTCCCATTCCTCCACCTCCAACAATGCTAGGGTTAGCATGTCCCCGAGGAGACACAAGCCTCCACAGCCACGCTAATGCAGGCGGCAGAATGTGGAATAACCCAAGAATCCCGTACGTTGGATTTTCTTTTGTACAAGGCGGAGTCCGGACACCAAAGCTCCTGATGTCTACCGTTGCCGGCGTTTTAATAACATTGGGGACAATATTTCTGGGAACTACTACTCTTGGATTCGGGCATCTTACGCCCGGACTGTCTTCGATATGGTTCCAAATTAATGCAGTGCATTCCGGGTTCGATTTTATATTTAAAAACAACAAGGGCTCCTCGGTCTTTATCGTTAGTTTCTCAAGAAAAGGGTCGTCTCCATAATCATTTACACTATCAACCCTTATAAACCAGGAATTTTCAGCATCTAAAACAGTTAACTTACCGTTATTTTTTTGGACAGATGGATGGCATAAGGCCATATCATCCGTCACTGGATTGAAAGAACAGAACAAAGGAATATTGATTAATTTTTTTTCACCAGTCAAGGAATTTTCACCAATCAAAACTTGTCCGTTTTCTTCCCTAACAATTTTTTGGTGCATCTCACTTTTTCCTCCGCCACTGGCGCCTTCGTGCATAAAGGTGGTGACATTATCGTATGGACTTACCACCTGCACTGTTGAACAGTGGGCCGTAACCCAACCCTCCCTTTCGCCTTTTGTCAGCAAAGCTCCATACAGTCCTTTTTTGGCACTAGGCCCGGGATATAGATTGTATGAAAATATCTCATGCAGATCCTCAGATCTTTTGTGCACCACTATTTGTTTTCCGTCAAAATGCGTATGCCGGAAGGTAGGTGCTACATAAATAGCCGATTCTACATCAAAATCCCAGGGTAGTTCATTAACGGGTATGATACGCTGAAGCATGGCCAACCCCATAGCGAAGAAACCCGCATTTTTAGGCGCTATAGCAATACCTCCTGAACCGATATTTTCAAATCCTGCAAAGTAAAAGAATATGGCTAATTCCTGGTCCTGAAGCCATTCTAAAGTTTCTTTACGCAAAGTATCAAAACCGTACCCCAACCGATCTTCAAAGCGTTCTTTATCTGTGGGTAGGTCATCAGCAATTAACATGGTATCGGGATCTCTGCGCCTCATATATGGTTCTACGTAATTAGCCGACACGCCATTGCTAACCCTATGAACAATCGCTTCGGTAACTTCACCCTTACCCGGTATTGTATATTTCACCTCGTAACAACTATTGTCGCCTCCCACAGCAGCTTTCGCCAATTGCTTCACGGTATCAAAAGTTTGAAAAGTTTTGCAACCGCCAAGAACTACATAAACATCATCGGGCAGACTAATTCTTTTCTTTTCAAGTTTTTTAAACAAATCTTTCATAATAAAAAGTATTTATAAGATCCTCCAGTCAGGCCATACCAAATCTTTCACTATTAAAAGATAACAAATTAAATAGGATGGACGAAGAATTAAGAGGTCTTTTTAATAGCAGGTTTTGTTAGACCATAATTTAAGGGTCATATCAAAAAACAGTCTAATCAAATATTCACTTTTTTACATATGGGCTATATGTTTAATTTTTTTTTTATAAAATTGAGCCTCATTTTATAAAACATGGAGGAGAAAGCAAAACAACAATTCACCAAAATCGATATCGAAAAGGTTTTTAGGGATAAAAACCCCGGTATTTTAAAATGGATTCCTAAATTCGTTATCTCTTACCTAAAAAGGGTAATTCATCAAGATAGCCTAAATTGGATGTTAGAAAAATATCCCGATAGCTATAATGTAGAATTCGGAAAAGTTTGCACGAGTCATTTCGGTGTAAAAAGCAAAAGTTTTGGATTGGAAAACATTCCAAAAGACGGGCGATATCTGTTTGTATCAAATCACCCTTTGGGCGGTCTGGACGGAATAATATTCATGAACGAAGTAGGCCGTGTTTTTGACAACATAAAATTTCCCGTAAACGACATCCTGTTACAAATTGGCCGCTTTAACGATATTTTCGTCCCTATTAATAAACATGGCGGACACTCTCGACAAGCCGCCAAACTTATCGAAGAGGCATTTGAATCTGAAAATCAAGTACTGTTTTTCCCTGCCGGATTGGTTTCGCGCAAACAAAAAGGAGGCATTAAGGACCTGGAATGGAAACCTAACTTTATTAAAAAGGCAATCAAACACCATCGAACTATTGTTCCGGTTCATATAGAAGGACGTAACTCGAACTTTTTCTATAATCTGGCTCGCTTGAGAAAATTTCTTGGACTTAAGGCAAACATTGAAATGCTTTACCTCGTAGATGAGATGTTCAAGCAAAAGGACAAACATATTACCCTAAGATTTGGGACGCCCATAAGCTGGAATGAACTAAAAAATGGAGAGTCGCCGAAAACTTGGGCCGAAAAAATAAAGGAAACAGTCTACAGCTTACCAAAATTAATTTAATTTTGCATTTGCTAACATGTATAAGTTCATGGACAACAACAAACCCATAATTGCGCCAATAGCCAAGGAAAAGCTTGAGGCCGAATTAACTAAAGAAAGATTTGTTCGCCACACCAACAAGGGCGGCAATAAAATATACGACTTTAGGGGGGACGAAGCCCCTAATTTAATGTTGGAAGTAGGCCGTTTAAGAGAGGAATCATTTCGTCAGGCAGGGGGAGGAACCGGTAAAGAAGCGGATATTGACGATTACGATACTGCAGAAGTACCTTACCGCCAATTAATAGTTTGGGACCCTGAAGAAAAGGAGATACTGGGCGGCTATCGTTATATAATGGGCAACCAAGTTCCCCGAGATAAAGATGGCAACGTTAAATTGGCCACCTCGCGACTTTTTCATTTTTCCGACCGGTTTCTGAATGATTTTTTCCCGTATACCATAGAGCTGGGAAGATCATTTGTTCAACCTCAATACCAATCGAGCAAGCAAGGCGCTAAAAGTCTTTTTGCGTTGGACAACCTATGGGATGGCTTGGGTTCGTTAATTGTAAACAATCCCCAGATGAAATACTTTTTTGGGAAAGTAACGATGTATACCCACTTTAACCAGGAAGCTCGTGATTTAATCTTGAGCTTTATGAACAAATACTTTAGCGATCCTGATAAATTGGTTTATCCTTTAGACGATTTTAAGGTAAAAATAGGTCTTTCTCAAGAAAAAATAGATGAGATTTTTCATGGCCCTACATTTGTTGAAGATTATAAAGTACTGAATAGGAGAGTAAGAGAACTTGGCGAAACCATTCCGCCATTGGTGAATGCCTACATGAATCTATCTCCTTCGATGCGATCCTTTGGAACAGCAGTAAACGACCGTTTTGGTGATGTTGAGGAAACCGGCATCATTATCACCATTAAAGACTTTAATCAAACGAAGACCGAACGTCATGTGGAAAGCTATAAGCCCGATGATCCGCACGACTAGACCCGCTCAGTCAGATAGAATAATCATTAAATAAGACACAAAAGCACTTTCGGAAACGAAGGTGCTTTTTTTATGCGAACCCCCACAATTAGGTATTGCCAGTATTTTTTACAATCCTCATTTTTGCAGTATGGAATTAATCTAAATTAAAATAAAACATTTCATAAGTTTGGACTGTTTTAGTTAGAAACATTACCCAAAAGGAGGAGAAATATGGAAAAGATAGATATTAAAACATTACACGGACATATATTTACTTGCGAGAAGTGCAACAAATTTCATTTTGAGTTTAATCAATTAGCTATTGACTTTTCGTCCTTAAATATCCTGGATAACTTTTACGATTACCTGAACAAGCTGGAAGGTAATGAGTTCGAAAAAATCAACTTTAACACGCTTTATCACAGAAAAATTCACATCCCTTTCCCTAATACTGCTATTAAAATGGTATTGTCGCAAGTGGATTTAAAGGAGCTTAAAATACTTATATCCATGTTCCTGAAAGAATACAAAACTGCTGAAGAGGAATCTCTTATGATGAAAAATCTGACGCACATATCAGAAAAACAATTGAACTGATGGTTCAAATCGGTTTTTAACAATCATTAGTTTTTAAGTAATTCATTACCTGTTTTACCTGATTGATAATATCATACAACAAATCTCCCGATTAATCCGAAGGATAAAGCACCCTGTCACAACAAGTTGGGATTTTCTATGAAAAAAATTAGCTATACTTTTGCACAAATTTTAAAAACAACTATGGAAACGAAAGATTTTGCCCCCGGCAATTGGAACAACGCCATTGACGTTAGAGACTTTGTAAAACAAAACATAACTCCATACACCGGAGACTACTCATTTCTGGAAGGAGCCAGCCCCAAAACAAAAAAGCTTTGGGACATTTGTCTTCAAGCCCTTAAAGAAGAAAGAGCAAACAACGGACTTAGAAATGTTGACACTGAAATTGTTTCAACAGTAAATTCGTTTGCCGCAGGATATATCGACAGGGATAACGAAGTGATTGTTGGTCTGCAAACCGACGAATTACTCAAAAGAGCCATGAAACCCTATGGCGGTTTCAAAGTGGTACAGAAAGCACTTTCGGAGCATGGCCTAAAACCATCCGACATTGTAACCGAAGCATTTGGTAAGTATACGAAAACGCACAACGATGGTGTTTTTGATGCGTATACCGACGAAATCAGAAAATTCCGTTCGTTAGGTTTTCTAACAGGACTGCCTGACAATTACGCCCGCGGCCGTATTATTGGCGATTACAGAAGGGTTGCCCTATATGGAATCCATCGATTAATCGAGGCTAAAAAAGAGGATCTAAAGGGTATAACAGGACCAATGAGCGACCATACTATTCGTTTGAGAGAAGAAGTGGCAGAGCAGTTGAAAGCCTTAAATCAAATGATTGACATGGGTAATCATTACGGCTTAGACTTATCCCGTCCTGCCGAAAACGGAAGGGAAGCTGTGCAATGGACTTACATGGCTTATCTGGCTGCCGTTAAAGAACAAGATGGTGCTGCCATGTCATTGGGTAGCGTTTCTTCGTTCCTGGATATTTTCATTGAGCGTGACCTACAAGCCGGAATTATCACCGAGCAGGAAGCCCAGGAATATATCGATCAGTTTGTGATGAAGCTCCGCATGGTCCGTCATCTGCGCATGGAAGCTTACGAGCAGATCTTTGCCGGTGACCCAACCTGGGTAACGGAATCAATAGGCGGTATGTTAGTCGATGGAAGAAGTAAGGTAACCAAAACTTCGTTCCGATTCCTGAACACCCTTTATAACCTGGGACCTTCCCCTGAGCCCAACATCACCATCCTTTGGTCGAACAGCTTGCCACAAGGATTTAAAGAGTTCTGTGCAAAGGTTTCTATCGACACTTCATCTATCCAGTACGAGAATGATGACCTAATGCGTTGCCATAGAGATAGTGACGATTATGGAATCGCTTGTTGTGTTTCGTTCCAGGAATTGGGAAAACACATTCAGTTTTTCGGGGCACGAACCAATCTGGCCAAAACATTGTTGTTAGCTTTAAATGGTGGGCGTTGCGAAAATACAGGCACCCAAATGGTTGATGGCATTCCCTCTATAGTCAGCGACGAGTATCTTGATTTTGACAAGGTAATGGCCAATTTTGACATAGCCATGAGAGAAGTTGCCCGTGTTTATAATGAGTCGATGAACATCATACACTACATGCACGACAAATACTATTACGAAAAAGCTCAGATGTCGTTAATCGATACCAATCCAAAAATTAACCTGGCATACGGTATCGCAGGACTATCAATTGTAGCCGATTCACTTTCAGCCATCAAACATGCCAAGGTGAAGCCTATCCGCAACGAAGATGGATTAACTGTTGATTTCCAAATTGAAGGAGAATTCCCAAAATATGGTAACGATGACGACCGTGTAGATTTAATTGCCCGTAGCCTGGTAAATCATTTTAGCGAAGAGTTGAAAAAGTTACCCGTTTACAAAAATGCCAACCCAACATTATCCGTTTTAACCATTACATCAAATGTTGTTTACGGTAAAAAAACAGGTGCTACGCCTGACGGTAGAGCCAAAGGTATTGCTTTTGCTCCCGGAGCAAACCCTATGCATGGACGCGATACACACGGTGCTATAGCTTCGTTAAACTCAGTGGCTAAAATAAATTACGAAGATTCGCAGGATGGCATTTCAAATACTTTCTCCATCGTTCCTAAATCATTAGGTTCAAACGAGAAAGATAGAATTGCGAACCTGGTTGCCGCTTTGGATGGCTATTTTGGAAAAAACGCCCAACACCTTAACGTAAATGTTCTGAATAGGGAACTTTTAAAAGATGCCATGGAACATCCTGAAGAGTATCCCCAGCTGACCATTAGGGTTTCGGGGTATGCGGTAAACTTTACACGTTTATCGCGCGAACAACAGCAAGAGGTTCTGTCTCGTTCGTTCCACGATTCGATGTAGTTTTTTACCCAAAAACGTCAAATACTGTGTTACGCTCAATAGGGGAATGCTCATTTACACAAGTTAAACTGTGCTTTGCCTATTTTTCCAGCCCTTGTATTTGAAGCTTTCTATGTAAAAACACTTCTTCGGAAAGTAAACACATACTCAAACACTGACTTGTTTGTGTATCTTTGCGCAAACAGGTCTTTGTTTTTCCTACTAACAGGATATATTATGACAGCATCAAAACTAAAAGTCCACTCTATAGAATCCTTTGGCACTCACGACGGTCCGGGTATCAGAATGGTTATCTTTTTACAAGGTTGTAACCTAAAGTGTTTGTACTGTCACAATCCTGACACCATTCCTTTAAAAGACGGAACAGAACATGGGATAGATTCTTTGGTAAAACGAGCCGAAAATATGAAAACTTACTTTGGAAAACTGGGAGGTATCACCGTTTCCGGTGGTGAACCCTTGTTGCAAAGCAAGGCCTTAATTCCATTTTTTAAAGCTTTAAAAGAAAAAGGAATTCATACCAATGTGGATACTAACGGCTCTGTTTTGACTTCTTCTGTAAAAGAACTGTTGGACGAGTATACCGATTTAATCATGGTTGACATCAAACACACGCACGCTTTGGGCTATCAACAACTTACAGGCGTAGATGGATTTGGCTCTTCACTAAAACTTATTCAACACCGCGAAAAGACCCGAAAGCCGGCATGGTTAAGGTACGTTCTAATTCCAGGTTATACAGATGACCCCGACGAGTTAATAAAAATGGGCGAACGGTACAAAAGCTTTGAATGTATCGAAAAAATAGAAATTCAACCTTATCACAAACTGGGCACGCACAAATGGGAAGCTTTAGGTGAAGAATATCAACTGAAAGATGCCCTTGAAAATACTCCCGAACAAATTGAACAAGCCAAAACCATTCTCCAACCTTACTTTAAAGAAGTCAAAATTAATTAGTTCGTAAAGTTAAAAGTCCATAAAGTTGAAAGTTAAAAGTTATTTTCAACCACGGCATTACAGACTTTATAAACTTTCAACGTTATAAACTTTCAACTAAAGATATGTCCTTATACTCTCCTCCCGAAATAATTAAAATAGCCGGTGATGCGGCCATCACAAAAGACAAATATTCAGCTAAAAAGATACTTACGCTAAGCTTTATGGCCGGGGCATATATTTCCTTCGGAGGGCTGCTTTCTATCCTGATAGCGGGTGGAATGCCGGAAATATCTGCTAAAAACCCGGGAATCACCAAATTCGTTTTCGGTGCTGCATTCCCGGTGGGACTGATGATGGTAGTAATGGCCGGGGCCGAACTATTCACCGGTAACAATGCCTATTTTATGCCAAATGTTTTAAGCAGGAAACAAACTTGGAAAGCTCCTTTACGGAACTGGGGATTTGTTTATTTCGGCAACTTCATCGGCTCTGTATTTGTTGCCTATTTTTTAACTCACCTAACCGAAGTAGTTTCTCACGAACCCTGGTTAGATATGGTGTTTAAAATTGCAGAAGACAAAACTTCGAACCCGTTCTACAAAACTTTCCTTAAAGGGATAGGTGCCAACTGGCTGGTTTGTCTGGCCCTTTGGATGGGAATGTCGGCGCAACATACCACAGGCAAAATAATGGGCATTTGGTGGCCGGTGATGGCTTTTGTGACCATGGGTTTTGAACACTCCATTGCCAACATGTTTTTTATCCCGTTGGCCATTTTCCAAGGAGCCGATATAACGTGGCCCAGCTTTGTAATTGACAACTTGATTCCGGCAACGCTGGGAAATATTGTTGGAGGCGCCTTTTTTGTGGGAACGTTATACTGGTACGCATACGAGAAAAAGTAAGACCTACACAGGGCTCCACTTTAAGCAATAACCTGAAAAATACCGTAATTTTCACTACTGAAGAAAATATCCTGACGGTTATTGCCCTAGCAGCAGGTATGTAATGAGTAGCCGGTCTGGCAGCTCATAACGAATTGTTTTGAAGTTACCAACATGGGTATCGGTCTGGGAGATGCCCTTTTTTTAGGCCCTGGTCCGCCAGAAACTTCGTTTATAAAGACATCCTCGGTGGATTCCGCTTTTTTTCATATTTTTACACTAAATAAAATATATCAATGAATAATCCCGATTCTCAATCACCCCTCAGACAACTTTCTTCTTTACTTAAAGGCGAAGTATCTTTCAAAGACCTGGATAGGGCCCAACATGCAACGGACGCTTCTGCTTATCGTGAAAAACCCGTAGGAGTTGTTTGGCCGCGGGACAATTCCGACTTGCATTTGATCGTTGACTTTGCCTACAAAAACAAAATCGAAATTATTCCAAGAGGTGCAGGAACATCGCTTGCGGGACAAGTGGTAGGAAGCGGGCTTGTGGTCAACATGTCCAAATACATGAACAATATCCTTGAATTGAACACAGAGGAAAGATGGGTGATGGTAGAACCTGGTGTTGTGCTGGATGAGCTCAACAAATATCTGGCTCCACATGGATTATTTTTTGGACCTGAGACGTCTACTGCAAACCGCTGCACTATCGGAGGAATGACTGGAAACAACTCATGTGGATCACATTCATTGGTTTATGGTAGTACCCGCGACCATTTATTGGAAGTTCATGGTTTCCTGTCCAACGGGGACGAAGTAGTATTTAAGGAACTCCAGAAGTGGGAATTCGACAAAAAATGTCAACAAGAAGGTTTGGAAGGGGATGTCTATCGCGAAATCAATAATATTCTCTCCAAACCGGAACATATTCGAGAAATAGAGAAAGAATACCCACATAAAGACATTCATCGCAGGAATACAGGATATGCTTTAGATTACTTGTCGCAAATGCTCCCGTTCAAGGAAGACGGGGAAAACTTTAACATGTGTAAGTTAATAGCTGGCTCCGAGGGCACATTAATGATGGCCAGCAAAATAAAGCTTAACCTTGTTCCAACTCCACCAAAACAACAGGCATTAGTCTGTGTTCATTTTCATTCATTGGATGAATCATTATATGCCAACATCGAAGCGCTAAAGCACTCGCCTAGAGCAGTGGAGCTAATTGATGATAAAATAATAGAGCTGACCGGGAAAAGCGCTGCTCAACAAAGTAACCGTTTTTTTATATCGGGCAAACCAAAAGCCTTATTGGTAATTGAATTTGCAGAAAATAGCTCTAAAAACCTAGACAAGAAAATACAAGGACTTATCAATGATTTTAAAGGCCAGGACTTAGGTTATGCTTACCCGATTGTTGAAGATAAAAACATAAACAGGGTTTGGGCATTACGCAAGGCAGGACTCGGTGTTCTTTCGAATATGAAAGGAGACAACCTGCCCGTTGGCGTTATTGAAGACACGGCTCTAAGACCACAGGATTTACCTGCTTTTGCACGGGATATCAAACAGTTGTTAGGTGGATTTGGAAAGGATTGCGTGTTTTACGCCCACGTCGGTAGCGGTGAATTACACCTTAGACCCGTATTAAACCTAAAGGATCCACAAGATGTGATTCTCTTCCGCAAAATAGCAAAAGAAACTGCCCTCATTGTAAAAAAATACAACGGTTCGTTAAGTGGCGAGCATGGCGACGGCCGGCTAAGAGGAGAATTTATTCCGCTTATGGTGGGTGATTTAAACTACAAGCTCTTCTTACGTATCAAACAAATATTCGATCCTGAAGGTCTGCTTAACCCTGATAAAATTGTCAATACACCACAAATGAATACTTCATTGAGGTACAGACAACCCAATCCGCTAAAAAGCCTTAATACCATACTTAGCTGGGAGGATACTGAAGGCATTGTTAGGGCTACCGAAAAATGTTCTGGTTCGGGCGACTGTTTAAAATCAGAAATTATTGGAGGCACCATGTGCCCAAGCTACATGGCTACCCGCGACGAAAAACATACGACACGTGGCAGGGCTAATATATTAAGGGAATATTTTACGGGAACGTTAGATTCCGATAATCTTTACCTCGAAGACGTGCAGGAGGTTTTAAGCCTTTGCCTTTCTTGCAAGGCTTGTAAGTCCGAATGTCCATCCGGCGTTGATATTGCCAAGCTTAAGGCAGAGTTTTTACAACATTACTACAGCCAAAAAGGTACTCCGGTTAAAGCCCTGTTGATTGGGCACATGCCTGACATTAATCGTATGTTCTCATCCTTTCCCTGGATTTATAATACAGCCGTAACAACTCCCGGCTTAAAATCATTATTGCCCAAAATGTTAGGGTTTAGCTCAAAAAGGTCAATCCCAACTATGAACAATATTACGCTAAAGACTTGGAGCAAGTGGCATAAAAAAGCAAACCCAAAACAAAAAACGGTCTATTTTTTTGCCGATGAGTTCACCAATTATTTGGATAGCGATATTGGCATAAAGGCAATTTTACTATTGGAGAAGTTAGGTTATAGGGTAGTAGTGCCTCAGCACTTAAGTAGCGGAAGAACTTATATTTCAAAAGGCCTATTGAAGAAGGCTAAAAAAATTGCCAATAGAAATATTGAGATGTTGGCTCCCATGGTTTCGTCATTAAGCCCTATCGTGGGGATTGAGCCATCGGCCATTCTTACTTTCAGGGATGAGTACCTGAATTTGGCAACCGATGCATTGCTAAGCGAGGCACAGAAAATAAAAAAGTGCACGTTTACCATTGAAGAATTCTTGGCGAATGAAATGAATAAGGGAAGAATACGAAAGGATCAGTTCACAACAGAGGAGCGAAAAATCCGTTTTCACGGACACTGCTATCAAAAAGCCCTTTCAAACACGAAATACATCAGGCAAGCATTATCGTTCCCCGAAAACTATGAAGCCGAGGAAATCGATTCGGGATGTTGCGGAATGGCAGGTTCTTTCGGTTTTGAAAAAGATTCTTATGCTATCTCCATGAAAATAGCTGAAATGAAGCTATTACCAGCTATTAGGGAAACCGAACAGAGTACTTTGTTGGCCGCTTCGGGTACTTCGTGCCGGCATCAAATCAAAGATGGATCGGACAGGGAAGCGAAACACCCTGTAGAGATATTATATGAAGCATTGTTATAATATTATTTTTAGGCTATAATTTTGAACAACACGAATTTAACCTACTCTTCTAAAGGTTTTATTCCCATCACAATCATATCATCCAGCTGTTCAAAATTACCCATCCATTCTTCAATTTTTTGATGCAGGATAGCTTTTTGATCTTCTGCCGGTAGTCTATGGATGTTCAACAGCAGGTGCCTGAACCTCCTATATTTAAATTTCTTACCTTCATCTCCGCCAAACTGATCCGCATACCCATCCGAGAAAATATAAAAAACATCATTTTCTTCCAGAGCAATTTCATGTTTTGAGAATCTCATTTCCTTTTCACCGTTATATCCAATTGGGAAACGATTGCCTTTATAAACAAACATTTCATTATCCCTAATCAAATATAATGGATTGTAAGCCCCGGCAAAAGATAGTTTTCTTTCGCTTTTATCGATTATACATAGTGCTATGTCCATTCCGTCGTTCACGCTTAAGGTATCGCTCCGTTCGGGGCTGGAATTCTTTTTAAAAGTATTGATTACCTCCTTGTTTAACCTTTCTAAAATATAAGCCGGACAGTGCTCAATCTTCGAATTTATAATACCCTTTAACATATCGTAGGCAATAATGGACATAAAGGCACCGGGAACACCATGTCCCGTGCAGTCCACCGCTGCAATAAATATTTTACCATT
The DNA here is from genome assembly GCF_052400645.1 of Saccharicrinis sp. GN24d3. Classification (NCBI taxonomy): domain Bacteria; kingdom Pseudomonadati; phylum Bacteroidota; class Bacteroidia; order Marinilabiliales; family Marinilabiliaceae; genus Saccharicrinis; species Saccharicrinis sp. GN24d3. The sequence continues at coordinate 29,502 of NZ_JBQTGI010000015.1, forward strand.
GATCTCATGTTTCCAGTAAAAATCGCCACTTACCAAATCTTTAGGCCGATAATACACAAAGGACTCGGGAAGCACCTTCTTAATTTCAAGTTCTGACGGAAGAATGGATTCCTGAATTCTTTTGGCATAATAGATACTGTCCGTCAGGCTTTGGTTAATCTTTGAAAGCAATTCCCGTTGTGCCTCAATTTTCTTTTTGTCACCTGCTTTTTCTTCCAGGGATTTATAGGCTGATTTATAATTTCTGATACGGAAATTAATAATGGATTGGATAAGAAACACCAGTGCAATCAGATAAAATGCATAAGCATAGCTCGACATCCAGATGGGGGGAACTACAGATATGTCTAAGGTAACCGGTTTCTCTGTCCAAATATGATCGCTGTTGGCCCCTTTAACGTGAAGTGTATAATCCCCCGCAGGCAAATCAGATATATCAAGCGTGTTCTCCGATGTCACCGGCCTCCAATCATCGTCAAAACCTTCCAAATAGACTTGATACTTGTTTTTGGCTGATTCCGAAAATTCCAACGCAGCAAACCTTACCTTAAGCATAGAGCTTTTTCTGTACTTAAGCTTAATCTGGGGGGTATCCGTCTTAAAACTACCTTTGATTTTACCCTTATGAAACAATTCGATCGAAGTAAATACGACTTCCGGCCGATGCAAATTATAATGGATGGAATCAGGATTTATAAATGCCACCCCTTCTACACCTCCAAAATAAGCCATGCCCGAATTAGACTGTTCAACAGCTCCAACATTAAATACATAACCAGGTAAACCGTCGGCAATATCAAAGTTATAGATTTGTTTGTTGGCCTTTATTAAAGATATTCCTTTATTGGTACTCAACCATACCCCTGAATTATTATCGCAAATTACACCATAAACCATGTCGTTTGCTAATCCCGAAGAGTGCGTATAAAAGCCGGACACATCCTCTTTCTTACTATAAAAGCTGATACCCGATCTAGTCCCGAACCATATCCTGTCCTGATCATCTTCGGCAATAGACAAAATATAGTTGTTGCTCAATACAGATATTGAATCCCCGGAATTTCTAAGATGGCCGATTTTTTTAACCGTATCGTCATTACTGTCCAAAAAGTTAACACCATCACTGGTTCCAATCCATAATATCCCTTCCGAATCGAGTAACAGGTCGTTAATCTCATCGCTACATATACTCTCTTCGTTGCCTTTTTCAGCAAAAAAATTATTAATGGAATTGCCGTCATATTTGTAAAGCCCGAACTGGGTTCCGAACCAGATATTTCCCCTGGCATCTTCTTCAATGGCATTGATTCTATTTTCCTCGAGCAATGCTTTTACTTCTTTGCTTTGGGTATAGGTAAATTCACTTATTGTGCCTCTTTCCAGGTAAAAGATATAAATACCTTTAGCCGTACCAATCCATATCCGATCTTTCGAATCCCTGCACAAAGCCAATACCATGTCTTCCCCAATTTTATTCAAGGAACGGTTCACGGGATAACTATATACATCACCTCTTTCAGGGTCGAGTATTTTTAATCCTTTATCAGCTGTACCCAACCATATCAATTCTTGTTCATCAATATAAATACTCTTGATATCATAGCTGTTCAGATCACTGTATTTTTTATCGCCACGCATGATGCGTTTAAACTTTTTGGGCTTAAAATCCACTTTTAACAGTCCGCTATATCGTGTACCCACCCATAACAAACCCGAATTATCTTCAAACAAAAAGGTAACTTCGTCCTCAGTTATCAAATTTTGTTTTTGATTATAAAACGAATCCTTATTGTAATCCAATACATCCTTGCCACGGCTATACTCTGCTATTCGCAAACCTGCTTTAGTACCAAGCCAAATTGATCCCGAAGAGTGCCTGATAACAGCATTAATAGCATTTTCTTTTCCGGATAGTGAATTTATTTTTTTATTGCTATAGGACTCATCTCGTTGGTTAAGGTGATATAAACCCTGCGATCCTGCCAGAATAAATGATTTTGCTGATAATTCCAGTATCCCGGTGATTGCCCCCAGTTGGTTTGAATAGGTTCCATATTCATCATCAACAATTACCCTTTCGTATAGCTTCTCCCTGGTATTAAATTGCGCTATTCCATCTTTTGTTCCAATCCACAGTATATGGGGATTTTTGTAAAATATAGGTATGTTCAGTTTTTCCTGATATTTGAAAATACTACTATATAAACCATACGTTGATTTTAAAAGAGGATCAATTTTTAAATTCAACAAATAATTATTTGTTTTTACCCACAGTGAAGAATCCTTATCAAAGGATAGTCCATATATATTGTCTTCCGGCAATTCATATGCCCCTTCCAATTTACTATTATAACAGGTAAATGTTCCCGTTATTCGATCCCATTTGTTCAGCCCGTTGCCAATAGTTCCAATCCAAAGGTTACCGTCGACATCCTCACTTATACATTGTATATGGTTACCTGATATTGAAGTACTGTCCTCAAGGTTGTGACGAAAAACTTTAAACGAATACCCATCGTACTTGTTTAAACCATCCTGTGTACCCACCCATAAAAATCCTTTGCTATCCTGAAAAATGGATGTGATACCATTACCCGATAACCCTTCATGAATCGAATATGAGCTTATACTAACATCTCCCTGTGCTTTTAGTACATCCATAGATACTAAACCACACAGAATAACAGATGCTAATAACAACGTGCACCGATTAATTATTTTAAGTTTCCATTGAAAAAATTGACATTTCATACGCGCAGCTAAATTAGCAAAATGTCTTTATTTTAATATTCGTTTAGGAAAAAAACACAAATTAAGTCATGATGTTGCACCATTAAAGCGTATGTAACATAATTCCAATCAACCCCAACATGAATCAACTCCATTTGGGCCATCCAAACTTATCTGGGACTTATTGGCTTTAGGCGAAAGAAATAATTTTCATGAAAAACCGGGATTAATAACTTCTTAATCGAAGCAAAAAGCCCCTTGTTAACAATATAACAAGAGGCCACCATGTAAAATATGATTAATCGAAACCAGCATGTCCGTCCGTTTAACACAGACACACGGCAAATGATAGAATTGTGGAAAAATATTTATTTGACCTTATCCATAAACCATTGCAAATTCTGAGACTTAGGTCTTTCAATGGGCAATCCGTAAAGTCGGTCCCAAATAAGTTGTGTCAACACCCCAAGTGCCCTTGAAACTCCAAATAAAACCGTATAAATTGGATACTCGACTATTCCGTAACTGGTAAGTAACGATCCTGAGATAGCATCCACATTAGGCCAAGGATTTTTTACCTTACCGGTTGCCGCCAACACATCGGGCACCACATTATATATCCTATTCACCAGCTTAACGTATGGCGCATCCGGAATATATTTATTGGCAAAATCAAGTTGTACCTGGAATCGAGGATCTGTTTTTCGTAATACCGCATGACCATATCCGGGTATCACTCTTCCCTTACTTAATGTTTCTTCGGCATAAGCTTTAATTTGAGCTTCCGTTGGGTCTTCGCTTCCAATCTCCCGCTTCATTTTATTTAACCAGTGCATCACATCCTGATTGGCCATCCCATGTAGTGGCCCGGCCAAACCATTCATACCCGCCGAAAAACTATAATATGGGTTTGATAATGCTGACCCCACCAAATGGGTGGCATGTGCAGATACATTGCCTCCTTCGTGATCGGAATGGATCAGCATGTACAAGCGCATCAGCCTCTTTACCTCTTCGCTATCATGCCCCATCATATGTGCCAAATTACCAGCCCAATCCAAACCGGGATCAACCGGGATATGTCTTCCCTGATGGAAAACCCTTCGATAAATGTATGCTGCAATGATAGGCAATCGTGCTATCAGGTCCATTACCCCTTCGTAGGTAGGGTCCCAATAATCTTTTTTATCCATACCCACCAAATAAGCTTTGCGGAATTGTGATTCTGTCGACATGGCCAAAATAGCCGTATTAAACTGAATCATTGGGTGAGCATCCTTTGGTAATGCTTCAATCACATCGTACACATGAGGGGGAATTCCTTGTGCCCGCAATGCCCATTGCTCACTAATATATTTAACATCTTCATCGCTAGGTAATTCGCCTGTAAGCATCAAATAAAAAATGCCTTCGGGCAATGGCTCGCCATCCTCATGTATCTTAGGTAATTTTTCTTTTAGTTCCGGAATTGAATATCCCCGAAATCGGATACCCTCTTCTGCATCAAGCTTGGATGTACAGGTCAATAAGCCAACTACGCCTTTCATACCTGTTAGCACCTGTCCAACGGTTACTTCTTGTATAACTTTATCGCCATGCTCTTTAATAAGTTCCTTAACCATATTTGCCTTAGGGATAGCAATATCGATTAGTTTTTGTTTTATATAGTCCATAAGTAATTATTTGATGTTTGATAAATATACGAAATAACGAAACATATACTTAGCCAAATAACACCTTAATTAATTTTTTCTGCCACAACGAAGAAGTACCAAAGAATACATTTCCAAAGCCTATCCTTCTCTCAGTGACCATTAATCCCCGCTTAACATCAATTGTTATTTATCCTAATTTGAAGAATGTTTCCCAACATCATAAGAACAGCCATTGTTAAATTTTGTTCGTTAATTTAAAAAAACAAAAAAGGGTGCCCTCAGGACACCCTCTAAATCATTATATACGAAATACAGTTAAGCTTTTTTCGCTTTAGCATAACCATAGATAGCGCTTGCGCCTAATTCTTCTTCAATACGAAGCAATTGGTTGTACTTGGCCATACGGTCAGAACGGCTCAAAGAACCTGTTTTGATTTGACCTGAGTTAGTAGCAACGGCGATGTCAGCAATTGTAGAATCCTCAGTTTCACCGGAACGGTGAGAAGTAACTGAAGTATAACCTGCTCTGTGAGCCATTTCAATTGCATTTAAAGTTTCAGTTAAAGTACCAATTTGGTTTACTTTAATAAGGATTGAGTTAGCAGCTCCTAATTCGATACCTTTCTTCAGGTAATCAACGTTAGTTACAAATAAGTCATCACCTACCAATTGGCACTTATCCCCAATTTTGTTGTTTAATGCAACCCATCCGTCCCAGTCGTTCTCGTCCATTCCGTCTTCGATAGAATCGATAGGGAATTTTTCGGCTAATTCAGCTAAGAAAGCAGCTTGCTCCTCAGAAGTTCTTTTAACTCCGTTTGGCTCAAAAATGCTATAATCGTAAACACCATCCTTGAAGAACTCAGAAGAAGCACAGTCCATAGCGATAGAAACATCACCTCCATCTTCTGCACGTCCTGGCTTGTAACCCGCGTTTTTAATAGCAGTAAGGATACAGTCGATAGCCTCTTCGGTACCACCTAACATTGGAGCGAAACCTCCTTCATCGCCAACAGCGGTAGAAAGACCTTTTCCTTTAAGAACTTTGGCAAGCGCATGAAATACCTCAGCACCCATACGTAATCCTTCTTTGAAAGTAGGAGCGCCGATAGGGCGGATCATGAACTCTTGGAAAGCGATCGTCGCATCAGAGTGAGAACCTCCGTTAATAATGTTCATCATTGGAACAGGAAGTGTACAGGCGTTTGTACCACCGATGTAGCGGTAAAGGGGCATACCCAGGTACTCAGCAGCAGCTCTGGCTGTAGCTAAAGAAACACCTAAGATAGCGTTAGCACCTAATTTGCTCTTGGTTTTAGTTCCGTCCATTTCAAGCATCTTGCTATCCACACCAACTTGATCTAGCACGCTAAAACCGATTAATTCTGGAGCAATTACATCGTTTACGTTGGCAACCGCTTTTTGAACACCTTTACCTAAGTAACGGCCTTTGTCGCCATCTCTAAGCTCTAAAGCTTCGTGCTCACCAGTAGACGCTCCCGAAGGAACAGCAGCACGACCAACAAAACCACTTTCTAGTGTTACTTCTACTTCGATAGTAGGATTTCCACGTGAGTCAAGAATCTCACGAGCATGAACATTTGAAATTTGTCCCATAATATTGACTTATTTAAAAATTGAGTTTACAATTCTATAAAAAAAGGATAATAGCACGAGGCAATTATCCTTTTATTTTATCATGAATACATGTATTTAACTACAAATTCACTATTCCTTTGCATTTTCTTCATCTGAAGGTGCTTCAGTCGATTCATCCGCAGCTTTCGCTTCAGGAGCAGCAGATTCGGCAGCCGCATCCGCGGAGGCAGCTTTATCTTCTTTTTCCACAACTGCAGTTTCCACTGCTGCTGCTGAATCAGAAGATTTCTTACGACGTGTACGACGTGTTTTCTTCTCAGAAGATGCTTTGCTTGCAGACAACATGTTTTCGTTGTAATCTACCAGCTCGATATAACACATATCTGCATTATCACCAATACGGTTACCCAACTTTAAAATACGGGTATAACCACCAGGTCTTTCGCCAATTTTGCCCGCTACTTCTCTGAACAGCTCGGAAACGGCCTCTTTATTTTTTAGGTAACTAAAAACAACTCTTCGTTGTGCAGTTGAATCATCTTTAGATTTAGTAATAAGCGGCTCAACGTACATACGCAATGCTTTTGCTTTCGCCACCGTGGTTTTAATTCTCTTATGCATGATAAGAGAATTAGCCATGTTTGCAAGCATTGCCTTACGGTGAGCGCTCTTTCTACCTAAGTGATTGAACTTTTTTCTATGTCTCATCGCAATTATTCCTTGTCTAATTTATACTTAGTAATATCCATGCCAAAGGTTAAGTTCATCACCTGTAACAAATCATCAAGCTCTGTTAATGACTTTTTACCGAAGTTACGGAACTTCAATAAATCGTTACGGTTAAACTGCACCAACTCTCCCAGTGTTTCCACATCAGCTGCTTTTAGGCAATTAAGTGCACGTACCGAAAGGTCCAGATCAACCAATTTGGTTTTAAGAAGCTGACGCATATGAAGTACTTCTTCATCAAATTCTTCGTTACCAAACTTCTCGTCCGAATCCAGCGTGATTCTTTCGTCGGAAAACAGCATAAAGTGGTAAATCAAAATTTTCGCGGCTTCTTTTAAAGCATCCTTGGGATGGATAGAACCGTCTGTTTCTATTTCAATAATTAATTTCTCGTAGTCAGTCTTCTGCTCTACACGATAGTTTTCAATCGCATATTTTACATTCCTGACCGGAGTATATATAGAGTCGATCGCGATAACGCCAAACTCAGCATCTACCGAACGGTTTTCCTCTGCGGGAATATAGCCCCTACCCTTATTAATGGTTAGTTCCATTTTAAGGTTTACATCAGGGTTCATCAAGCAGATGGTTTTATCAGGATTCAATACCTCAAAGCCTGTCATGAAGTTGCTCAACTCGCCGGCTTTTAATTCATCTTTACCCGACACGCTGATAGTTACTTTTTCACTATCTACCTCTTCAACAATCTGTTTGAATCTGATTTGCTTAAGATTAAGAATTATGTCGGCTACATCATTAATTACGCCAGGTATAGTTGAAAACTCATGATCAACACCTTCGATTTTTACAGATGTAATAGCGAAACCTTCTAATGAGGATAACAAAATTCTTCTTAAGGCATTTCCAACTGTAATACCATATCCCGGCTCTAGCGGGCGAAATTCGAATCGGCCAAATTGCTTGTCCGACTCTAGCATAATTACTTTATCTGGTTTTTGGAATGCTAATATTGCCATAAGAATAAATTATTTAGAATACAATTCAACGATCAATTGTTCTTTAATGTTTTCAGGAATATCTTCCCTCTCCGGCACATTTAAAAATTTACCGCTTACAGAGTCGTTGTCCCACTCTAACCAAGAGAAGTTATGCACTGAAGATGCTGCCAAAGATTCCGTGATTGCCTCAAGTGACTTAGACTTTTGGCGAACCCCGATGATTTGATCAGCTTTAACAGTGTATGACGGAATGTTTACGATTTCACCGTCCACTGTAATATGCTTGTGAGATACAAGCTGACGAGCAGCAGCTCTTGTAGGCGCAATACCTAAACGATATACTACGTTGTCTAATCGACACTCTAGTAAACCAAGTAAAACCTCACCGGTAATACCCTTTGAGCGAGATGCTTTTTTAAACAGGTTACTAAATTGCTTCTCTAATACACCGTAAGTATATTTAGCTTTTTGTTTTTCTTTTAACTGAACACCGTATTCCGATGTTTTTCTGCGACGGTTGTTACCGTGCTGTCCTGGAGGATAGTTCTTTCTTTCAAAGCTTTTATCCGAACCATAAATTGCCTCACCAAATTTACGGGCAATTCTTGTTTTAGGTCCAATGTATCTAGCCATTCTTCTAAATTTTTGTTTTTAAATTTTTGTTTTCAAATTATGAATATGAAGGCCGCGAGATTATAGAGAGGAGGTTCTATATATAATCATCCATAATTCAAAATCCAAAAGCTCAATTTATGGTTAATAACTAGTAATTAATTATACTCTTCGTCTTTTTGGAGGACGACATCCATTATGAGGCATTGGCGTGATGTCCACAATCTCTGTTACTTCTATTCCACTGGAGTGGATAGAACGAATTGCAGACTCGCGACCGTTACCCGGTCCTTTTACGTATACCTTCACCTTTCTCAATCCAAGATCAAATGCTACTTTGGAGCAATCGGATGCTGCAGTTTGAGCTGCGTAAGGGGTGTTCTTTTTAGAACCCCTGAATCCCATTTTACCCGCACTTGACCAAGAAATTACCTGACCATTCTTATTGGTCAAAGAAATAATAATGTTATTGAAAGATGAGTGAATATGTGCTTCTCCCTGAGCCTCTACTTTTACGACTCTTTTCTTCTGACTCGCTGTCTTCTTTGCCATATTTCAATTATTATTTAGTTGCTTTCTTTTTGTTTGCAACAGTTTTCTTCTTCCCTTTACGTGTACGAGCGTTGTTTTTCGTTTTTTGTCCACGTAACGGTAAACCGATACGATGACGGATTCCACGGTAACAACCGATATCCATCAAACGTTTGATGTTCAACTGAATTTCAGAACGAAGTTCACCTTCTATTTTGTACTCTTCAGCAATAATCTCACGAACTTTAGCTGTTTGTTCGTCTGTCCATTCGCTAACTTTTAAGTTAACGTCTATCCCAGCAGCGCCAAGGATACCTTGGGCAGCGCTCTGCCCGATTCCGTAAATATATGTCAATGATACCACACCACGCTTGTTGGTTGGTATATCAACTCCAGCAATTCTAGCCATAATATTAATAATTATCCTTGACGTTGTTTAAACTTTGGATTCTTTTTGTTAATCACGTATAAGCGTCCTTTGCGTTTTACGATCTTGCAATCGGCGCTTCTCTTCTTAACAGATGCTCTAACCTTCATTTTATTATAGAATTAATTTTTATACCTATATGAAATTCTACCCTTGGTAAGGTCGTATGGAGACATCTCCACCTTCACTTTATCGCCCGGCAAAATTTTAATATAGTGCATTCTCATTTTACCCGAGATATGCGCTGTAATGATATGCCCGTTTTCCAATTCCACTCTAAACATGGCATTTGAAAGGGCTTCTATTATCGTTCCGTCTTGTTCTATCGAGGCTTGTTTAGCCATAATGTGTTACCTTTTTTTAAATTTCAGACTGCAAAGTTAATATTTCTTCAACAAATTTGAAACTTGATAGTATATCTGCTTCATTTTTTCCCACGGCAACAGAGTGCTCGAAGTGAGCAGATACCTTTTTGTCGATGGTCCTGATGGTCCACCCATCATTTTCCTGAACAATATTTCGCTTACCTAAATTAATCATGGGTTCAATGGCGATTACCATTCCTGGCTTTAACAATGTACCATTTCCTCTCCTGCCATAATTAGGCACTTCCGGCGCTTCATGCAAGTTTCTTCCCACTCCATGTCCTACCATTTCGCGCACCACTGAATATCCTCTTGCCTCACTGTGTTGCTGTATCGCATAACCAATATCACCTAATCGTTTACCGGCTACTGCATTTTCAATTCCTTTGTAAAGCGATTCTTTGGTAGTGGTCAGCAAATCTTTTTTTTCCTGACTTACTTCACCTACCTCGAAAGTATAGGCAGAATCACCATAAAATTCATTTTTCAACACACCACAGTCAACAGAAACAATATCCCCGTTTTCGAGCGGTTTATTGTTTGGTATTCCGTGTACAACTTGTTCATTTACCGAAGTACAAAGGGTATTAGGATATCCCTGGTAATCAAGAAAACCAGGAATACCACCGTTATCCCTTATAAACTCTTCGGCGACTTTATCCAACTCCAAGGTGGTAACGCCAGGCTTAATCAGTTTTGCAACTTCACCTAGTGTTTTAGCCACCAACATGTTACTTTGTCGAAGTAACTCAATCTCCTCGTCTGTCTTAAGATATATCATTGTACGAACGACCTCTCATTAATTAGTAAACAGCAGGTCCGCCACCGGTTCTACCTTTGATTCTTCCCGACTTCATTAATCCGTCATAGTGACGCATCAACAAGTGACTCTCAATTTGTTGCAATGTATCCAAAACAACGCCTACAAGAATCAATAAAGAAGTACCTCCATAAAACTGGGCAAACATTCTATCTACACCTGCAATCATTGCAAAAGCAGGCAATATCGCTACCAAAGCCAAAAATACCGATCCCGGCAAAGTGATCTTTGACATTACTGAATCTAAGAACTCCACTGTTTTTTTACCTGGTTTAACACCCGGTATAAAACCACCGTTTCGTTTCATATCCTCGGCCATTTGCGTTGGATTGATAGTAATAGCCGTATAAAAATAGGTAAAAGCAATGATTAAAAAGGCGAATGTTACATTGTAACCCACTCCCGTAAAATCGGCAAACATTGCGGTAAACCAACTATTTCCACCGTCTCCTACATATCCGGCCAATGTAATAGGCACAAACATAATTGCCTGGGCAAAAATGATAGGCATTACACCAGCAGCGTTCACTTTTAATGGTATGTATTGACGAACTCCTCCGTATTGCTTATTTCCCACAATGCGCTTAGCGTACTGTACCGGAATACGGCGAGTTCCCTGTACCAACAAAATTGTACCTGCAAACACAAAGAAAAGAACCACGATCTCAATCAACAACATCACCAATCCACCACCTTCTTCTAAACGAGATACGAATTCGGCCACCGCGGCAAACGGCAATCGCGCAATAATACCGATCATAATAATCAACGATATACCATTACCAATCCCTTTTTCAGTTATTCTTTCTCCCAGCCACATTACAAACATAGTACCTGCCGTAAGTATAACGATTGATGTAATTTTGAACATCAATCCTGGAGTAGAAATGGCTGCATCGGGAAGGTTAGCCAAATAAGCCGGTGATTGAAACAATAGTATGATAACTGTCAGATAACGTGTAATTTGGTTAATCTTACGTCTTCCGCTTTCACCTTCGCGCTGTAATCTTTGAAAATAAGGAACAGCGATTCCTAACAGTTGAATAACGATAGAAGCAGATATGTAAGGCATAATACCTAACCCAAATACAGATGCATTAGAGAACGCACCTCCTGAGAACATATCTAACAGTCCCATAACTCCTTCAGCAGTTTGGTCTTTTAATGCACTTAATTGAGTTGGATCGATTCCCGGTAGTACAATAAACGAGCCCAGGCGGTAAATCAATACCAGGCCGATTGTTGTAAGAATACGGGATTTAAGATCCTCAATCTTCCAAATGTTGCGAATTGTTTCGATCAGTTTCATTATGATTTACAGTTTTACAACGGTTCCTTGAGCCGCTTCGATTGCGCTCACCGCTGATTTAGAAAAGGCATGAGCTTTCACTTCAATTTTGGCTGTTATGTTTCCGTTACCAAGAATCTTCACCCGGTCATTCTTGCTGATAAACCCGGCTTCGCGAAGAACGTCAACGTCGATTACAGACAAATTGTTCTTTTCGGCAAGCAGTTGCAACAAGTCAATGTTAATTGCCTTGTACTCTACTCGGTTGATGTTTTTAAACCCGAATTTAGGAACACGTCTCTGTAAAGGCATTTGACCACCCTCGAAACCAATTTTTTTAGAATAACCAGATCTGGACTTGGCACCCTTATGTCCACGGGTGGATGTACCTCCGTGGCCAGAACCTTGTCCTCTACCAATTCTTTTTCTGTTTTTGGTAGAACCTTCTGCAGGTTTTAAATTACTTAAGTCCATATCTAAATTTAACTTAATTCGTTATCAATTATTTTTCTACACTAACCAGGTGTCTCACCTTTTCAACCATACCAAGAATTTGAGGAGTTGCCTCAAATTCCTTAGTTGCATTTATTTTTGTTAGTCCAAGAGCCGTCAAAGTTCTTTTTTGACGTTCGGTAGAACCGATTTTGCTCTTCACTTGAGTTACTTTTATCTTAGCCATTTTTGCTATCCTTATCCGTTAAATACTTTGTCTAACGTAACACCTCTGAGCTGGGCTACAGTCTGTGCGTCTCTTAATTCTTTGAGCGCATTAATGGTAGCTTTTACAAGGTTGTGAGGGTTCGATGAACCTTTCGACTTTGCCAAAACGTCGGTTACACCAACACTTTCGAGTACAGCACGCATCGCACCACCGGCTTTTACCCCGGTACCGTGTGAAGCTGGCTTCATGAAAACGCTGGCTCCTCCATACTTGCTATACTGCTCGTGAGGGATGGTTCCGTTTAAAACAGGAACCTTAACCAGGTTTTTCTTGGCGGCTTCAACACCTTTAGCGATTGCCGTTGTTACTTCGTTAGCTTTACCTAAGCCCCAACCTACGATGCCATTTTCGTTACCAACTACAACAATAGCAGAAAAACTAAAAGTTCTACCACCCTTTGTAACCTTGGTTACACGGTTAATGGCAACTAACCTATCCTTTAAATCAAGGTCGTTATTGCTTCTTACTTTTTGATTATCTCCTGCCATAGTTATTAAAATTTAAGACCTGCTTCACGTGCAGCATCGGCTAATTGTTTAACTCTACCATGGTACAAAAATCCGTTACGGTCGAATACCACGTCTTCTATTCCGGCACTTTTTGCCTTTTCGGCGATCAATGTGCCTACTTTAGCGGCCTGCTCGGTTTTAGTAACTTTTTGTGCAGCGATCTCTTTCTCTAGCGAAGAGGCTGCCAAAACAGTTTTCCCGTTTACATCATCTACTAGTTGAACAGAAATTTGCTTGTTACTTCTGAAAACCGACATTCGGGGCTTCTCTGAAGTACCCGAAATCTTACCCCGGATACTTTTCTTTATTTTTAGTCTTCTCTCTATTTTAGAAAAAGCCATAATTTTAAATTTTAATCAGATTAAACTTTAGCAGATTTACCAGCTTTACGTCTGATTTGCTCTCCCACAAACTTAACACCTTTACCTTTATAAGGCTCTGGCTTACGAAGCGAACGGATTTTAGCGCAAATCTGACCCAGCAATTGCTTATCTGCAGATTCTAAGGTAATAATCGGATTACTCTTTCTGTCGGTTACAGCCTCTACTTTGATTTCGGCTGGCAACTGAATATGAATGGGGTGAGAGAATCCTAAAGATAGCTCAAGAATCTGTCCCTGGTTTGTGGCTCTGTAACCTACACCCACCAATTCCATTTTCTTAACGAATCCATTTGATACTCCTTCAACCATATTGTTGATAAGCGAACGACATAAACCGTGCTGAGAACGGTGATTTTTAGACTCTGAAGGTCTTTTCACCTCAACCTGCCCATCATTCACCTCTACTGTCATTTCTGGATTAATTTCTTGCGAAAGTTCTCCTTTTGGCCCTTTAACGGTAACAAGGTTTTCCTTAACTGTTACTGTAACTCCGGCCGGTATCGAGATGGGTTGTTTTCCTATCCTTGACATACTGTTTCCTCCTTAATTAATAAACGTAACATAAAACCTCACCACCAACTTGAGCCGATCTAGCTTCCTTATCGGTCATAACACCTTTAGAAGTAGAAAGGATGGCGATTCCTAAACCATTTAACACCCTTGGCATTGTTTTGTAGCCAACGTACTTACGCAAACCGGGTGTACTTACGCGCTTAAGCGTCTTTATTGCAGAAAGTTTCGATTGAGTATCGTACTTAAGTGCAATTTTAATTATTCCTTGCTTGTTGTCTTCCACAAACTTGAAGTTAAGGATATAACCTTTGTCGTAAAGAACTTTGGTCATTTCCTTTTTTAAGTTTGATGCAGGAATTTCAACAACTTTGTGTTTTGCCATAATGGCATTTCTGATACGAGTCAGAAAATCTGCTATTGGATCTGTCATTTTAAAAAAGTTTAAATTAATCCCGATAACGGGACAATATTTATACTTGAAACCTAATATTTTCTACCAGCTGGCTTTTTTCACTCCAGGTATTAGACCTGCAGCAGCCATCTCGCGGAATTGAATCCTGGACAAACCGAATTGTCTCATATATCCTTTTGGACGACCTGTAATTTTGCAACGGTTGTGCAAACGTACAGGAGAAGCGTTTTTAGGCAATTTTTGTAATGCTTCATAATCACCTGCTTCTTTCAATGCCGCTCTTTTTTCAGCGTATTTGGCAACAAGCTTGGCTCTTTTCACTTCCCGAGCCTTCATTGATTCCTTGGCCATATCTAACTATTTTTTGTTTTTAAATGGTAAACCAAAAGCCTTTAATAAAGCAAAAGCTTCCTCATCGGTATTTCCAGAGGTCACAAAGGTAATATTCATACCCAAAATCTTACTAACTTCGTCAATATTTATTTCGGGAAAAATAATTTGTTCCTCAATACCTAAGGTATAGTTTCCACGCCCGTCAAGCTTGCTGTTTACCCCTTTAAAGTCGCGAATACTTGGCAAAGAAATACGAATAAGTCTTTCCAAGAACTCGTACATGTTGTTTTTTCTAAGTGTTACGCGAACACCGATAGGCATTTTTTTACGCAACTTAAAGTTAGAAACGTCCTTCTTTGAAAGACAAGGAACAGCTTTTTGACCGGTGATGGCGGTAAGCTCCTTAATTGCGATGTCAACCATTTTTTTATCGGCCACTGCTTGACCGACACCTTGGTTGATCACAATTTTCTCTAATTTCGGAACCTGCATTACAGTTTTGTACTCAAATTCCTTCATCAATGCAGGAACAACTTGCTCCTTGTACATTGTTTTTAAACTAGGTGTATAGCTCATTACTTGATCTCCTCCCCTGATTTTTTAGCAAACCTTACTAATTTACCTTCATCGTCTTTGCGGCGTCCGATACGGGTAGCCTCTCCGTTTGAAGGATCTTTAAGGTTTAAGTTAGAGATGTGGATGGGAGCCTCTTGCTTAACGATACCCCCTTGCGGGTTGTCAGCGTTTGGCTTGGCATGCTTAGACACCATATTGATTCCTTCCACGATAGCTCTATTTTTACTCACAAGGACTTCAAGTACCTTACCTTCTTGTCCTTTATATTCTCCGGCGTTCACAATTACTGTATCGCCTTTTTTAATATGTAACTTTCCCATTGCTATCTTTTATTAAAAATTTATAGCACCTCAGGAGCCAATGAAACGATTTTCATGTAGCCGTCGCGTAATTCTCTGGCAACAGGGCCAAAGATACGAGTACCGCGCATTTCACCTGCTTGGTTCAACAACACACATGCATTTTCGTCGAAACGGATATATGACCCGTCGGCTCGTCTGATCTCTTTTTTTGTACGAACAACTACTGCCTTAGTAACTGTGCCTTTCTTCATTTCTGTAGAAGGCATTGAACTTTTAACGGTTACTACGATACGGTCACCGATGGTGGCGTATCTTTTTTTTGTGCCGCCAAGTACCCTGATGCAGAGTACTTCTTTGGCACCACTATTATCGGCAACAGCCAATCTGGATTCTTGTTGTATCATGATTACTTAGCTCTATCGATAATTTCTACTAATCGCCAGCGTTTAGTTTTGCTCAACGGGCGAGTTTCCATAATTTTTACTGTATCACCAGCATTGCAGTCATTTTTTTCATCGTGAGCGTGAAATTTCTTGGTCTTTTTCACGAATTTACCGTAAACCGGGTGTTTTTCACGAATCTCAACAGCAACCACGATAGATTTATCCATTTTGCTGCTAGCAACGATACCGATACGTTCTTTTCTTAAGTTTCTTTTTTCCATCACTAAACTATTTTTCGGTTAATTGCCTTTGACGCAAAATAGTTTGCAATCGTGCAATGTTTCTACGTAAGTCTCTTATCTGCAAAGGGTTTTCCAATGGAGATATACTATGATTGAGTTCTAAACGAATAAGCTCTGCACGCTCGGTATCAATCTTTTCGATGATCTCGCTGATCGCCATTTCATTAATTTCTGATACTTTCATCTTACTTCTTATGCTTTAGATTCAACATAGTCTCGTCTTACAACGAATTTAGTAGTAACAGGCAATTTTTGAGCTGCTAAACGCAATGCTTCTTTTGCTGTTTCGTAGGGTACTCCTTCACATTCAATAATGATTCTTCCCGGAGTAACAGGAGCTACAAATCCTTCTGGGCTACCTTTACCTTTACCCATACGTACCTCTGCAGGTTTCTTGGTAATTGGTTTGTCAGGAAACACCCTGATCCAGATTTGTCCTTGACGTTGCATGTAACGGGTTACCGCAATACGAGCCGCCTCAATCTGGCGTCCGGTAAGCCATTTACTTTGTAAGGATTTAATTCCAAAAGATCCGAATGCCAGCTCTGCACCACGTTGTGCTTCGCCCTTCATTCTGCCTTTTTGCCTTCTTCTGTATTTTACTTTCTTTGGTTGTAACATCTTTCTAACTCATTTACATTAGCTGATGATTACTTTCTTCTCTTCTTGAAACTCCCACCTTTGCGGCCGCCGCTATCTTTGGCAGCGAAGTTTGGTGATAGATCCGGTTTCCCGTAAATCTCTCCTTTACAAATCCAAACTTTGATACCTAGCAAACCTGTTTTGGTAAGAGCTTCCGCCTGAGCGTAATCGATATTTGCACGGAATGTGTGTAGCGGGGTTCTTCCTTCTTTGTACATTTCCGATCTGGCCATTTCTGCACCGTTCAAACGACCTGAAACTTGAATTTTGATACCTTCCGCTCCCATTCTCATGGTTGAAGCAATAGCCATTTTAACTGCACGACGGAAAGCGATACGGCCTTCCAACTGACGAGCTATGTTATTGGCTACAATAATAGCATCCAATTCGGGTCTTTTCACCTCAAAAATGTTGATTTGAACCTCCTTGTCGGTGATTTTCTTCAACTCCTCTTTCAGTTTGTCAACCTCCTGGCCGCCTTTACCGATAATGATACCCGGACGAGCCGTGTGTACAGTAATCGTTATCAGCTTTAGTGTACGTTCAATAATAATTCTCGAAATACTAGCTTTAGCTAGACGCACGTTAAGATATTTACGGATTTTAGTATCTTCTAATAACTTGTCGCCGTAATTCTTTCCGCCAAACCAGTTAGAGTCCCATCCTCTGATGATACCCAACCTGTTACTTATTGGATTTACTTTTTGTCCCATCTAGCTAACTTTTATTTCTTCTTGTTTATTCACGTTGCTATCAATATAAATGGTTACATGGTTCGATCTTTTTCTGATGCGGTGAGCACGCCCTTGCGGAGCCGGTCTCAATCTTTTCAAAATCCTTGCTGAATCAACGTTAATTGATTTCACGACAAGATTTGCATCTTCCATGCGTACCCCTTCGTTCTTCTCTTTCCAGTTTGCAATAGCGGAAAGAAGTAATTTCTCTACCCTGCGCGAAGCTTCTTTAGATGAATACTTCAACAGGTCAAGAGCTAAGTTCACCTCTTTACCTCTGATCATATCTGCAACCAGGCGCATTTTACGTGGAGAAGTAGGCACATTGCGAAGTGAAGCAAAGCTTACTTGCTTATTTGCTTCCTTATTTTGTTCTGCTCTGAGTCTTTTTCTAGCACCCATTTTAATTCTCTTTATTAAGTTACTTTACCGTTAGGTTACCTTTTCTTATTACCTCCGTGACCTCTGTAGGTACGTGTTGGTGAAAACTCGCCTAACTTGTGACCTACCATATTTTCGGTCACGTAAACAGGAATAAATTTATTTCCGTTGTGCACTGCGATAGTATGTCCCACAAAATCAGGAGATATCATCGATGCTCTTGCCCAGGTTTTAATTACCGTCTTTTTACCTGAATCGTTCATCTTAAGAACTTTAGCTTCAAGCTTATAATCGATAAATGGGCCTTTTTTTAATGATCTGCTCATAATTTCTTCTGATTACACGTTATTTTTTACGTCTTTCAATAATGTACTTGCTTGTCGCTTTTTTCTTGTCACGAGTTTTAAAGCCTTTAGCTAATACACCTGTACGTGATCTTGGATGACCTCCAGACTGACGTCCTTCACCACCACCCATTGGGTGATCTACCGGGTTCATGGCCACACCACGAACGCGAGGACGACGACCTAACCAACGTGAGCGACCTGCTTTACCAGATCTTTCAAGCGCGTGGTCTGAGTTACCAACCGCACCGATTGTGGCACGACAAGTAGTCAGGATCATTCTAGTTTCACCAGAAGGTAATTTAATCACGGCAAATTTTCCGTCACGAGCAGCCAATTGAGCAAAAGTACCAGCACTACGTGCCATAATTCCACCCTGTCCCGGGCGTAACTCAATATTGTGGATGATCGTTCCCAGAGGGATCTCTTTTAGGGTTAACGTGTTTCCTAGATCCGGGCTTACGCCTTCTCCGGAATTCACTGTTTGACCGACTTCTAATCCATTAGGAGCGAGAATGTAACGCTTTTCGCCATCGGCATACGCCAACAATGCGATACGTGCACTACGGTTTGGGTCGTATTGTATAGACTCAACTGTAGCAGCAACACCGTCTTTATTTCTCTTGAAATCGATTACCCTGTAACGTCTCTTATGACCCCCACCCTTATAACGCATGGTCATTTTTCCAGTGTTATTTCTACCGCCGGATTTTTTGATGGGTTTCAGTAAGGACTTCTCTGGTGTACTTGAGGTAATCGTATCAAATGCACCAATAACTTTGTGTCTCTGCCCCGGTGTTGTGGGCTTTAGCTTTCTTACTGCCATTTTACTTAAATATTGCTATAAAAATCAATCTTATCTCCTTCTGTCAAAGTAACAATTGCCTTTTTGTAAGCAGCAGTTTTACCTACTTGCACACCACTTTTTGTATAACGGCTTTTCACTTTACCGGCATAATTCATGGTGTTTACTTTTTCAACTGTTACATTGTACATTTCCTCAACCGCCTTCTTAATCTGTAGTTTGTTAGCGTCTTTGTTCACAACAAAACCGAAACGGTTTAGCTTTTCACTTATCTCGTTGAGTTTTTCAGTAACTATTGGCTTAATTAATATTTGCATTTTAAAATCTCCTTAAGCTTTAAATTAAAGATTACCTAATCCTTCAACTGAACTTTCCACTAGAACCAAAGCTCCGGCTTTCATAATACTATAAGTATTCAATTCAGCTAATGTTACTACTTCCGATTTTGGAATATTTCTTGAAGCAAGGTATACGTTTTTGTCAGCTTCGTTTAAAACCACCAATGAACGTTTTCCCTCTACTTTAAGGCTCTTACGAATTTGAGCGAACTCTTTGGTTTTTGGAGCTTCCATGTTGAAATCTTCAACAATGATGATGCTTCCGCTTTTAGCTTTATATGATAAAGCCGACTTGCGGGCAAGCTCTTTTAACTTTTTGTTCAATTTAAATCCGTAGTTACGCGGACGCGGACCAAAAATACGACCACCACCTCTGAATACAGGCGACTTGATGCTACCAGCACGGGCTGTACCGGTACCTTTTTGCTTTTTGATCTTACGTGTACTACCTACGATTTCTGCTCTTTCCTTTGACTTATGGGTTCCCTGACGTTGATTTGCTAGGAACTGTTTTACATCAAGATAAATAGCATGATCGTTGGGCTCAATACCGAAAACTGCATCTTCTAACTCAACAGTTTTTCCGGTCTCTTCTCCTGTTATGCTTAATACTTTAAGTTCCATTACATTTCAACAATTAGATATGAACCTTTAGCTCCTGGAACCGAACCTTTCACAATAATAAGGTTGCTTTCAGGAATCACTTTTAATACTCTAAGGCTTTCTACCATCACTCTGTTTCCGCCAGTACGCCCAGCCATGCGCATACCTTTAAAAACACGAGCAGGGTAAGATGCTGCACCGATAGAACCTGGGGCTCTCAAACGGTTGTGCTGTCCGTGGGTTGAACCACCTACACCACCAAAACCATGACGCTTAACCACACCTTGAAATCCTTTACCTTTAGAGATTCCGGTAACGTCAACAAAAATATCTTCTTTGAAGATGTCAACTTTTACCTCATCACCTAAGCTCAATTCTTGTTCGAACCCTTTGAACTCAACAACACTTCTTTTGGGAGTTACGCCTGCTTTTTTAAAGTGGCCTAGCTCTGCCTTAGTAGTGTTCTTTTCCTTCTTGTCGTCGAACGCCAGCTGTACAGCCTCATAACCGTCGGTATCCACAGTTTTCACCTGCGTAACCAAGCATGGGCCAGCTTCGATAACAGTGCATGGAATGTTTTTTCCATCGGCACTGAAAACGGAAGTCATTCCGATTTTTTTTCCAATTAATCCTGGCATTGTTACAAAAATTAAATATTAAATAATCGATTCACACCGCCCGTGCTTCGACCTACGGGCCATGTGAACTTATTTTTCTTTTATCAAACTTTGATTTCCACTTCTACTCCGCTAGGCAATTCTAACTTCATCAGCGCATCGATAGTTTTAGCTGTTGAGCTATAGATATCGATCAAGCGCTTGTAGGATGAAAGCTGGAATTGCTCTCTCGACTTCTTGTTTACGAATGTTGAACGCAACACTGTAAATACCCTTTTGTGAGTTGGAAGAGGAATAGGACCGCTTACTACAGCTCCTGTTGTCTTTACCGTCTTAACGATTTTCTCGGCTGACTTGTCAACCAAGTTGTGATCGTAAGATTTTAATTTGATTCTTATTTTCTGACTCATCTTGAGATCTTATTATAATAATTCTACTTTACCTTCAGCTTCTTTTACTACTTCCACAGCAATCGCTTTAGAAACCTCTTCGAAGTGCGAGAACACCATAGAAGAAGTTGCACGACCGGAAGAAATAGTACGTAAAACTGTTACATATCCGAACATTTCGGCAAGAGGCACCTTAGCTTTTACCACGCGAGCACCAGCTTTAGATTCCATTCCTTCAACCTGACCACGACGCTTATTGAAGTCACCGATAATGTCTCCCATATATTCTTCGGGAGTAACCACTTCAACTTTCATGATAGGCTCCAGAAGAACCGGTTTTGCTTTGGCACTTGCTGCTTTAAAAGCCTGACGACCCGCGATCTCAAAAGACAACTGGTCAGAATCCACAGGGTGGAAAGAACCGTCATTAAGTACAACTTTTAGACTGTCGACAACAAATCCTGCCAACACTCCGTTTTGCATAGCATCCTTGATACCTTTTTCAACTGAAGGGATAAATTCTTTAGGGATATTACCACCTTTTACCGCGTTGATAAACTCAAGGCCTTCTTTTCCGTCTTCTCTAGGACCAACAGTGAGGATTACATCGGCAAACTTACCGCGACCTCCAGATTGTTTCTTAAACACTTCTCTGTGATCCACGGTTTGCGTGATCGCTTCTTTGTAGGTTACCTGAGGACGTCCCTGGTTACATTCTACTTTAAACTCACGTTTTAAACGGTCAACGATAATTTCAAGGTGAAGTTCACCCATACCGCTAATTACCGTCTGCCCGCTATCTTCGTCGGTTTGAACACGGAATGTTGGATCTTCCTCGGCCAATTTAGCCAAAGCCACCCCTAACTTGTCCATGTCTTTTTGTGACTTAGGCTCTACCGCCACTCCGATTACCGGATCCGGAAAATCCATAGATTCCAGGGTAATTGGGTGTTTTTCATCACATAATGTATCTCCGGTACGAATATCCTTAAAACCTACACCTGCACAGATATCACCTGCCTCGATCACGTCTTGCGGTAACTGCTTGTTAGATTTCATTTGGTACAGGCGAGAGATACGTTCTTTTTTACCTGTACGCGTATTTAAAGTATAAGAACCTGCTTCTAATCTACCTGAGTAAATACGCATAAATGCCAGACGACCTACAAACGGATCGGTAGCAATTTTAAACGCTAACGCAGAGAAAGGAGCATTTACATCGTTAGGGCGTGAATCTTCGTTACCAGTATTTGGATTAATTCCGGTAATATCAGGAATATCCGTTGGTGCAGGCAAGAAAGCCACCACAGAGTCAAGCAAACGCTGAACACCTTTGTTTTTAAAGGCAGAGCCACACATCATAGGCGTAATAGTCTGGTTGATGGTAGCCTTACGGATTACCGCAATCATTTCCTCCTTGGTGATCGATTCCGGATCCTCGAAATAACGCTCCATCAGCTCCTCGTCAGATTCGGCCACAGCTTCCACTAACTTGTCTCTCCACTCTTGCGCTTCAGCTTTCAAGCTTTCACGAATTTCTTTTAATTCGTAACGCGATCCCATTTGCGCATCATCGAACCAAACCACCTCTTTATTTTCAATTAGGTCGATAACCCCTTCGAAATCATCTTCCGCTCCAATAGGAATTTGAAGGGGAATAGGATTGGCACCTAACATTTCCCTTACCTGACGGACTACTTCGAAGAAGTTAGCACCTGAACGATCCATTTTATTGACGAAACCGATACGGGGCACACCATATTTGTCGGCTTGTCTCCATACAGTTTCTGACTGTGGCTCCACACCACTTACAGCACAGAATAAGGCAACAGTACCATCTAACACCCTTAAAGAACGCTCCACCTCTACGGTAAAGTCAACGTGACCCGGGGTATCGATAATGTTTATCTTGTACGATTCGTTATTATAGTTCCAGTTGGTTGTAACAGCAGCAGAAGTAATGGTAATACCTCTTTCTTGCTCTTGCTCCATCCAGTCCATGGTAGCAGCACCATCGTGAACCTCACCAATTTTATGGGTAATACCAGTATAAAACAGAATACGCTCTGTTGTAGTGGTTTTCCCTGCATCGATATGCGCCATGATACCGATATTTCTGGTGTGTTTTAAATCTGAATTTCCCATTTTATTTTTTCCCTTAAAAGATTAGATGATTAGAACCTAAAGTGAGCAAATGCTCGGTTAGCCTCCGCCATCCTGTGCATATCTTCTTTTTTCTTGAAGGCACCGCCTTCGTTGTTATAAGCCGCAACAATTTCAGCAGATAGTTTTTCTGCCATTGATTTACCACTTCTTTTGCGCGCAAAAAGTATCAAGTTCTTCATAGCTACAGAAACTTTTCTTGAAGGACGAATTTCGGTTGGAACCTGAAAAGTTGCCCCACCTACTCTACGACTCTTTACTTCTACTGCAGGAGTGATGTTTTCCAACCCTTTTTTCCACATTTCCAAAGCTGGTTTCCCTTCTTTTTCTGCTTTATCAGCCATGCGGTCCAATGCATCATAAAAAATACCGTAAGCAGTTGATTTTTTACCGTCGAGCATCAGGTTGTTGATGAATTGTGTTACCAAAGTATCGTTGAACTTTGGATCTGGAAGCAATATTCGCTTCTTTGGTTTACCTTTTCTCATTTCTTCTTGTTTATCAGTTTATTATTGGCTGTCAATGTTTCTGTGTCTTCAAATGCAAGGTATTGCCTTTTACTCAACCTTCTGTTTTAACTACCAATAAACAAAACTATCAGTTAAACACTTGTTTAAATTACTTCTTAGGACGCTTAGTTCCATATTTAGAACGACGTTGAGTACGTCCTTCAACTCCTGATGCATCTAAAGCTCCACGTACTAAGTGGTAACGTACACCTGGAAGATCTTTTACCCTTCCTCCGCGCACAAGTACAATAGAGTGCTCCTGAAGATTGTGTCCTTCTCCTGGGATATAGGCATTCACCTCTTTCCCGTTAGTTAGACGAACCCTTGCTACCTTTCTCATGGCCGAGTTCGGCTTCTTTGGTGTAGTCGTGTACACCCTCACACATACACCTCTTCGCTGAGGACAAGAATCTAGTGCTCTAGACTTACTTTTCTCAACCATTGTGGTGCGTCCTTTACGAACTAACTGTTGAATCGTTGGCATATAACTAAAATTGTTTAAATAAAATTCTTTTAAAACCGCTTATAACTATCGCTTTTCCTCTACTAAAACACACTGATTTACAGTACCTTTTCATATTTTTAGACAAAAAAGCGATGCAAAAGTACTAATTTTCAACGAAAAACGAACAATTTATTGCAATATTTTTTCGAATCTTTTAAGTACTTGTTGCTAGAATACAAATTGTTAGTAGAATCCTTTCCTGCCAAACGATAGTTATACCTGTTGCAATCTTCATCGTTTCTATATTATTAAAATTGCGTAATTATAATTGGATAAATGAGGATTTTGCCTTTTGTTTTTTTTCGTCACATTTTAATAGATATATTTTTTTCAGTAATATTTACAATCTCCTGTCTATTAGGAATTCAATGTTCTGATGACTCAGGTAATACGCTAAGCCCACCTCCCTTAACCCCGGAAGAATCGCAGGTTTCGTTTTACCTTTCCACTTACGATCGATTACAAAATTCAATCATCAGGATAAAACTATTTAGGGCCAACATTACAAATGTGAGGGATCAGGAGACAAGAACATCGTGGCATGGGATCATAATCGTGATTTGATTTCCCACGCGGGCAACACCATTTTTGGGGATCAAGAAGCAGCAAAAAACGCCCGGAGCATAGGCTTTCAATGGCACGAAAGATAGGCAGGCAGCCAGTCAATGTGGGACAACCTACGCAATATCAAAGAATCTTTCCCGGACAAAAACCTTCTTTTCACAGTTGGATGTATTCAAACATTCAACGAAACCGAATAACAACGCTGGTCCAATGGAGAGCGCTATGGCAAAGCATTGATTACCGATTTTAACTGCGGTACCGCAAGGTGGACAATCTGGAATATTCTACTGAATCATACCGGCGGCCCCAATCACCGGGGCTATTGCTGCTTCTCTCCTATTCATGTCGACACCAGGCCCGAGGCTCTTTGATTTACACTCCCTCCTATTATTACATGGGTCATTTCTCAAAGTTGATCCGCATCGGAGCCAAAAGAGTAAGCACCTCCGCCAGCAGAAGTCACCTGGTCGGCCCATCATTTCTGAATGAATACGGTAAAATGGCGACTGCTACAATGAATGACTCCCAGGAAAATATATCATACAAAATGTTTGTGGCGAGTATGGAACATAACTGGAAAAACATGCCCTCGGTATTCAGACTATCATCTATTAATGACATATATATCAACAAGAAAGTCCTCTTTCAAAAAAAACGAAAGAGGACTTTCTTCTATATTTTGGCGTGCATCACTCCACCGGTTCACAAACTGTTTCTATAAGATTACGGTCGTTTAAATACTTTGTATAATCACCCGTGAACTCAATCCGGGTTTCGATGGCATTGGGCAGACTACCTATTAAGCCAACAATCAACTCACATGCTTCTCGAACTCCACCATTACCACCGGTGCTTCCTGTTCTGTAATCGCAGCTTTTATTATCAACCAGGTATTGATTAAAAATAGGATTGGCTTTACGATTAATTTGAAAGCTAGCCCCTACTGTACGGGCCAACTCAACATCCAATATATCATCAAAGAAAAAGGCAATCTCTTCTGGCTTCAAGTTATTTTCTATACAAATTCTATCTAAAGCCCGAACTTTAAATTTACACTTATAGAAAGCTGCATTCATATGTTCACGCTTAGCCAGAAACTGAGCACTACGATTTTCCTCACCCGTAACAACAAAGGTAGCAGGCAATTCACCATTACGCAACCAATAATCCAATTTGAGCATATTAACACCCATAGCATCCGGCTCGGCAAAACTACTTCCTTCGTCACCTACCTTTGAACCATTATTAAACACGCCATCCCAATCAAAGATATAAGCTTTTATTTTTGATAGCTTTTGTTTTAACTCATCAACAGGAGTTATAAATGTTCCTCCAATATCTTCAAATTGGTTTTGAATGTTCATCGTATACAAAATGTTATTAAATTCAAACGAATACAATTTCGGCGCAAGACAAGTTATTACAAATAACAACTTTATAATTGCGCCGATTTATTTCATCAATATACCCAGGACGTTACCTTAGGCTGTTATCTTTTGCCTCCCAAAATGAATTCGAGACAGGCGTTACAGAGCATACTTACAATTTTTAGCAAATCACTTGCCTCTTACCAGTTCATTTGCTTTTTCTAAATCCTCAGGCGTATCAATACACATGGTCTCTTCTAGTTCGGTGATAACGCAGGTAACCGGGAAACCATTTTCGATCCATCGCAACTGCTCCAACGATTCGGCTTTTTCCAGGGTCGACTGCTCCAGCTTAACAATCTCCTTTAAAACATCCATGCGATAAGCATAAATACCTAAATGACGATAGAAGGTCTGATGCTCCATCCACTCATTTTGTTGCACATTACGTAAAAAAGGGATAGGAGCACGACTAAAATAAATACCCTCGCCCCAGTTATTCAACACCACCTTCACCTCACTCTGACTTAACACCTGATCCAAATTTTTTGCTTCTTGCACCAAGGTAGCTATTTGCGTATCCGGATTTTCAAAGGCCGATTTGATATCATTCAATTGAGCTGCCTCAAAAAATGGTTCGTCACCCTGTATATTAACTACCACGTCGGCCTTCACGCCGTACTTCTCTTCAATATTTGCGGCAGCTTCAGCACATCTATCAGTACCACTGGTATGATCTTCTCTTGTCATCACTGCTTTGCCACCAAAAGCCTCCACCGCATCAACAATACGTTGGTCATCGGTGGCCACAAACACATGCTCCAGCCCTTTTAGGCAATTTTCGTACACCCACTGCACCATTGGCTTATCACCAATCATAGCTAATGGTTTGCCAGGCAGGCGGCTCGATGCATAACGACTTGGAATGATTCCTACTATGTTCATTTTCGATTATTAGATAAGAGATAAGAGATAAGGGACAAGAATAAGATACTAAAAAAGTCTATTTTCTAATGTCTGAAGTTCTCTAATCCAAAATTTACATCTTCTTATACAACGCTTTTAACTCTGCTTTTGAAATATGCTTTTCCCACTCAGGACCGAAGGCATTATTCCACATGTGCTCATTCGCCCAAGCCACTTCAACCATTTGGTCGAATTGATCATCGGAACACCCTGCTGTTATTCCACTTGGAATTTCAACACCCTGTAAAATCTGCATTTCTTTAAACAGTTTGTAACCATCCGGATAATATTTCTCCAATTGATTAAATACAATACAGTTGCCAACTCCATGATGCGTTCCCAAAACAACGGCTAATCCGTAGGACAAAGCATGACAAACCCCAACTTGCGCATAAGTAATACTATTACCTCCCATGATGGAAGCTACCATCATTTTTTCGTCAGCTTCAAGTCGGTCAGGATATTTGTTCATAAATACATCTACACAGATTTCATTTGACTTTTCCGCAAAAGCCTTACCCATGGAAGTAATCCAGGTTCCGTTCAAAGACTCCACATTATGGATGTAATTATCCATTCCAGTAAAAAAACGATCCTCATCCGACACTGTTGCCAATAACTCCGGATCGAAAAGCACCTCATTAGGTATAGTATAATCACACTTGATACCCAATTTCTTTTCCGGCCCGCTCAACACAGCCGTCATTGAGACCTCGGCTCCCGTGCCGGAAACCGTTGGGATTACGATTGTGTAAATACCTTCGTTTTTGATTTTATCTAAACCTTGATAATCCTTTGAATCGCCTTCGTTGGTCACCATCAAACCTGTTGCTTTGGCATAGTCCATGGTGGTGCCTCCACCCATACCCACCATTACTGCGGGCAATGCAGGCTGATGCGCCAATATCTGGTCGCGATATCGATTTACCAAGGTTGTTTTTGGCTCATCTTTGGTATCAATAAAAAACACAAGGTCTTTTTCCCCGATAGGAAGACGATCCAACGTTTCTTTTTTATCCTGAAAATAATGATCGATCATAAACACGGTCCAATCATTGGTTTCATTTTTTCTTCTATCAATCAATTCGCCCAAATGCTTAAGGTTTCCTTTTCCGAAAGCATAATGACCCGGGTTCACAAAACTTCTAAAATCGTATAGCATAATAATTAGTTCAAAGTTAAAAGTTGAAAGTTGAAAGTTGATTTATATGATCCTTAAAACAAATTCATCCATCAACCACTAATTAATAAAAACCACGAATAA
This sequence comes from Saccharicrinis sp. GN24d3, assembly GCF_052400645.1. Classification (NCBI taxonomy): domain Bacteria; kingdom Pseudomonadati; phylum Bacteroidota; class Bacteroidia; order Marinilabiliales; family Marinilabiliaceae; genus Saccharicrinis; species Saccharicrinis sp. GN24d3. Next base: position 57,841 of record NZ_JBQTGI010000015.1, read on the forward strand.
TGCATATAATACTATATACTATCATTCGTGGTTAAATTATATATTTATCCTAAAACTTTATCGAAAGCTTTACAGATAGCCTCTAACTGTTCGGGAGTAGTTTTGATGTTCATGTTAACAGAAACCAACCTACCGATTAGATCATATGACTTAGGCAAATCCAGCTTTGTATAATCCTGAGGCTTATCTAAAAACTGCATACCCACAGGGGCGGCCACCTTATACTCAGTCAGGTGTCCCCAGTTTTTAATAAAGTGGTAGTTGTTATCGTACCAATAAGCGGCAGCAACACCTTCAGCACCTAAATCCGCACAAGCTTTCTTTGCTTCCTCTTGTGTTGGCAAAAAGAAATTCAACACAGTAGCCGAATCTCCGTCTTCATCCGGAACATTCCGAAAAACCACCTGAGGGAATTTCTTCAAATAGTCCTTTAGCACTTTTTTGTTGGCACGAAGTCTTTCCAGTATATAATCGATCTTACGGAACTGTGCCAGACCAACAGCGGCATGAAGCTCACTGATACGGTAATTGGTTCCTAATATCGGATGCTCCTCAGCTCCACGGTTGTTCCCAATATGGCTATGGCCATGATCGGACCAGGTATGCGCGGTGTTATAAACACACTCATCGTTAGTCAACACTGCACCGCCTTCTCCAGCAGTAATCAACTTAAAGAAATCGAAAGAATAACAAGCAACCTTACCAAAGGTACCTAACATTTTTCCTTTATAAGATCCTCCCAAAGCCTGAGCAGTATCTTCTATAAGAATGATATTATGCTTGTTACAAACATCAACAATCTCGTCGATTTGAGCCATGGCACCTACCATATGTATCAGCATCACCGCTTTGGTTTTGGGTGTGATGGCAGCTTCAATTGACGCTGCGGACAAACAAAGCGTTTCGTCTATTTCCGCAAATACAGGAACAGCCCCACAGTTAACTACTGCTTCAATTGGCGCAATAAACGTAAACGGAGGAACAATTACCTCATCGCCGGCACCAACACCCACCGAAGCCAATGAAACAGCATCGGCAGCAGTACCGCTCGTAACCATATGACAATATTTAGCACCGTGGTAATCCGCAAATTCTTTTTCAAACTCCTTGGCTTTCCAAATGCCTTTTCTTTGCGCATCGTGGTTATATCTGAATAGAATTCCTGTCTCAAGGACTTCCATTACTTGTTCTCTTTCTTCCTTACCAAATAATTCTGTACCCGGCATTTTCTTAAATTTTTAGATATTAGACAACCCGTTACCGACGGGAGGGAATAATAAAATGTTACACTTCCTTTTTTACGCAATAGGGGCGATTAAAAATAATCACCCCTTATCATATTATAGCTATCCGCTTAGGGATAAAGTAGACTCTTATATATACTAAAGGATTTCTAACTTAACCAAATCCTGTACGTCAACCATCCCAACAGGTTTTCCGTTACTGGTCGCAATGATGTTGTCTACTTGTTTTTCTTTGAATATACCGACAGCTGCATGAAGTTTTTCCTCCATATCAATTGAAATAGGCATCTTCATTTCAAAATCGCTCATCTTCATGGTCAAGATCTTCTCTCCGTTAATATTCATATGACGACGCAAATCTCCATCCGTAAATATTCCCTTAAGATTACCTTCTGCATCAACAACAGAAACCGCACCAGTAGCATACTTAGTCATTTCGACAGTAGCATCGGTTACTTTGGCATCCAAACCAATAGTTGGGTTTTTGCTTCCAATAATCTCACCTACCTTCATGGTCATTTGGCGAGTATGGTTTACAAACTGCTGCGTTCCAATCTCAGTAAAGTTATTGTTGTTCAGGTTCTTCATTATCTTCCAAGGAATGGTGATATTTTGCGCACCTAATTCAATGGCGTTTTTAATGTGCTCCGGGTAACGTACCGACGAGAACATTATTTTTGTATTGTAGTTATATTTGTCAACTAACTTGACACAATCATCAACCAGCTTCAATGCATCATAACCCTGATCCTGCATACGACCCACCAATACACAAACGTATGTAGCGCCAGCGGCCATGGCCATATACGCTTGCTGAATATTGTAAACCAAGTGAATATTCACCATCATATCTTCGTCGCGAAGCATTTTACAGGCTTTAGCCGCAACCAACGAAGCTGGTATCTTAAATACAGTTTTCTTTTTATCTAAACCTAAGCTCAATAAACGCTTAGCCTCAGCAACAATTTCCTCGGCAGTATCCCCTAACGCTTCAATCATTAGTACAGGTACCATTTTCGATAGCTTTACAATAGCGGCATCGATATCGGTAATACCGTGTCTGTGCATAAAAGTTGGCGTGGTAGTTAAACCATCAATAAAGCCTAACTTAAACGCTTCTTCAATTTCATTAATGTCAGCAGAATCAAGATATAATTCCATGATAAAATATTTGTATGGTGATATTAAACTTCTGTTCTTGTTTGTTTCTCAATATTGTGAATGTCAATCAAAGGCTTTAAGAATTCCTCTAACTGATCCAATGGGTACTGACTCGCCGCATCACATAGTGCGTTTGTGCAATCAGGATGCGCTTCAATAAATATTCCATCGATACCAGCAGCAACCCCTGCCCGGGCAATGGGCCCCAGGTACTGACGTGTTCCTCCGCTAGGATCGGAACTAGGAATACCATAACGACGAATACAATGTGTAATATCGAATACAACAGGGTACCCCGTTTGTTGCATTTCATAAAAACTACGTGGATCTACAATCAAATCATTGTAACCGAATACATAACCTCGTTCAGTTACCATGATATTTTTGTTGCCAAAGTGTTCTATTTTCCGAACCGGCTTAATCATGTTTTCCGGAGCCAAAAACTGACCGTGCTTTACGTTGATGGCCTTACCTGTTTTAGCGGCTGCGGTTACCAGCGAAGTCTGCATGCAGAGATAGGCGGGAATCTGGATTACATCCAATACATCGGCAGCAGCTTTTACTTCAGCCTCTTGATGAACATCCGAAATAACCGGCACGTCAAAGGAATTTTTAACTTTTTCGAGCATTTTTAAACCTTCTTCCAATCCAGGTCCATGATAATATTCAACCGAGCTACGATTATCTTTGATATAAGATGATTTAAAAATAAAAGGAAGGTCGAGTTTTTCTGCTATTGTTTTCAACTTCTCCGCCGTTTCCATCATGATCGATTCCTTCTCAATCACACACGGACCAGCTATCAGGAAAAGCTTGTCTTTGCCAAACTCCTGTTGGCCAACTTTAATATTCTTCATGCGTTGTATTTGCCTTTTTTATTTTCAGCGAAAATAATGAGGATTATTGAATTAAACACGATGAATTGTCATGTATTTCAACATCCCGGATTATTTTATTGTGAAGTTTTACCCCGGAAGCATCAGCTTCTACGGAATATTAGACAATCCTGTTTTAACAAACACGTACTTCAAAATAAAAAAATCGGCGGCTAAATTAGTAAATAGTTGTTAGATAAATGAGAATTGATTCAGATATGTGAAAACGATGAATGGAACAGGATTAATTGATGGTGAAACGAAAGGCAACAATTCAACCTTCTTATCCTCCTTTAGCGGCAATGATTTAGACTTGTTCCAGAAGATATTTTAAACAATTGCCCTTTGGCCAATCAACTAGCAACTTTTCCTTACCTTTGCACTCCATTTTTAAAGATGTATTGCCTTGAGTTTTGATGCCAGAAAAACCGGTTTACCGGTTGTTGAGATTATTGAAGATGTAAAAAAGGGACTATCCAAAGAAAACACATTGATAGTTCACGCACCAGCGGGAGCGGGAAAGAGTACGCTTTTACCATTGGTTTTGATGAATGAACAATGGCTGAAAGGCAAAAAAATAATCATGCTCGAACCTCGGCGATTGGCTGCAAAAACCATTGCCATAAGAATGGCCGATTTATTGGGTGAGAAAGTAGGCGAATCGATTGGTTATAGAATCAGATTCGACAACTGTGTATCTGACAAAGTCAGGGTGGAAGTGGTTACCGAAGGAATTCTGACAAGAATGCTTCAATCGGACAATGCGCTTGAGAATGCTGGCATGGTGATATTCGACGAGTTTCACGAACGTAGTTTATTTGCCGACGTGGCCCTGGCATTGGCGCGAGAATCACAACAAGTTCTCCGTCCCGACTTGCGCATCATGATTATGTCGGCCACTTTGGATTTGCCTAAACTATCGGCTTTGCTGGAAGCGGAAATTGTAGAAAGCAAAGGAAGACAATATCCGGTTGAGATAAAATACGAGGGTGATGCCGATTTGATGATGTTACCAGAATTGACCGCACGATTGGCGAAAAAAGCGGTTGACAATGAGCAGGGGGACGTACTTATATTTTTGCCTGGAGAAGCCGAGATCAGAAAAACGGAAGCTATTTTAAAAAGGAGTCTTTCCCAAATTGCCATTCACCCGTTATACGGTCAACTTACACCCAACAAACAATTTGCGGCTATCATGCCGGATAAAAACGGAAAACGCAAGGTAGTCCTGGCCACTTCCATTGCTGAAACCAGCTTGACCATCCAGGGTGTTAAAGTGGTGATTGATTCCGGGTTTGGCCGAACCATGAGGTTTGATCCCAACTCAGCACTTTCAAAATTGGTTACTGTTGAAATCACCAAAGACGCTGCCGACCAGAGAACAGGCAGGGCCGGCCGTTTAGAAACCGGGGTGTGTTACAGAATGTGGAGCAAGGCCACCCAAAACAGACTAAGAGAACATCGAACCCCGGAAATTTTGGAAGCCGATTTGGCTTCATTGGTTCTGGATTTGGCTGCTTGGGGAATATCTGATCCTAACGAGCTAATTTGGTTAACCCCTCCACCTAAAGGTGCCATCCTCCAAGCTACGGATTTACTGCATCAGTTGGATGCCCTGGAAAATGGCAGAATTACAAAACATGGAGAAAAAATAAATTCTCTCCCCTGCCATCCGCGAATTGCACATATGTTGCTTATGGCCAAAGAGGAGGGCTTCGCAGATGTGGCAACTGATCTGGCGGCTATTTTGGAAGAGCGAGATCCTCTGGATAAAGAAAGCGGCGTTGACATCAACCTGCGGGTGGAAGCTTTGCGAAAAAGCAGAAAAGGAATCATCTCCAATAGAATACTAAGCAGAATAGAAAAAATAGCTGCTCAATATCGAAAGTTATTAAACATTGAAGTGGACAACAATTCTGTTGACCCTTTTGAAACAGGTTTACTTTTGGTACATGCATATCCCGAAAGGATTGCCCATGCAAAACCGGGCAATAATGCTCAATTTAAATTAGCCAATGGTGCCATTGCCGCTGCGGGACATAAAGACGACCTGGCGCATGAACCCTGGCTGGCCATCGCAAACCTAAATATGAGGGATGCCGTTGGCAAAATATTTATGGCATCCCCGCTTAACCCAAGAGACCTGGCTCCTCTGGTTAAAGAAAAGGAACAGGTAGAATGGGACACCAAGCGAGGCGGTTTTATAGCGGAGAAGAACTTATGCATTGGACATATTGTACTACAATCCAAACCGCTGCAAGAATTTGATGAAGAACAGAAGATTTCGGCTATCTCAAAAGCTATTGCCAAAGAAGGAGCGCACCTGTTGGATTGGAACACAGACGTAACACAATGGCAAAACAGGGTTTTAAGCCTTCGAAAATGGAATCCATCTGATAATTGGCCTGATGTGAGTACATCATCTTTACTTGAAGACAACAAAGAATGGCTTGGCCCTTATCTAACCCAAATAAAAAGGCCGGAAGATCTAAAAAAGATGGGTTTAAAATCCGTGCTTCAACATCACCTGGATTTTAAACAACAGCAACTAATAGATGCATTAGCTCCTGAATCAATACAAGTCCCCACAGGTTCAAAAATAAAAATACAATACCATGCCAATGGGGAAGCTCCCGTTTTAGCCGTTCGATTGCAAGAGATTTTCGGATGGCAAGAAACACCAACCGTTAACAGGGGCAAGATAGGTTTACTGATGCACCTTTTATCCCCTGGCTATAAACCCGTTCAAATAACTTCGGACCTTAACAGTTTTTGGAACCATGCTTATTTTGAAGTAAAAAAGGAATTAAAGGCAAGATACCCCAAGCATAAGTGGCCGGAAAATCCCTTAAAAGCTGAACCCAACAGAAAGTAGGACATTAGTAACCCTCAAGCCCAGCTAATATCTTCATATATTAAAATATTGTGTTTTATACATGAGAATATCCATCAACAAACAATAATATCTTTCTTATTTTAACATAACAGTCTTGACATCAGCATACCACTATCTTAAATTTGTATATGAAGGTAATTCCTAATATTTAATTTAAACATCTGCTTATGTCACACGATAGATCGCTTCACGATGGCAAGAAAAAGAAGAATGCCCAGAAATCATTAAAGGAAAGACGTGCTGAGAAAAAGCTTAAACGCGAGACTACACTTCACGCCAGAAAACCGAGAAGCAACAAATCATTACTGGAAAAAATTAAGTAGTAGCGCCTTAAAAAGTATAGAATTAGATCGATGTAGCCTGTTTAGTTTAAGCAGGCTATTTTTTCATCATAATGGATTGGATTGTAAAATGATTAGGCATTCATATAAAACTAAACATTATCCGAACTTTGTTGTTAAGGTAAGTGAAAAAGAATCACGCTTTGTTGCCTTAATCTCACATACTGCCATCCTAAAACTAATTTAAACGCACGAAGGCAATAGGGTATGTAATATTTTACAATTTTTAAAGAATAAAGTATGAAGCACCTTATCATTCTATGCCTATTGCTGTGTACTCTTCTACCCTCCCAAGCGGAAGAGATCAAAAAAATCGGCGTAATCGAACACTTGGATGAATATATTCCAAACGATATTGAAGTCATCAATATTGAAGGAGACACGGTATTGTTAAGCTCCATTGTCAAAGATAAACCCACGGTTTTAAACTTTGTTTATTATAGATGCCCGGGCGTTTGCACTCCTTTAATGGATGGAATTGCCGAAGTAGTAAATCTATCTGACATGGATCTGGGGGAAGATTACCAAATAATTACCGTAAGTTTTGACTACAAAGAAGACCATGTGTTGGCCAAAAAGAAACGCAACAACTATTCTTTGACCGTTGAGAAAGATGGATTCGAGAATGGATGGCTATTCTTTACAGCTGACAGCGCCAATGTGGCCAAGCTGACCAACGCTACCGGGTTTTCTTACAAAAGAACCGGTAATGATTTTATTCATACCGCCGGATTAGTCTTGCTAAGTCCGGAGGGTAAAATAACACGCTATCTGAACGGCACCTATTTTCTTCCTTTCGAGCTTAAGCTAGCGGTTATCGAAGCCTCCAAAGGCATCCCGGGACCAACGGTCAACCGTATATTACAGTTTTGTTACAGTTACGACCCGGTGGGACAATCGTACGTGCTGAACATTACCAAAATGGCTGGGATACTAATAATTGTTATAGCCGGACTGGTGCTTTTTGTACTAACCGTTAAACCTAAAAGAAGAACAACTTAATTCACGCCACATATGTCACAAGAAGAATTGAACCAAACTTATGTTAGCTTTAGGGACGAGAAAGGTAAATACAAAGGGCTGTTCGCCTGGATATTTTCTACCGACCATAAACGAATAGGATTACTTTATCTATATTCCATTATCTCCTTTTTTCTTACTGGAGTTCTGCTTGGCATAGCTATGAAATTGGAGTTGCTGGCACCAGGGAAAACAGTAATGGACCCGGCAACTTATAATGCCGTTTTCACCCTGCATGGTGTCATCATGATATTTTTGGTGGTGATACCGGGACTACCGGCTATATTTGGCAACTTCCTTCTGCCCATAATGATTGGCGCTAAGGATGTGGCTTTTCCCAAACTCAACCTATTGTCGTGGTGGGTATATGTCTTAGGTGCCATTATTGCTTTGTCCTCATTATTTATGGCTGGCGGACCTCCTGACACGGGCTGGACTTTTTATGCTCCATATAGTTTTAAAACCAACACCAATATGTTACCTGCTGTCCTGGGAGCTTTCATACTGGGTTTCTCATCCATATTAACAGGAATCAACTTTATTGTAACTATCCACCGGCTTAGAGCGCCCGGTATGACCTGGTTTAAGATGCCTTTGTTTCCCTGGACATTATACGGAACAGCTTGGATACAGATATTGGCCACTCCGATAGTAGGTATTACGTTACTAATGATTGTTGGAGAAAGAGTTTTGAACATCGGTTTTTTTGACCCTGCCTTAGGTGGAGACCCTATCTTGTACCAACATTTATTTTGGATCTACTCGCACCCTGCTGTTTACATAATGATATTACCCGCCATGGGCGCCATTTCCGAAATCATTCCCACCTTTGCCAATAAATCAATATTTGGATATAAAGCCATTGTATTTTCAACCTTGGCCATTGCTTTTGTGGGGTACTTTGTATGGGGCCATCACATGTTTACTTCCGGCATGAGCGGAACAGCATTGTACGCCTTTTCACTGCTGACATTTATTGTTGCAATACCAAGTGCCATCAAAGTTTTTAACTGGGTAAGCACATTGCACAAGGCCTCTATTCAATTGGAACCTCCGTTTTTTTGGGCCGCATCCTTTTTGTTTGTTTTTATGATTGGTGGATTGTCGGGATTGGCCTTGGGAGCTCTTTCGCTAAACGTTCACTTGCACGATACAGCCTTTGTAGTAGCTCATTTCCACTTTATCGTATTTGGGGGTGTTGGTTTCGCTTTCATGGGCGCTATCCATTACTGGTTTCCCAAAATTTGGGGACGCATGTATAACAACCGGCTGGCCACAACAGGATGGTTATTCTTCTTTATTGGATTTTGCACACTCTATCTCCCCATGTTCTTTTTAGGGATGACTGGTATGCCACGCCGTTATTACGACTATGTGGAACGCTTTCATGGGCCTAACATTGTTTCTACCATTGGGTCCTGGGTGCTTTTTATCGGATTGATGATTATTCTCTACAATTTAGTTCGTTCCGCTAAAAATGGTGCTATTGCCACAAAAAATCCTTGGGGAGGGCGAACCCTGGAATGGACTGTTGAATCTCCCCCTACTCTAGAGAATTTTGAAGAAATACCAGTGGTAAAAAAAGGCCCTTACGATTACAGCTAAAAACTAAACTATGGATACAAGCGCAACAATTCAGCATGTTCACCGCGACGACGAGGCCTCCAAACTTGGGATGTGGTTATTTATTTTTACCGAACTACTACTTTTTGCAGGTTTATTTATCGTTTACGGGGTGTACCGTTATTTAAATCCACAGGCCTTCCATTTGGCAGCCCAACAATTAAGCATTACCGTTGGAAGCATTAATACCATTATCCTGCTGGTGAGTAGTGCCACCATTGCTATGGCCAGCTCGGCCATACGTCTGAAAAACAAAAAGCTCACATTAGGATTATTGATGGTTACACTACTGATGGCTCTTTTTTTTATGGTCAACAAGTACTTTGAGTGGAAAGGTAAATTTGAACATGGTTTTTTCCCCAGCAGCGAGACGCTTCAAGGGCTGGGTAATGGTGATACTTTATTTTTCGGTTTATACTTTTTTATGACCGGACTTCACGCATTACACATCCTGGTTGGGATTATTCTTATCACCATTGTTTTTGTTAGAGTAAATAACAATACCTTAACGGATGACAACCCGGTTTTACTTGACAACTCGGGCTTATACTGGCACCTGGTTGACTTGATATGGATTTTCCTTTTCCCATTATTTTACCTCCTCACATAAATTTTTAAGGCATGGATAAACATAGTGATTCACATATCGTCCCATATAAAGTATACCTTAAGGTACTTGCGGCATTAATTACCCTCACGTTAATTTCCGTTGCCGTAACACAAATAGAATTCGGCAAATTAACAGTATTTGTTGCGTTACTATTGGCATCTATTAAATCAATATTGGTATTGATATATTTTATGCACCTGAAATTTGACAATAAAATATTGCAAATTTTTGTTCCTGCCATTTTTATATTGGTGGGACTGGTCATTTTAATCACATTCCTGGACTATAATTTCCGCTAGCTATGATTGAAACGAATACAAATAACGCCTCTAACTTTGTTGAACAGGTAGATTCTACCTTTGTTTTTATTTTTGGTATCTCGTTGTTTTTTCTGTTGGGTATTACTATCGTGATGGTATATTATATTATCCGGTACAGAAAAAGTAAAAATGCCGTAGCTACCCAAATTGAGGGAAACAACACGCTAGAGGTCGTATGGACTGTGATCCCAACTATTCTAGTTGTGATTATGTTTTATTATGGCTGGTCGGGTTGGCGTTTCCAGAAGGATGCACCAGAAGATGCGATACCTATTAAAACAATCGCCCGCATGTGGAGCTTTTCTTTCCAGTATGAAAACGGAAAGATTACGGATACACTATTTGTACCAAAAAACAAGGCCGTTAAGCTGGATTTAATCGCACAAGACGTACTTCACAGCTTATACATCCCGGCTTTCAGGCTAAAGCAAGATATGGTTCCGGGTAAAGAAGACATAGTTTGGTTTGAATCAGGAAAGGAGGGTGAGTATGAAATATTTTGTGCCGAATATTGCGGACTAAGACATTCATATATGAAATCGGTGGTCATAGTGATGCCACAAAAGGAATTTGAGGAATGGAATAAGGTAGATTCAGCTGCAATTGCTAACATAAATCCAGAAACCGCCATGCGTATAGCCGCACAAGGTATTTTAAGAAAATATGGTTGTAATGCTTGCCACACATCCGACGGTTCTAAGTTGGTTGGACCATCCTATAAAAACATATTGGGCAGATCCAGAATTGTAATAAAAGATGGGCAGGAGATAGAGATACAAGCCGACGAAGATTACATCCGGCGTTCAATTTATGATCCCAATGTCGAAGTAGTAAAAGGGTATGACAAAGGTTTGATGATATCCTATAAAGACCAGGTATCGGAAGATGAGATAACGCAACTCATCCAATACTTTGAGTCATTATCGAGTAATTAATAGTGATCGGTTAAAAAAGAAATACATAAGGAGACCTGGCCTACGCATTGCGCATAGCACTTCCTTTAAAAAAGTGGCATGGCTGATTTGCATGGCAGTTCAATTAATTCTTGAATCATGGTTAATTTTAAAGCAATACGAACATTTGGGAAATTCTCCATATCCGTTCCCATAGCGCTTACTGCCTATGCCGGATATGTTTTATTTGACGAGCGACTTTCGTGGGACGGACTTTTGGCAGCATTGGGGATATTTTTTCTTTCTGCCGGAGCATCAGCCATTAATCAATTGCAAGAAATTCCGCGGGATGCCAAGATGGCCCGCACTCAGAATAGACCTTTGCCCGCTGGAACAATGACCAAGAACCTTGCCATCGCCATCATCCTTCTGTTTACGGCAGCCGGCACATGGTGTTTGTATTTTTTTGGGTGGCAAGCCGTACTTTGGGGATGGATTGGGCTGTTCTGGTATAATGTCATTTATACCCCTATGAAAACACGCAGTGCTTTCTCGGTATTTCCGGGGGCTATTGTTGGTGCTATTCCTCCTATTGCAGGATGGGTTGCGGCAGGTGGCTCAATAATTGATGCCCGAATTCACTTCGTGGCCTTTTTCTTTTTTCTTGGACAGATGCCTCACTTTTGGCTATTGGTGCTTAAATATAAAGAACAATATAAAAAGGCGGGCTTTCCGGTAATTACTGATGTCTTATCTAAAAAGCAGGTGGTCAGAATTAACTTAATCTGGTTTCTGGCCACTTATATTTCAGCTCTGTTTCTTCCTGTCTTCGAACTGGTAGGCCACCAAGGTATTGTTTGGCCGCTGACCGTATCATGCATCGCTATGATGGTTTGGTCATTGCACATCACTTTAAAAGCCAACAAAGAGGGGCATTCATCTCACCTTAGAAAGATGTTTGTTTACTTTAATTCCTTTTATCTTTGGGTGATGATATTGATTTATGTGGACAAAATTTGATTAGTCTTTGCAAAAAACGTCCATATCTCCAATATAATAGAGTTTATTTGTACGCTTCTACCTGTTGCATCCAATACTCATAATAATGATCAGGATTCACAACGATAGTTTCCTTTTAAAGATGTCAGCCGAAACCTTCTTTTGTATCCTTCGAGATATCATAGCCTATACTTTCATCTATTTCAAATAGATTATCATTCCCGATTTCATTCCGAAAGTATTATCCTAAAATTGTCATTAGACTTCATTTAAGTGTCTATTCGATTACAATCGAAAAACATTATACTTTTCTTCGATTTGGAGCATATCACAATATGTCCGTAAAATTAGGATTAGATTTACGGAACACTTTTTGTTTTATGCATTTTCCCGATATCTTTATGCAAAAAATAAAACTAAAGCTACAAACTAAAAAATAAGACAATGAAGAGTTTTCTTATCTTAACTATTGCAGCAATATTTATAGCCACATGCACCTATGCACAAACTACAGAAAAAGATCCTTTTGAGCGCATGAACAAAGCATACGAGGCCAGGATGCAGCGTATGGAGCAGGATTATGCACGGAAAATGGAACGCATGCAAAAGGAGTACGAATCCAAAATAAAGAGGATGAATACGGCCTTTGAGAGCTACTTGAAACGAGGGTTTAAGGAAGTAGAACAAACAGAAAAGGAAGTAAAACCCGTTGAGGTCCCTAAACCTGTTGATCAACCAAAGTTTGAACCAACCAGCACAGTAAAAACACCCACCCCATTCAAAAAAGTGCCAGCGCCTGTTGCACCAAAAGTAGTTTTAGAAGATGCCCCAGCCTATTCCATTGCCCCCATCGTTGCCACCCCGGAAGGGATGGACGAATATAAACAAGCTTTGACGGTGGATTTTTTCGGAAGCATGGTAAATTTATATGTGGACAAAAGAACCCAGAACCTCAACCTTTCCTCCGTTAAACCCAAGGACTTTGCGAGTTATTGGGACGACTTTACTGCCACTCACTATCAAATCTACATTGAATCCTTGGTAAACTATGCCCAGAAAACCAACCTAAACGACTGGGGTATTTATCAACTGATAGACAAATCTTCAAAAAAACTGTTTACTTCGGCCAACAACCAGGATATGTGGAAGTGGGCTATGCTCAACCAGGCAGGCTACCAGGCCAAAATTGGCTACAGCGGTAGCACCGTATGTTTGATGTTACCTTTTATGCAGCAAGTATTCGAGAAACCTTATTACAGCATTGCAGGAACCAACTACTACCTGATAGACGATAAGTTGGGCAAGAAAAATATTTTTACCTACGAGGATAACTTTGACGGTGCCGCTAAAAAAATTGACCTGCACTTGCCTTACAGCTTAAATTTTACAGAAAATTCAAATACCGTTACCAAAACCACCAAATTACCCAAAGAGAATGAATCTCTAAAACTTCAAATGGATAAAACCACAATGGCATTTTTGGCCAGTTATCCGCAAACGGACAATATCGTTTATTTAAATGCCGCCATGTCGGGTTCTGTGAAGGATGACTTGTACGAATACATCCAACCTCGCATCAATGGGCTGACTGAAACTGAAGCAGTGACTTATCTATTAAACTATCTGCACAATTCGTTTGAATACAAAACCGACCGCGACCAGTTTGGGAAAGAAAAAATGTTTTTCCCCGATGAGATTTTCTATTATCCGTATTCCGATTGCGAAGACAGAACTGTATTGTTTACCCGGTTGGTCAATGATTTGTTGGGATTAGATGTGGTGGCCTTAACTTATTTTAGTCATATGGCAGCGGCCGTTTCATTTACCCACCCCGTTGAAGGTTACAATTTTGACGTTGCGGGTCAAACCTATACCATTTGCGACCCCACCTACATCAATGCTCCTATAGGTTCCGTAATGCCTGAGTATGAAGGCTACAAACCGTTGGCTATTAAAATCAACAACAATAACCAGATGGGAAATATCTGGCAGATGATTGCTAAATCGGTCGAAAAAAACAACGAGGGCAAAATTTTTATTAGCGACCGTAAAATGTCGGATAATGGGAAATATATTGTCTCAGGATGGTTTTCTGACCAAGTGAACATTGGAGACAGAAGCTATCGTGCAGCTTCGGAAACCCGGGATTTATGGTTTGCGACCTATAGTGAAAAAGGGAAATTGGAGTGGTTCCAGCCCCTTCAATGCTCCGATTATGGTTTTACCCAGGCTTTTAATGTAGGTAAGCAAGGCAACGTTTATGCTTTAATAAACTATGCCGGCTCCCTTAATATGAATCAGCGCAGACTGTGCGCAAGCGAAACACCGGCACACCTGATTCTTGGATTATCAACCCGTGGGCAACCCATCCTAACCGAGAACATCAACTTTGAAGTGCCGGAAGGCAAAAAGCTGGCTTTTTACGGCAAATATCGTCCTGATGGCACTAAGATTGATTTGCTATCTTTCCCCACCGATAAGGTTCGTTTTGCCTCAAAAATCACGGTAGATTCCAAAAACGAAGTAGTTGTTCGGGGTATCGTCGGAGAGGTGGAAGGACTTACCAAAGATGTACCTATCACCCTATCGAGTGCCACATACAGCGCCGAAGATCAATTAGAATCGTACCTTAATAATTATAAAATTGCTAATGTAAACCGACATATGGCCAGCTTGTTTGCCGCCATTAAACTGCTATCTCAAAACGGTGGGAGTATGTCAGGATTAACAGTTCGTAACCTGCTTCAGAAAAACAACCCCGGTTTCAGAAAAGAAAACCCTGATGTGTACAAAGGTTTATTGAGTATGCAGTTTGTTGCCAACAAAGGTGGTATAGTACAAGTGGAAACTTATAAAGGTAAAAACGTTTCTCTTTTCTCCATGCGTATCAAGAACAATAGCAATATGCAAATTGTGGAGACCGATACGGATGAATACCAACTTAAATTTTTAAATGGTGTATCCGTAGGAAAAGCAATTGTTTGGTATAACCTCAATTCCTTAACTCTCAGCACTAATGGCAATATGTTATTTGATTACGATGACGACCACACCAAAAAGAAGGTGAGTATTGACGAGATTGTGAATTAGTGCTTAGTATTTGTTCCATTATCCAAACCATAAAATAGAACACGGTCCTGAAGCAGCAAAACATCTTGTTTTGAAGCAATTTCAGGGTATAATGCGTGCCAGCCTGCAGGCTGGGATTTCCTAATGCATATGGCGGGTTTAATTATCCAGTAAAAAAAACCGAAAGCACATCTGTACTTTCGGTTTTTTTAATTTTATAAGGTTATCCGTTTAATCTCTTATAAGCTGCTGACTCCTGCAACCTCCATTTTTCGGTCCACCTTTTTAACCAATCCTTGCAATACTTTACCAGGACCAACTTCAGTAAACGATGTAGCTCCGTCGGCAATCATGTTCTGAACCGTTTGCGTCCATTTAACCGGGGCTGTCAACTGAGCCACCAGGTTTTCTTTAATTTGGGCAGGGTCGGTAAACGGCGTTGCGCTTACATTTTGATAAACCGGGCAAACAGGAGCGTTGAACTCTGTTGCTTCAATAGCGGCGGCTAACTCAGTGCGCGCAGGCTCCATCAATGGAGAGTGAAAAGCGCCCCCCACCGGAAGTTTGATAGCTCTTTTGGCTCCTTTTTCTGTCAACACCTCACAGGCCTTGTCAATTCCTGCAAACGAACCGGAAATAACCAATTGACCCGGACAGTTGTAATTGGCAGCAACAACAATCTCATCGATGCTTCCGCACACCTCCTCAACAATAGCATCTTCCAATCCTACAATAGCAGCCATTGTTGAAGGCTCTGCTTCGCAAGCTTTTTGCATAGCCAGTGCACGCTGAGAAACCAATTTTAAACCATCCTCAAACGACATGGCGCCCGCAGCTACAAGCGCGCTAAACTCACCCAGTGAGTGACCTGCAGTCATTTCCGGTTTAAAATCGCTACCCATTGTTTTAGCTAGCAAAACAGAGTGTAAAAATATAGCAGGCTGAGTAACTTTGGTTTGTTTCAGGTCTTCGTCGGTACCTTCAAACATTAAATCAGTAATTCTGAAACCCAAGATTTCGTTCGCCTTCTCAAAAAGCGCTTTAGCTTCTTCTGAATTTTCGTATAGGTCTTTTCCCATACCAACAAACTGGGCACCTTGCCCAGGAAATACAAATGCCTTCATACAATTTACGTTATTTCTATATGCCTGTTGCATATAGTTGCGTTCGATTAATTCTGGTTATTGTTTTAACTTAATTGCTTGTTTCCCTAGTCATTCTGTAAGGCAGGGGAATTAAGTTGTAAAATTTATCTCACATGATAATTTGCGCAAATATAGTAAAAAAGCAACACTCGCGAACCTTAGGCCACATTGCTCGTTTGGTTGTCTGATAGATAGTTAGTTGTACCCTGTATAAACCAAAGTATCCACTTCATTATTTTTTTTCATGCGCACAACATAAAAAATATGACAGCTTATTATTATATTGTTAGCAATTAATATTTTAATTCCATATGGCAAATTCTGAGATAATTGAATGGGTTGAAAAGTACACTTCCGATTTATATGATTGGGCATACCACAAAACATCAAATGCCGAAATGGCTCAAGATCTTGTACAGGACACCTTTGTGGTAGCAGTTGAAAAAATAGATTCCTTTCAACGCAAAAGCTCCGTAAAGACATGGCTTTTCTCCATCTTAAACAATAAAATAGTTGACTTTTATCGAAAAAAATCGAAGGCCCATATTCCCTTCGATGGTTCATTCTTATCCAACTTTTTTAACAAAGATGGGACTTGGAAAAACGAGAGCAGACCTAAAGAATGGAACCAGGATGAAGGTCATTTATTGGATAACCAGGAGTTTTTGGGAGTATTGAAAAAATGCATGGACGCTTTACCCGAAAAATGGAGCGCTACGGTCAAGCTTAAATACCTGATTCAAAAAAAAGGGGTAGAGATTTGTAAGGAGTTAGGGATTACATCGTCCAATTATTGGCAAATGATTCACAGGGCAAAGCTTCAACTCCGCGCATGTATCGAAAAAAATTGGTTTATAGCAGAATAAAACTGCCTATTGTTGGGAATATATACAGACAGACGAAATGAAAAAATTAATGCATTTAATAATGTTGTCGTGCCTAAAGGCAACAGTATTGGTTGAGAAGAAGTTAGATCATCCATTAAGTTTTATGGAGAATTTGCAGCTGGCCATGCATACATCTATGTGCAAGGGATGCTCTGCATACGGAAAACAAAGTCAGATTTTAGATAGTGCACTCAAACAGCCATTAAACAAAGAAGTGGTGATGATTGACCTGGATAAATTCAAGGCCGATATTATTGCTACACTAAACGAGGGATGATTCATATAATTACTTTTACGCCAAAAGATGAAAATTTTGTGCTGAAACGATATCTGACTCCACATAGACTTATCCTTTATTAAGACTTTTATATATTGGCAGGAAATGAAATTTCAGCCCATGATTAAAAATTATTTTACACTATTAGCGTTAGCTTTTACAATAGTTTCCTGCCACCAAAAAACTGCTGAGCAACTGCCTCGAATCGCTATTGCGGGTATTGCCATAGAGTCCAGTACGTTTTCCCCTGCACAGACCCAAGAAGAGGCGTTTCATGCACAAATCAAAGATGAGATATTTGCCTACTATCCTTTCTTCTCTCAGGATTCATCCAATCGCAAAAGGGCACATTGGTTTCCAACACTCAGGGGGAAAGCACTACCCGGTGGCATTGTCACAAAAGAAGCCTATGAATCCCTGGTATCCCGGACCCTAAATATACTGAGCGAAAACATGCCCTACGATGGCCTGTTTTTAGATATTCACGGCGCCATGAGTGTGGTCGGAATAGACGATCCCGAGGGCGACTTTATTGAACGTATAAGAGGCGTTGTGGGTTACAAAACCATAATATCTACCTGTATGGATTTACATGGAAATGTATCGTGGCGCTTGGCTAAAAACACCGATTTAATGACTTGTTATCGCATGGCACCGCACGAAGATGCCATGGAATCGAAGAAAAGAGCCGTTGATAATTTGCTATATAGATTAGAAAATGGGCTTGGGAAACCAGCCTACAAAGCCTGGATTCCCGTTCCCATATTATTACCGGGAGAAAAAACAAGCACGCGCATTGAACCTGGTAAAAGTTTATACGCCAAGGTAGCCCCAATCGCAAATCAGAAAGGCGTGGTTGATGCAGCCGTTTGGGTAGGATACGCCTGGGCCGACGAACCTCGAAACCAAGCTGTGGTTATGACGGTTGGAGACGACAAAGAAAACGTTACCAAAGGTGCCGAGGAACTAGCGGAAAGCTTTTGGGAAGTCAGAAAACAATTCGATTTTGTGGCTCCTGTGGCACCATTGCACCAGTGTCTGGACCAAGCTGTTACGAGCACCCAGAAACCATTTATCATTAGCGACATGGGCGACAACCCCACTGCTGGAGGGGCCGGTGATGTTACCTGGACATTGAACGAGATATTAAACCGACCTGAATTCAAGAAAAAAGACGGTCCATCTCTTATTTACGCCTCTATTCCGGGGCCGGAATTAACTGAGAAAGCTATAGGTTTAGGTGTTGGTGCAAAAATAACTGCAAATGTAGGAGCAATGGTAGACGATAGGTATTGCCCGCCGATTAAACTCTCTGGCGAAATAACCGCTATCAGACAAGGAGATAAGCATGCCCAAACCGAAGTGGTTGTAAAAGTGGGCAATGTATATGTGATCGTAACCAACAAGCGTAAACCATATCACCACGAAGCTGATTTCACAAACTTGGATCTTACTCCCCGAGAAGCGGATATCGTTGTGGTGAAAATTGGCTATCTGGTCCCTGAACTCTATAATATGAGAGGCGATTGGTTGATGGCGCTAACACCCGGTGGCGTAGATCAGGATTTGGATAGATTGGGGTATAAACGAATTAACCGCCCCATGTTCCCGCTCGATCCGGATATGAAAGACCCAGATTTGTCCGCAAGGTTAGTCCCCGTTTCAGGTTCATAAATTTCAACAACCAAACCTTTTTGCATTCGAAAACACATAATCCGGGTTAAAAGAAAAGGGTGTCCTCTATGTTGTTTTTAGAGAACACCCTCATATATTATTCTACCTCTTTTTTATACTGGGTTTCATTATCCCAGTGCGATTTTTCCATTAATTTGCTAAAATTGGTTGTTCTAAACATCACCATCAAATAGGCAATCATTCCAGTCCAACCCGTCTGATGGCTTGCACCTATCCCTGCTCCATTATCACCATGGAAATATTCATAAAACAACAAGTTATTTTCCCAGTGTTCGTCTTCCTGAAACTCTTTGTACCAACCGTAAACGGGACGGTATCCTTTTTCATCTTTTAAGAAGATACGTTCCAGACGTTTGATAATTTCCTGGGCTATCTCAATCAAGGTCATCATATTTCCCGATCCGGTTGGGCATTCTACCTTAAACTCGTCGCCATAAAAAGCATATTGCTGATACAAAGCCCTTATAATTACAGTGTTTGCAGGAAACCAGATGGGACCGCGCCAATTGGAATTACCACCAAACATGGTACTGTCTGATTCTCCAGGCACATATTTTACCGTAAATTCTTCATCGTTCCAGGTAAACACATAAGGGTTTTCTTCATGGTATTTCGATAAGGAACGAATGCCATAGTCACTTAAAAATTCGTTTTCGTCGAGCATAACCTTAAGTACACTCCTTAATTTATCTTCATTTAATACACCTAGAAGCCTTCGGTTATGTTTACCCTTTAGCAACGGATTAGCTATGTTTTTAGACAGCCTTTTAGTTCTGGTAATCATATACTTGTGTTCCTTTGCAATAGACGGCAACATCTCTAAATGATCGGGCTCCAGAACCGTTGCGGCGCACATAGGCAGTAATCCAACCAGCGAGCGCACCTTTAATCTTGTAGCACTTCCATCGGGGAAACGCAACACATCATAAAAAAACTGGTCTTCCTCATCCCACATCTCGTCATTGTTGTCTCCAATTTTATCCATTGCAGAAGCAATCTCCAGAAAATGATTGTAATAGTCGACCGCCTTCTCCCTGTACTCGTTATAACCTAAATGTACCAGTTCAAGACAGATCTCTAACATATTCTGAGAATAAAGAGCCATCCACGCATTACCGTCTGATTGTTCTATATGCCCACCCGTAGGCAATGTATGGCTTCGATCAAAAACACCTATATTATCGAGCCCCAAAAATCCTCCTTGAAAAGCATTAGTAGACCTAGGATCTTTGTGATTGATCCACCAATGGAAATTCCTATCCAGTCCATCAAAGCAGTTTTTCAGAAATTCCTTGTCTATAAATCCCTGCATCTGCTTACTGTTTTTATAGAGTGTAATTACGGCAAAAGCATGAACCGGCGGATTAACATCGTTAAAACTCCATTCATATGCGGGGATCTGTCCATTAGGATGCTGATAATTTTTCTGCAAAAACAGGGTTAGCTGGTTCTTTGCAAATTGCGGGTCCACCATGGTTAATGGCAAAGTATGAAATGCAAGATCCCAAACCGCGTACCACGGATATTCCCATTTGTCGGGCATGCTAATAATGTCACTATTTTTAAGATGTTCCCAATCGTTGTTACGCAAATGACGTCGAGGCCCTCCCTGGTATTCGTTCAGCCACTCTGATACGTCAAATTCGTAATATTGTTTGGTCCAGAGCATTCCGGCCAATGCCTGCCTGATGATCCTTTTTTCGTCATCAGATGTGTCTGGTGGATATATTTCCTGATAGAATTCCTCGTTTTCTTTCTTGCGGAGATCAAACTTATCGTCAAACTTACTAAAGCTATACTTCGGCGTGTTTCCCGCCTTGAGTCTCATCTTTATTTCCACGCTACCTCCTGCCGGAATATTTACATCGTACATGGCGCCGGCCTTGGTTCCTTTATGCTCCGGGTTGACGGCCTCGCTAACGTTGTTTACAATAAATTCGTTAAATGCATCCTTAACATATGGCGATTCGTTGGGTGTGTTATAAAGACGCTCATTATTGTCTTCATTATTGGCAAACAACCAAAGCGGCGACAATTCGGAGCTTAACACATACTCACCCAAGGTATCGTTCTTGGCAATGATGGAATTATCATCCAAAAGCGAAATCAACGGCTCCGTAGTTTTATAGTTCCACCAGGTGTTACGAAACCACAAGGTGGGTAACAGCACCACGCTGGCATCTTCCTTGCTTCGGTTATGTGCGGTTATTTTTATCAGTATATTACCAGGAGATTTTTTAGCATATTCTACAAAAACGTCCAGGTAATTATTATCCTTGAAAGCATCCGTATCCAGCAGCTCATATTCAAAGTCCTTATTGGTGCGAGCTGCGTTGGTATCTACCAAATCTAGATAAGGAAATTCCTCTAAAGGGTATTTGTACAAATATTTCATGTACGAGTGCGTTGGCGAAGAGTCTAAATAAAAGTAATATTCCTTAACATCTTCGCCATGATTACCTTTGGGTCCGGTCAACCCGAAAAGGCGTTCTTTTAAAATAGGATCTTTCTTATTCCATAACGACAATGCAAAACACAATTGTTGCTTATCATCGCTAATTCCGGCTATTCCATCTTCACCGTATCTATATACTCGCGAGCGGGATTGATCGTGCGAGAATGAAATCCAGGGATTGTCGTGTCTTCCGTCATCTTCCCTGACTGTTCCCCATTGACGTTCACTTAAGTAGGGACCCCACTTCTTCCAATCCACATGACCGTTTGTACAATCTTCTAACCGCTCTTTTTCACTCTGGGTCTTCATTGTCTTACTTAATATTAAGTTCTTCCTTTGCTTAGGGTTGGCTGCGAAAAATACTACATTAAATTAAAAAGCAATAGGTGAATGGAGGGTTTAACATTTTTTATGGTATATTCTAAATACAACACCCTTATTTTAAAGATATAAGACGCATATATTTAACATTAGAAATACAACTCCATTTGGAAAAATGATTCCCGCACCGTCGCGTATCAAATGTATTATTTACAGATATCCGACTCGCCAGAGTCGTTATCTTCATTTTAAATACATTTTATTAATATTTGGTGCCTCTGGCGTCAACACAAGCACTTGTAATTTCAATTCGAAACACCCCGGACGCACAAGCTTTATCTAAAAGTATTATATAAATTACTTTCTTTTCTGTCCTCTTGTTTTTGGTTTCCTATACTTTGCGGCAAGTTTTCTCCTGTAGGAACCACCTTGGTTAACTTTTTTGTTCTTTTCCTTCTTCTCATGAAAAGCTGCCCCTTTGGTCGCATTTATTTTAGGAGCTTTAACCATTAATTTTCCCGCAATCTCAGGGGTCTCACTGTCGAGTTGCAAATCGGAAACTTCAACTTCTCCGGGAAGCGGGTCTAAATTCACATTCTTACCCATCAATTTCTGGATCTTATTCCAGATACCCAAGTCATTTTCTTCAACAAACGAAACTGCACTACCCTCCGCTTCTGCTCTGCCGGTACGGCCTATCCTGTGCATATATGCTTCAGGTTCTTCGGGCATATCAAAGTTTATGACATGGCTCACCTCAGAAACATCCAAACCTCTTGAAATAAGGTCAGTGGCAATGAGTATACGCAAATCACCTTCGGTAAATTCCTTGAGCATCCTAAACCTAAAATTCTGGGATTTATTGGAGTGAATAACACCCACTTCTTCCGTAAAAATATCTTCCAGGTTCGCAAATAACAAATCTGCCATGGCTCTGCTCTTCACAAACAACAATACCTTCTTCATGTTCTGATAAGTATCTAAAAGATATAGGAGCAAATTTATCTTGGTGTAAAAATTAGGAACTTCGTAAGCCGACTGAAAAATTTTATCTACAGGCGTTCCCGAAGCAGCTACCTCAATTTTTATTGGGTCATAAAAGAAATCTTTAATAACAGCCTCTACATCATAGGTCAATGTAGCGGAAAACATCAGGTTTTGTCTTCTTTCAGGCAGTAAATCCACAATCTGTTCAAGCTGAGGTTTAAACCCTAGATTCAGCATTTCATCAACCTCATCGATAACTAATTTTTGAATAGACTTTAATCGTAAGATCCCTGTAAGGGTTAAATCAATCAACCTACCCGGGGTAGCCACCAACACATCCAAACCATCATAAACCATCTGTTTTTGGGTATTGATATTGGTGCCTCCATACACTCCTGCCACCCTGACATTCATATATTCTGTCAGTTTTTTAAACTCATCGGCCACCTGTTCCACCAGTTCGCGCGTAGGTACCAGTATCAGGACTCTTGGATGCTTTTGTTTGCTAAACTTTAAGTTTCGCAACAATGGCAATATATACGAAATGGTTTTACCTGTGCCGGTTTGGGCAATACCAACCACATCCCTGCCCGACATGGCAACCGGGAATACTTGCTCTTGAACTGGGGTAGCTTCTTCAAGCCCCATTTCTCCAAGGGCATTAAGCAAAACAGTATTTAAATTGAATTCGGAAAACTTCAAAGTACGACAGTTTTAAAATTTGAGCCAAAGATAAGAATGATATTTGTAATTCATGTGCATACGGTATTTATAAAAAACAAGGCCAGTTGCAAATACAACCAGCCTTTAATATTCTCAATGCCTAATAATAACACCTATACCAATATGTTAATAATATTAGCAATAAGTTTACTTCCAGTGAATAACAAGTTCGGCACTACCTCCCGAAATCCTTCGGGAAAGCCCGTTCTGCAGGATTGCGGGATGCTATTCTGCAGAATGCCGGAAAGGCCAAGCGCTAATTCATACGTGCAAAAATATTACGAAGGGGAAAAAGTCAAAATCGAGTTATTTCCTGTCCCAGGATTTCCGAACATATTCTTCTATGACAAAAGTTTTAGGCGAAGTGCCACCATGGTCAATTTCAACGGGTCCTATACCCTCTGCTGCCTGAAGTACCTTCTCTTTTAGACCTTCTGTTCTGGCACCTATTGAAATCAAACAATTACACATCCCCTCTTTGGCTCTATTGGGAGAAGTTTGTATTTCGTTTTTAATTTTCTGAATAAAACCGGTAAAGAATAAATCGGTTCTGGATTTATCGTTTTTGGCAATGTAATTTAAAATGGAAAAACCTACCCTTTTAGTATATTCATTGGGCGACTGAATCCAAAGATACATAATATCCATTCCAAAACGCGATTGGGCTATCAATTCGGCAAAACAATCGGCCAGGGCATAATATTGTATGTTGGCCACCCACCGGTTGGCTTCATTTCGGGAAATAATTTCGGGGTTGGCGACCATACAGGCTAAAACACGAGCGTCTATATTTCTTGTTTTCCATAATTGCTGTGCTATCCGATGATTAACACCTTTTTCCCCAGTAGCCGAAACCACTTCATTTTTCAGCTTCTTGAGATCAGCCAAACTTACCCCAAATAAATCCCCTTTGGCTCCGTGCCGTTTAAACACCTTCCTGTTTTCTTCGGCTCCACATTTTTCTAACTTGGTATATATATCTTCGAAATCCATACCAACAAAACTACAAAAAAATGAAATTGTTTAAAAATCTATCTTTTATTTTTTAAAAACTTTTTTACTATTTCAGAGCACTCATCTTCCATAATTCCTGTTTTAATTTCCGTCTTAGGGTGTTTTATTAGGGGCTCATGCCTTAAAAAACCTCTTTTTTCGTCCTTAGCTCCAAATACAATTTTTCCAATTTGCGACCAGCCCAATGCACCTGCACACATAGCACACGGCTCCAATGTAACATATAGCGCACATTCATTCAGATACTTTCCACCTAGGTATTCGGCAGCGGCCGTAATGGCCAACATTTCGGCGTGCGCCGTAACATCGTTAAGTGCTTCCGTAAGATTGTGAGCCCTCGAGATAATTTGATTGTTGCATACCACAACGGCCCCCACCGGTATTTCATCTTTTCGAGCGGCAATCTGAGCTTCTTTTAGTGCCTGCTTCATAAAATATTCATCTGAGAAATTGATTTTAGTCATCTTTTAACTTTAAATGGGTCAATACCTGTTCTTTTATTTAATTTCTTTATACTTTCGCATGTTGATTAACCTGAGTGCAACATAAAATTTTAATCGAACTCAGGTTAGTAAGTTAGGCTGCCGATATGGAAACGAAATTAGTAAAATATCGATACAGCACATTTATCCATTGAACTTTTAATAGCATAAGAGAATGTACAGATCACATACTTGTGGTGAGCTCAGGCTTGCAGATGTAAACCAAAGTGTAACGTTGAGCGGATGGGTGCAAAAGGTCCGCAATTTGGGAGGAATGACCTTTGTCGATTTAAGAGACAGGTACGGGATTACCCAATTGGTACTGGATATTGAATCAAGTAAAGAGTTAAGTGAGAAGGCACGTAAACTTGGCCGCGAATATGTGATTCAGGTTAAGGGTAAAGTTGAAGAACGTAGCAATAAAAACGATAAACTTCCTACCGGAGATATTGAAATACTGGTGGACGAACTAAAGTTACTGAACCCGTCGGAACTTCCTCCGTTCACCATCGAAGACGAAACAGACGGCGGCGACGAGTTAAGAATGAAATATCGTTACCTTGATTTACGTCGTAACCCTGTTCGCAGAAATCTGGAGTTACGCCATAGGTTAGGTTTTGAGGTTCGCAACTACTTAAACCAAAAGAATTTTATCGAAACAGAAACTCCTGTTTTGATTAAATCCACTCCCGAAGGGGCGCGTGACTTTATTGTCCCATCACGAATGAACCAGGGCGAATTCTATGCTTTGCCACAGTCTCCACAAGTTTTCAAACAACTGTTGATGGTGGCCGGCTTCGACAGATATTTCCAAATTGTAAAGTGTTTTCGCGACGAAGATTTGAGAGCCGACCGCCAGCCCGAGTTCACGCAAATAGACTGCGAGATGGCTTTTGTTGAGCAACAGGATGTCCTTGAAACATTCGAAGGAATGACCAAACATCTTTTTAAGGTTATCAAGAACGTAGACTTCGATTTTGAGTTCCCTCAGATGCCTTTTGAGGAAGCGATTAAAAACTATGGCTCCGACAAACCAGACATCCGCTTTGAAATGAAATTTGTGGAAATGAAGGACATGGTAGCCAATTGCGGATTTAAGGTTTTTGAAGATGCGGAATACGTGGGCGGAATATGTGCCCAAGGCTGCGCCGGATATAGCCGTAAAGAATTAGATAAACTAACCGACTTTGTTCGCAAACCACAAATTGGTGCGCAAGGCTTGGTTTATGTGAAATACAATACCGACGGTTCATTTAAATCATCCGTTGACAAATTCTTCGACGAAACTGCACTGACAAAATGGGCAGAAGCGTACGGAGCGAAGCCTGGAGATTTGCTTTTGATTTTGGCTGGCCCAAAAGCCAGGTCTCAGAGTGCGCTATGCGAACTTCGTTTGGAGATGGGAAAACGCCTAGGCCTTAGAGATAAAAATAAATTTGCCCCACTTTGGGTTGTTGACTTTCCTTTGCTGGAATGGGACAAGGAGACCGAAAGATACCATGCCATGCACCATCCTTTTACTTCGCCTAAAATAGAAGATCTGGCTCTATTAGACTCCGATCCGGGCAGGGTTAGGGCTAATGCTTACGACCTGGTGATTAACGGCGTAGAGATTGGCGGTGGCTCTATCAGGATTCATAACGATGAACTTCAGCATAAAATGTTTCAGTTACTCGGATTTACGGAAGAAGAAGCGGAGGGCCAGTTCGGATTCCTGATGAACGCGTTTAAATACGGTGCCCCTCCTCACGGCGGCGTTGCATTCGGTTTTGACAGATTGGTATCCTTGTTTGCCGGTATTGATTCTATCCGCGACGTAATTGCATTCCCTAAAAACAACTCGGGACGTGATGTGATGATCGATTCACCATCTCCGGTAACCGAAGCACAACTGGACGAGCTAAGCATCAAGATGAAAGAAATAAAACAATAACCACATTCCTCCTTTCCATTTTTTGGAATGTGCGAAAAGCTATTGTCTATCAATATAATACAAAAGAGGGTTTCGAAAATCGAAACCCTCTTTGTATATCATATACTCCTAAAATTGTCATCAGAATTTATTTAAACCCGCAATATGCATTAGAATTTCTATTACACATTGAAATTACTTTAAAACAAGACACTTTGTTGCACCACTTCAACTCACCAGAACGATGCTATGCCTCGTTTCAGTAATGCCTTGTTTTATTGCACTTGCAATGCTCATGACGAACCTCCAATACATAATCCGGGTTAAACCGGCCTGCCGATATTAAGGAACCCTTCAAATCCCCAACAACAGTTCCCGGTTCAACTATTTCATCTTTCATCAGCCATTGGCCTACAAGCAAATGACACCTTTATTCCTTATAAAAGTTCTTTACGGGATTGGCATACATTTCCATCAAGCTACTGTGTATAAATTCCTTATCGGCATCCAACCTTGAGATGTGTTCATTAATATAATCATTGAATACTCTCACATCTTCGTCGGTATACTTATGCGCATAATTCCTGTTACCTTCTATTGCATCTGCGGCAATAAAATTACCAGGCCACAGTTTGTAATTATTATGTATATGGTCGTCAATTATCTCGGCCAGCTTATTCAACTGCTCGTTTTTATCCAATTCATTCAAACCGTCCAATTCCTTATCCAGCGGAACTCCAGCTTTAAAATGAACCCGACCTTTACGCCCTTGAATTCCCGAAGCCATATGATTTAGATCGTCGGCTTGCGTTTTTGTGTATTCAGGATTATTCCTTTTCATCAAAAACTCATGCGCCTTAAGATAATCGCAAGGATCATATTCGTAGGAAATAGCAAGCGGGACAATCTGCACCTCTTTAAAACTCCGCTCAAAATCACCGTCGCCACTCATATTTATCATTTTCAGAAGGCTAGTTTGCGTGCGGTCGTCACCGTCTTTCGAACGCCCTTCCCGTTGGGCAATCCACACACTTTGATTACGTTCTGTTATGTTATACCTAATGTACTTTGACATTAAAATTGAACTCTGCAACATCTGTCTGGCCGGCAAATTACGACGAACCACAAATGATTTATTCAATTTTACCAACTGTGTAATCCAGGGATAAATGAGCAAATTATCGCCAATAGCTATTTCCGAAGTTTCGTGGCCATGCTCGTGCAAAAGAATATTTAAAAAAGCTGAATCCAGCACTATATCTCTATGATTAGAAATAAAGATATAACTCTTATTCGGATCTAAATTATCGAACCCCTCGGCAGTCACTCCCTTCGTTGTGTTTCTAATTATCTCCTTTATATAAGGGTAAACTACTCCTATTTGAAATTCTTTTATTGTGGTAATTGATAAAAGTTGGTTAACGAAATCCTTTATCGGAACTTGTGGAAACAAGTATTTTAACAATTCAATAAAAGACTCCTCTTTTAATAACTGCTCAAAAACCTGATGTATTTCATTGTCGCGATATGGACGTAATTCGTTGAATTCTTGATCCGTTGCCATATTTGGTTGTATAAATAAGTTCTTTGCAAAAGTATTACAATCGTCAAAGAAAAGAAACTATCAGCTACTTTTTAGTTCTTTGATTGTAAAATTTAAGATGATCTGCCGCAATTCCGAGGATCGGGCAGCCCTGGAGCATTGCGGCAAGAAAGAATACTCCTTTTCGTATCGTATTCAAATAAAATCGTTTACCACATTACTTCTTACACAAGTCTCCTATCTCTTTGCGGAGATCATCGAAAAAAATATAAATCACAAAAATCACCACCTACAAATTCCATTTTATGGACTTTTTTCCATAATATAATACATATTGATTTGGGCATAATTTTATCTATCTGATTATCAGCGCTTATATTTTTTTGGCACACAGATTGAAACAGTGGGTTCAGACACAAACACGCAAGTTATGATTAAAATAAAAACATACAGCAATACCATTTTGGTATCATTTGAAAAAAGCACCCGACTGAATCAAGAGAATTCAATCATGTTCAAAAACGAACTAATTTCCAAACTGACTTTTCCTTTTTCGAACATCATTGTTGATTTTAACGAGGTTAAAGAAATAGACAAAGAAACAATAGATGCCCTAATAGCAGGACAGCGGCTCTCAAAAATGAATCGGGGCCAAGTAAGTCTTTTTAATGTGAAGGCACAAGTATATAAAGCATTAAGGTTGGCAAAAGTTGATCATTTATTCTTCTTTTGTGATGAACCTAAGCCATTTTCACAGGAACTATTAATGGCTTAAAGATTGTGTTGTGTTGATCAATGCCGGGAGTTACATTTCTTGTCCCCAAACTTGAGTAACTCCCGGTATACTTTTCAACAACAATATATTTGTATTTTGTACGTTGGTTAATAAACATTACCTTAGCGGGAATTAAAATATGTGTTGTGTTGATTGATGCCGGGGGTTGCCATTGGATTTGTCCCCAAAAAAAGTAACTCTCGGTGTTTTTTCAAATAAGATATAAATGCTATGCCTATTTGGCAGAAGCCATTAAAAGCACTAAAAATGTGTTGTGTTGATTGATACCGAGGATGTTTGAAATTGTTGTGATTCAGGCATTTCTCGGTATTTTCTTCTCTGCACAAACCAAACGTTCCAATTAACAGAGCAAATTCTGTCCTCTATTTTTTCACACAAATGCACCACCCAACTGCCTAAATATCAATACACTCTTGCTTGCTGCACATAAACATATATTGAAGAGTATAACTATTTCAGCGAATTTACGTATTAAACCTAATTATTCACGAATGATTACTGCTTACGGCAGCGATTAAGCGTCACAAATATTTTGACAACCCAAAATTGACCTTCCTGAATTGAATTGGGGACTACCGCCCAAAATCCTTCGGAACAGATCGTTCCGTATTCATTTCGGAGGCAATCAAATTTGGGCATCGCCTGCGGTAAGCCTTACGCTTGGGCTCGAAGCTTCAGCGTAGGTGCATGGCGACCGAAGGATTAACCCGAAGAACTTTCATATTCCATAAAACATATGAATTTTGCGGGTTAACACATTAGTTTTATGTAAATTGTGTACTAACATATAAAAGACAAACCTAAGTTGTGTTTTGACAAAACAAAATCTGTATGAAGCGAATATTAGTCCCCATTGATTTTTCCGAAAATGCTTTCAATGCGTTGAATTACGGAATACAAATTGCAAACAAACTGGATGCAGAATTGCGCATTGTTCATGTCAGAACCCGAAAACTGTCGCAAAAATATCTACAAAAAAACATGGGCTCTTTAATTACCGAGGACCTGGAAGGTTGGCTAAATGAAATTGTAGCCAAATACAAGTCCGGTTATCTCGTTCCGGGAGGAAGTTTTGACTATAAGGTTAGAGAAGGGAACGTTTTTAAAGAAGTATCCAACCAGGCCAAATACGACGATACCACTTTAATAGTGATGGGTACACATGGCGCCTCCGGATTCGAAGACAAATACATTGGCAGCAACGCATACCGATTGGTTAGCGCCTCTGAAGTTCCTGTTTTGGCCATTCGACCGGAACGTAAATGGCGTGGTATCAATAAAATTGTCCTTCCTATCAGCAACCGTAAGTCCAGTAGGCAAAAAGTGCCTGCCGTATTAGGAATGGCCAATTTGTTCGATGCTAAAATTTATATTGTCGGAGTAAAGGAAAAAGGGTATAGTTTGGCCAATAGCCGAGTTAAAGCTTTTGTTAAGCAAACCTTAAAATATATCGAAAAAAACACAGATCTCAAGGTAGAATCAAAATTGATAACCAAAGGCAACAGGGCTGAAGCCTTATTGAATTATGCCAATGAAATAGATGCCGATGTTTTGGCCACTGGCATACACCACTCTGGCACACCTTTCGAAAATATAATAAAACCTTTTGTCAATCAACTTATTAACGAATCCGACTGTCCGGTACTTGCTGTTCCAACAAAAGAAATGTTATCTTTGAGCTCAAACTATTAATATTAAATATGCTCAAGATAACAATTGCATTTATTATTTGTTTGTTTTGTATGAACCTGAAATCACAGGAAAAAACAGGCACTCAATTTTTTAAGAATATTTGCGAAGTACAGGAAGATTCCGGAAGCCTGATGGTTTTTCAGGAGCCTGGGATAGAAGATTTAATTGGCATCCATATCGATGCCAATAAAAGAACCAGAGGTATCGATGGTTTTCGGATTCAATTGTATCTGGGCTCTAACAAAAATGCAAAAAGAGAAGCTACGCAAATTAAAGGTAAACTCTTATCCTTGTTTCCCGAAGAAAAGCCATACATTATGTACGAGGCTCCGTTCTGGAGGGTTCAGGTAGGCGATTTCAGAAGCAAAAACGAAGCTTTGGCGCTGTATAGGGAACTTAAAAAGGAGTTCCCTAGTTGCTACCCCGTTCCGGTAAACGATGTAATGGTTGAAAATTTAAAATGATAAATGCTCTCGGCTGAGGGCATTTTTAATTCCAACTTCAATTATCCAAATCTACATATACTAATTTAGTAGTTTAAATTAAAAAAAGGTTAACGTTTATTAAAGACCCCATGTTGTTGGGTATGCCGAAAAAAAAAAATAAATTTGCGCTTTCTTAAAAATATAGTTATTCTCTTAATGTTATGAGCGATCAAATTAAGCATGAATGTGGTTTCGTACTGATCAGGTTACGCAAACCTTTGGAGTATTACAAAGAGAAGTACGGGACTTGGATGTATGGACTCCATAAGCTCTATTTGTTGATGGAAAAACAACACAACAGAGGGCAGGATGGAGCAGGTGTGGTAAGCTTAAAACTTGATCAAAAATCCGGAACAAAATATTTGTCGAGAAAACGCTCCAACAAGCAAAACCCCATTCAGGATGTTTTTAAGGGAATTAACAATGCCATGGGCAAGGCTGAAGGAGGCACTCCCGAATTGATGAAAGATCCGGAATGGGCTAAAAAAAACATGCCATTCTGTGGCGAACTATACCTTGGGCACTTGCGCTATGGAACTTTTGGTAGAAGCAGTATTGATTACGTGCACCCGGTGATGCGCGAAAACAACTGGCGATCGAGGAATTTAGTTTTGGCCGGAAACTTTAACCTGACCAATGTTGATGAGATTTTTAAGAACCTGGAAGACCTGGGACAGCACCCGAAAGATTTCACGGACACGGTAACCATGTTAGAAAATGTGGGTCATTTTTTAGACGAAGAAAACCAATTTTTATTCCGACAATACAAAAACGAAGGATTTACAAACCGTGATATCTCCCATAAAATCGAGGCAGACCTTGATGTCAGAAAAATCCTCGAACGATCGAGCCGCAGATGGGACGGAGGTTATGTAATAGCTGGTATGTTTGGGCATGGCGATGCTTTTGTGGCGCGCGATCCATGGGGCATTCGCCCTGCATCCTATTACATGGATGACGAAGTGGTTGTGGTGGCATCGGAAAGGGCAGTAATTCAAACCGCCATGAACGTAGCCATTCGCGACGTGCAGGAATTAAAGCCTGGACATGCGCTTGTGGTAAAAAAGAACGGTGAGGTATCGGAAGAACTGGTTAGAGTACCCCAGGAACGCAGATCGTGTTCGTTTGAAAGAATATATTTTTCGCGTGGCAGTGATAAATATATTTACCAGGAAAGAAAGATGTTGGGCAAATTGCTAGCTCCTACCTTGCTGAAAATGGTGGATTACGATATTGAAAAAACCGTTTTCTCCTATATTCCCAATACTGCCGAAACAGCCTTTTATGGCATGGTTGAAGGTGTTGGCGACGAGCTGGACAAAATAAAAATTGAACAAATAAAGAATCTGGGTGCCGACATTACCGACGAAAAGTTGGAAAAAATAATGAAGGTGGAGCCAAGAGTCGAGAAAATGGCCATCAAGGACGTTAAAATGAGAACCTTTATCGCCGATGACGAAAGCCGCGATGATTTGGTTGCTCACGTATACGACGTTACTTATGGAGTAGTCAAAAACCAAGAGGACACATTGGTGGTAATTGATGATTCTATTGTTAGGGGAACTACACTTAAAAAGAGCATCCTTAAAATATTAGACAGGCTGCACCCGAAGAAAATAATCATTGTATCTTCCGCACCTCAAATCAGATATCCTGACTGTTATGGTATAGACATGGCAAAACTTGGTGATTTCTGTGCATTCCGTGCTGCCATCGAATTACTAAAGGACCGAGGCATGAAGAATATTATTGATGATGTGTATAAGAAATGTAAGGAGCAACAAAATTTGCCAAAAGAAGAAATAGTTAACTACGTTAGGGAAATATATAAACCTTTTACCGCACAGGAAGTTTCGGACAAGATTGCGGTGATGCTTAAACCTCAGGATATCGATGCGGAGGTAAGCATTGTTTACCAATCAATCGAAAACCTTCATGTGGCTTGTCCAAACGACAAAGGCGATTGGTATTTCACCGGCAACTACCCAACACCCGGTGGTAACAAAGTGGTAAACACTTCGTTTATCAACTTTATGGAAGGACGTAATACCAGAGCGTACTAATAAAATAACATAACAGAATAATAAGAGGCTGCTTTGATTGTATCATAGCAGCCTTTTTTTAAAGACTAAAACATAATAAACGCACCTGACCTTCATAAAGATGCATCAAGAAAAGGAATATATAAAGGAATATCATTAAATCAATTGATTAATACTTCTGTAGAACAGTATGTATCTAAATAGTTTCTACAAAACCAACGCAGCCTTTTTTTATTTTTTTCTTTCCGACAACATCCTTTTTGCAGTTGAAACATAACTAAAGATCTCAGCCGGATGATGGTCGATTTTATCATTGTTACGTTTATGCCCAAGACGAACCACAATGGCATTCTCTTTTCTTAGCACAATGATATATTGTCCATAAATACCTCTTGCATACGGTATTTGCTCACCTTTATAATTCAGTATCCACCAATGATAACCATAAAAATCCACTTCTTTGCGGTCTTTATGATCGACCAGATAAGAAGCAGGTGATATGGACGCTTGAATGTATTCTTCCGAAATCAACTGTTGACCATTTATGTTTCCATTGTTTAGGATTACTTTACCAATACGTGCAAAATCCCTGGCATTACTGTTTAAGCAGCAATATGCTTTTTCGTCGCCATTAGGCATATCTAAACTCCAGAGCGCTTCATTTTCTGCTCCCAAAGGTTTCCATAGTTTCTCCGAAGCATAGTTGGACAAACTTTTACCTGTTACATTTTTTAAGATTAATGCAAGAAGTTGCGTATTTCCGCTTTTATAATTAAACTCCTTGCCTGGCGTTTCAACAACCTTTAATTCTTTTACCAGCTGATTCACATTTTCGCCATAATAAGCTTTTGTGGTGATGGAAAACGGATTGGAATAACTTTCGTTCCAATTTAAACCTGAACTCATAGTCAACAGGTCCTTTATCTTTAGCTGATTGTTCGGTGACACTTTATACTCTGGAACAAAATCGCCCACACACTGATCAACACTTTTAATATATCCATCCTGAACGGCCGCACCAATAAGTAATCCTACTATACTTTTTGCTGCGGAAAACGAGTTTGATAAAGATTTTTCACTGTAGCCTTCCCAATACTCCTCATATACAATTGAATCATTTTGAACAACTAGATAAGCTACCGATTTGTACGCCTCCAACGTATCACGTTCCGCGGGAAGCAAATCGCACTTCATATAATCTACAGCAACACCCCAAGGTTGGGCTATCCCGGTTTTCACGGCTCTATTGTCAAAAATTTTGTAATCTTCAATTCCCGGAAACAAATAAACCAAAGAGTTTTTAGTATATCCGGGTAACAGCGCATATACAACACCGAGCCCGCATATTATTGCACCGGGCCAGATTACTGTTTTTCGTATCTTCATACACTACTACTTAAATTGGATAGTTGAATTAATCCTCAGGCACCCATTCCTTAAATTTTATATATTCCGGGAAGGCCGCTTGCTTGTATATGGATTTTCCACTCAAGGTTCTCAAACACTCCTGGATTCCCTCCGCTAGACTTGGGTGCGGATAAAAAATCTTCAGCACCTCCTGCAGACTATTCCCTTGATTTATAAGATGGGCTACCGAAACAATATAGGCGGATGCCTGGGGACCTCCTGCGCGCATTCCCAATATTCTTGGTTCCTCCTCGTTACTCACAATAATTTTTATAAAACCATTGGTGCTTCTCATGGCTATTGCTCTGTTCACCAATTTATTGGAATAGTAAGCCACCTTATGAGGTATTTTTTTTGCCCGCAATTGCTTCTCGTTCAGCCCAACCGAAGCCAGTTCAGGCTTAAAAAACATCAGGGTCGACATATGTGAATAATCCAGGGGGTAACTAGGCGTATCAGCAATTTGTTCCGCGGCCAGTCTTCCCTGAAACTCGGCTACACTGTACAATTGCGTATGCCCCGAAATATCTCCGGCCGCATAAATATGGCAGATATTGTTGCCATCCCTCAATACACAATGATCGGCTATTTCCAGTGTTCCTCTTTCGGTAGTTTCAACCCCGATTTTTTCCAGACCCAGTTTCTCGGTATTCGCTACCCTGCCAATTGCCACCAGGGCAACATCGACCTCTATCACCTTGCTGTTTCCCGCATCATAATCTAAAATTACTTCGAGGTGATCCGGATATTTATTGATCGTTCTTAAATGAGCCGTATGATGAATAATCACGCCGTTATCTTCCAGGTTTTTGGACACAAACTGGCTCACATCATCATCTTCGTAGGGCAAAACCCGGTTAGCCCGGTCTAACAAATGCACTTCGGTTTGCTTGAAATTGCTAAAAATGGTCGCAATCTCACAACCTATAATACCCGAACCAACAATCAACATCCTTTCCGGAAATTCCTTCAAATCTAACAGGTCATCGGAATTAATGATTCTCTCGTGGTCAATCTCCAAACCGGGAGCTTGCCTTGGTTTAGCCCCTGTTGCGATTACAAAATTTTTAGCTTTCAGAGTTTCTGTTGAATCGTCTGCCGTCACTGTAATGGTGTATGGATCAACAAATTTGGCCCAACCTTTTTTAAGGCAGATTGAACCATACTTGGATTTTCCTTCAGAAAAAGTTTCAATTTGACTGAGCATTTGGTATTGCTTTTCTTTGGCAGCGTGTATCACCGTAGTTATCACTTTGCTAAAATCCACGCTTAAACTGCCTGATCGGTATCCCCGGTCGGTTCTGGCAGCAACCGCATAGTCCATACTCAACTCGTACATGGTTTTTGAGGTAAGAGCTCCGTTCATGATACCTGCCCCTCCCAGGTGCGCCCCTTCCACAATACATATTTTCAAACCAAAATCCAACGCACGCATCGCGGCTGAATAGCCTGCCGGTCCCGAGCCAATAACAATCAAATCGTATTCGTTCATCTATATCATTTGAAGATTGTCCATAAAAAAATAAATCTGTATGAAAATAGATGTTTTCCGGAGTTAATTCAATGAAATGACGTTTTATTTTATACTGTCAATCCTGAAAATGCGTATTATAGCCAAACAGGAAGTTTATGGCGCTCCTTTTTTAGTAAAGAATAAATTTCTAAATCAATATATCCTCCATTCAAAAGTTCACCTTCCCTAATAATACCTTCGAAGGTAAACCCTAGTCGCAGGGGCACTTTTTTGCTGGGCATATTTCCCATACCACATCTAATTTGAATTCTGTTTAAGTGTAGATGGTTAAAAGCATGGTTGCATAATGCGATAACACAATTACTCACAATACCATTCTTTTGAAACCGAAGCGAAAGCCAGTAACCAATATCCGCAATCCTATTAACATGGCTCATTATTCTAAGATTTATTAATCCTGCCAACTTACCTTTAAATTCTATCACATACACATATTCTTCTTCATTTTCCGCAGCTTTAATTACCTTACGAACAAAACTTAAAGTATCCTCTGTGTTAACTGTAAAACGAACAAAGGGCAACCATTCTCCCAAATAAGCTCTTTGGGCATCTACAATGTCAAAAATATTTTGAGCATCACTAATTAAAACAGGACGTAAACTAATATTCCCATTTATCAGAATGCTTTTAACAGTGGTATCATCTATTTTATGCATTAACTACTTTGATTATTTTGGGTTGCGTTTGTTATACTTCCTCCAGGAAATAATCCTGTTGACCACCCTCAGCGTTAACCCATACATGATGAGCAGGAAAACAATATCGAACCACATAATAAATTGATACTCGGGCATGGAGCTAACTTCGAACGAATGATATATCGTATTAGGGATCAGGTTAAAGGAACCCGGCCTTAACATCAAAAATGCCAAGGGGACAAGAACCATTAGTGGATAAAAATAATAGAGTGCCTTATTTTTCATTAATAATACCTAAAGTCAATTCCAAATATAGCAATCTTTAAATTTAAATACACACATGCATTAGGTATTCAAGGAAATACGCATTAAAAACGTAATTCGTAGCCACTTCTCAAACAGTTTTAGTATTTTTATTTTTAATTCTACAGCAGCCAATGAAAATTACACATTTTATATCTGCATTCGTTTTAATGTTTTTTTGTGGCGGAATATTGGGTCATAGTCGTTCACTCCGGCCTTTTGTAATCAACTACAACCGTTCGGTGTATAAGGCCATGAGCCAAAACTGGGCTGTAGCCTTCGATGATATTGGAAGGGCCTATTTCGGCAACTCTGGAGGAGTGCTCGAATTTGACGGGAACAACTGGCAACTTCATCAGCACAAATCTAAATCGGCCATGCGGTCTTTATTTTTCGATAGCAAAAGCAAACGATTATACTCTGGATGTTATGAGGATTTTGGCTATTGGGAAAGAGACAGCCTGGGCATTTTAGCATACACCTCACTAGCTGACAAACTCCATTCTTACCCTTTTTCGGGAGAGCGAATTTGGAGTATCGTCAAACATGAAAATGAAATAATATTTCAATCATTCCCGGCAGTTTTTACATATCATACAATAACAAACGAAGTAAAACACGTTGATCCCAAAGGTGAAATACTTTTTTTGAACCATGTAAACAACAAGGTTTACGCACGTGTTAGCGGAAAAGGAATTGTAACCTACGCGAACGGAACATTTAAAACCATAAACAATACCGACTTTGCCCAAAGGTCGACAATACGGTTTTTCATACCCAGCAAAAGAGGAATCATTGTTGGCGAGGGAAAAACGGGATTACACTTGTTAAACAATGGCTCGTTAAAACCATGGGATTGCCAGGCCAACAAATCGCTTAAGACACTCGACGTGAATTCGGCGGCGGTTATCGATAGTACCACTTATGCCATTGGAACGCTAAAGGGCGGTTTGTACATTATTGACGATAACGGAAACATTCTGAAACACCTGGACAGGCAATCCAAACTTGAAAACAACACGGTATTGGGAATGAATATTGACCAATCGGGAGATTTATGGTTAGCGATGGACAATGGCATATCCTATATCGACTTGAACTCACCGGTGGAATACAATATTGACCTGGACTATGCGCCATCCGCTATTTATTCGGTCGTAGAGCACCAAGGCTATGTTTATATCGGCACAAACAACGGAGTTTTCCATACTCGCTTTAACCAGAACCTTGCCAACCTTAATTTTAAAGAATTAAAACCTTTGGCAGGTGTTTATGGGCATATTTGGAAGCTTGATTTATTAAACGGCGAGTTACTATGCGGCAACAACGATGGTATTTATAAAATTGATAATGGCAAAGCTACAGCATTATCACTAACATCGGGCGGCACCGATTTTATGACATTCCAACACCAGGGAGAAGAATGGCTTATTGAATCCACTTATTACAAGATAAGATTGCAAAAGCGGATCAACAACCAATGGGTATTTTCACACTTTGTACAGGGGTTCCAGGGCTCGTGCCGTTTTATTGAGATGGACCACTCCGGATACATCTGGATGAGTCACGAGATAAAAGGATTAAATCGCTTGCGGCTTTCAGGTGATTTAAAAACCATAGTCTCCAACCATTCGTTTGGCGTAAAAAATGGCCTTCCAACAGATTACGGCCTAAACGTTTTTAAGCTCAACAACAGGGTTGTAGTAACAACCGGTGAAGAAATATACACCTACGATGATTTAAACGACAAAATGCTACCCTATAAAAAACTTAACGAAGCATTAGGAAGGTTTAAAGAAGCTGTTAGGATTGTAAATGCGGGCAAAAACTATTTTTGGGTGATAACCGATAATGAGGCGGCCCTAATACAACATAATTCCGACACAACCATCATAAAACACACACTAACCCTCGACAGCCCGTATTCATTCCCTGACAAATATCAAAATATTTCGATAATCGGGGAAACAAGCGTTCTTTGTCTGGAAAATGGCATTGCTGTTTTACCTATATACAACAAAGACTCTACCATGCATTTACCTTTGGTAATTTCAGGTGTGTACAATGGGAGAAGTGGGTTAAAAAACAAGGAAGCCCAACTCCCTCTCCACAATGAAATTCCGATACAATTAAAAAACAAAAATAATTCGATAGAATTTGGCTTAACAGCTGTCAACTTCGGGCCCAATAAAGTTAATTATCGGTACACGATAACAAACCTGATGGACGATTGGGTGGATAACCGTTCCGAGAATAGCGTTGTGATAAACGATATTCCTGCCGGCAAATATATCTTTCGCGCAAAGGCAGTGTACTCCGACGGAAAATCCTCCAACATCGTAGAATATCCATTTGAAGTATTATATCCGTGGTATACATCAAAAGCCGGTATATTTACCATTATTGTTATTATTATTGGCTCCATTGTGTTTATGGTCATTTTCAACCATCGAATAATAAAAAAACGAACCTCCGAAATAGAACAAAAACATGAGAACCAGCACAAACAGAACAAATCTACCATTGCACAATTACGGGAAGATGTGCTAAGAAAAGAACTGGAAAACCTACAGAGTAAACTTACCGTATCGGCCAATGCATTAGTGGAGAAGGATAAATCAATCAACACTATCAAAGACGAACTGCACCATATCTACAAAAGGCTTGAAGGCAGATTCCCTCAACGCGACTACTCCAAAATTGTGAATGTTATTGATAACCAGATGACGCAAAAAAGAGATATGCTGAATTTCGAACAACATTTTGCAGCTTCCCAAAGTGGTTTTTACGATAAGCTTAAACATGAATATCCGGAATTATCCCCTGGTGATTTACGTTTGTGTTCGCTGCTTAAAATGAATATGAATTCTAAAGAAATATCTATTTTACTTGGCATAACGGTTAGGAGCGTTGAGGTTAGCAGATATAGGTTAAGAAAAAAAATGGGGCTTAAGCCTGAAGAAAACTTAACCTCAAAGATTATGGAGTTTTAAACAGAAAACCACTTCGGTACGAAGAAACTCCAAGACTAAAATATATGACCTAGTCAAAAATCACTTATAGGCCTCAATATACTTTTGGTCCAGCTCGGCGGAATCTTCGTATTTTATGCGGAGTGCTTCCAGCGCAGACTTTAATTCCTGGACTACTTCGGCATAAGCCGGATCATCATAAACGTTGTTTATTTCATAAGGGTCTTTTTTACGGTCGTAAAACTCCCACTCATCCACATCGTAATAAAAATGAATTAATTTATACGCTTTGGTGATGATGGCATAATGCCTTTTAACCATGTGAATGGAAGGGTACTCGTAATAATGATAGTATGCCGCAACCCTTACCTTTTCCACTTCCCCTTTCAGGATCGGAACCAGGCTTTCCCCTTGCATATCGTCGGGGGGCACTATTCCGGCTGCCTCTAGCATGGTTTGCGCAAAATCCAAGTTCTGAACCATCTCGTCGTTGGTGATACCAGGCTTTACCACATTTGGCCACCTGATCAGCAATGGTGTTTTAAACGACTCATTATAGGCAAACCTTTTATCGAACCAACCATGTTCACCTAAATAAAACCCCTGGTCGGAAGTATAAACCACGATGGTATTATCGACCAGCTTACTTTCATCGAGATAATCCAATACCCTGCCAACACCTTCGTCAACCGAGGCAATGCAACCCAAATAATCCTGCATATAACGCTGATACCTCCAGTGCATTAGATCTTCCCTAGACATATTTGGATAGGCCTGAACAAATTTCTCGTTCATAGGCCGATAATGCCTATCCCAGGATTCTCTTTCTTCTTGTGTCATTCCGTTATATTCCCTTTCAAAAGCTGAAATATCCCATTTCATATAGGGTTTCAACCCTAACTTATCCATAACGTCGGGGTAAATTTTAGAATCCCCGGCCCAATTCATATGATCAACCAGGTTCATCTCTGCTGTTTTAGCCGCTGTTCCCCTGGTTTCGAATTGATCAAACAGAGTAGCCGGTTCAGGAAAGGTTTTTGAGATGTATTCTTTTTGGTGTCGCGGAGCAGGAAACCATTCGCGATGCGGTGCTTTATGGAAGTACATCAACAAAAACGGTTTATCCAATTTTCTTTCTTTATCTAACCAATCGATGGTCATATCTGTGATGATATCCGTTGTGTAGCCTTTAATATTGATTTTGCCTTCGTTTTTGGTAAAAAAATCGGGGGCATAATAACTCCCCTGATCATCCAAAATACGGAACTGGTCGAAGCCCTTGGGGTTATTTCCAAAATGAAGCTTCCCAAACATGGCGGTCTGATATCCTGCCTGTTGCATAATTTGGGGAAAGGTGACCTGTGTAGTATCGAACGGGAAACGGTTATCTACCTTTCCGTTGATATGACTGTGCTTACCCGTTAACAATACAGCACGTGATGGTGCACAAATTGAATTGGTGACACAGGCATTCGTAAACAACATTCCTTCCTTGGCAATCCTGTCGATATTGGGCGTAGTTGTCAATGTATTATCATAGGCACTGATGGCCTGATACGCGTGGTCGTCGGACATGATAAACAAGATATTGGGTCGTTTAGTCTCTTTTGGCGTGCCTGTGCTGCATCCTGTAACCAGCGCTGCAACGCTAAATAATACGATTAGTTTTAAATACATAATTCGTTCTTTTATAGGATTCTTCTGATTTTAATGCCGCTTACAATAGTCTTTCCTTTTAGGGAAACAAAACTCAAATACCCTATCGGGCGATCAATGTTGCTTTTGATTTTTAACAGCAAAAGCAAGTTGGGCTAACCATACCATAAGAGATAAAAAGATTATGCGCAACATAGATTTACGTGTGTTAATAACACTTGGCGATGTCCATCCGTTGACCGCATTGCCACTAACCTAAAATACATCCTTAATATTTCTGCCCTTTTTGGTAAGAAATATTAAGGTACTAATGCATTTAGTGTAAATTGCAATTCATTTGATTCATCATCAGAACTGTTACCTACCCATAATTTAAACTTACCCTCTTCTGCTACGAAATCCATATTGATGTTATAGAATTTCAAGTCTTCCCAGGAGATGCTTAAAGTAACCGTTTTACTTTCTCCTGCTTCCAGTGCAATTTTCTCAAATCCTTTGAGTTCCTTCAGGGGGCGGGTTACGCTTGCTTGCACATCCTGAATATACAACTGTACCACCTCTTCTCCGAAAACACTTCCATTGTTGGTGACTTTGGCCGATACGGTCAGTTGCTGTCCCGGACTTATCGCTTCTTGGTTTAACTTCACATCCGAAATACTAAACGAAGTATAGCTCAGTCCATAACCAAACGGATATAGCGGGGAGTTGGGCACATCGATATAAGATGATTTATAATCGCTGGGTGCATTTGCATTGAATGGACGGCCCGTGTTTCTAACACTGTAGTAAATGGGTATTTGCCCCACACTGCGTGGAAACGTCATCACCAATTTGGCTGAGGGGTTATAATCACCTGAGAGCACATCGGCCACCGCATGACCCGACATGATTCCCGGGTACCAGGCCTCTACGATAGCATCCATGTTTTCTGCTTCCCATGATAAATCCAACGGTCGCCCGTTAAAAAGGACTAAAACGATAGGCTTACCTGTATTTTTAAGTTCCTTTAGCAATTTGCGTTGATTGCCCGGCAAGGTTATATCTGTTCTACATGCTGCTTCGCCCGACCAATTATATTCTTCGCCCATGGCTACCAGAATAATATCGCTCTTTTTTGCAACACCAACAGCTTCTGCAAAACCATTGTCATTTGGAACCATCGTTGTTGATATGTGTCTGGTGGCACGATCGATTAGCGGTAAGGTCGTTCCCTGTGCATAGGAAAACAATACAACGCCATTGGCATATTTCTCCTCCAAGCCCTCTTTTAAGGTAACGGTTTTATCCCTATTGCCTTTGATGGCCCATTCTCCATTTAAACTATTTCGCTCTTCGACAAAAGGTCCAATAAGTGCAACCTTTTTTCTTATGTCTTTTTTAAGCGGTAAAATATTGTTTTCGTTTTTTAAGAGCACAATGGATCGTTGGGCTGCCTTTTGGGCCACCTCAAGAAAATCAGGATTCATCACCACTTGCCGCTCTCTTTCCTCATCAAAGTAACGATAAGGATTGTCAAATAGCCCCAGCAAGAATTTCATTTCCAGGATTCGAGATACGGCAATATCTATTTGGCTTTCATCCACTTCCCCTTCTTCCACCAAATCTTTGAGGTGGGTAACAAAAGCTTCACTGATCATATCCATATCTATTCCGGCATCCAGAGATAATTGGGCACCATGCTTAAGATCTTGTGCAACACCATGATGTATCAGTTCCATGATGGCCGTATAGTCGGTCACTACCATTCCTCCAAAACCCCATCTATCGCGAAGAATATCGGTAAAAAGGTATTTATTGGCGGTACATGGAACACCGTTCAAGTCGTTAAATGCGGTCATAAACGACCCCACCCCTTCATCCACTGCCGCCTTAAAGGGAGGTAAGTAATTCTCGTGCAAATTCCGGTTTGAAATGTCCACCGAGTGATAATCGCGTCCGGCCTG
Source organism: Saccharicrinis sp. GN24d3 (assembly GCF_052400645.1). Classification (NCBI taxonomy): domain Bacteria; kingdom Pseudomonadati; phylum Bacteroidota; class Bacteroidia; order Marinilabiliales; family Marinilabiliaceae; genus Saccharicrinis; species Saccharicrinis sp. GN24d3. Next base: position 101,801 of record NZ_JBQTGI010000015.1, read on the forward strand.
ACCGGCTCCGTAGGCCACAAAATGTTTGGCACAAGCAATCATTGTATTCGGTTTCGACAGGTCCGTATAGTCTTCAACACCCTGAAATCCGCGCACTCGTGCACGTGCCACCAGTGAACCGTAATAAGCATCCTCGCCGGCCCCCTCCATCACACGTCCCCATCGTGGGTCGCGACTCACATCTATCATGGGAGCAAAGTTCCATGCCACTCCCGACGCTGTGGCTTCTTCTGCGGCTATGCGTGCTGTCTGTTCCATCAAATCCAGGTCCCACGAGCAGGCTTCGGCCAATGGAATGGGAAAGGTCGTTTCAAGTCCGTGAACCACATCACCCGCAAATAGCATGGGAATCTTCAAACGCGAATGCTTCAGGTTCTGTTCTTGTAACATCCTTAAATGCTTTGCCCCAAAAACATTAAAGGTACTTCCTATCATCCCTTTCCTAAGGTATTCCCCCGACTTATTGTCACTAACCACTCCAGTTGTGGCAAAGTTTCCTGAGTATTGATTCATTTGCCCTATTTTTTCGTCCAGGGTCATTAGGCTCAACACAGAATCTACCTTCTGCTCAATATCTTTGTCACCACTATAACTATTAAATTTAGCCGGTTGTGCCTGGCACGAAATCAATGCCAAACCATGCATTACCAATATGGCCATAGACAACAAAATAGTTGGGAATACTGGATCACTGTTATTTTTTATCGTCTTCATTTTTCTTTATTTTATACCCATTCATATTATTTAAATGGCATTATATTTTCTCTCTAAACTCAACAATTCTTATCTCTTCTTCAGTTTAAAAATCCACTTTAAATAGTCTGGTTCCGCAAAAGCTGGATCCCAGCTGTTGTGGTTGGCATGGGGATACATAGTGAATTTTGTTTGGGGGTTTAACTGTTTATGTGCTTTATAAACCTGTTGCGCATATTTAGGTGGCACCACATCGTCCTTGTCCCCATGAAAAAACCAAATGGGTACATGTTTATATTTATCTACCAAGGCTGGATCGTGACCTCCGCAAATAACCTGGGCTGCCGCATATTTATCGGGCCATCGCGACAAGAAATCAAGCGTTCCGATGCCTCCCATTGACAAACCCATAATATACACCCTTCTTTCATCCACTTTTCCCGAAGTCAACAGTTGTTCCACCAATTCGTTGACCAAAAAAGCAGCTTTAGTAGGCCCTGATTTTAAAGGAAACTCAAACTCCCATACGCCTATGTCCGATTTTTCTTTTAAGCGGTGAGTCCACATAATTCCATTAGGACATTGAGGAAACAGAACAATGGCGGGATACTTTTTCCTGTTTTTTTCATTTAAAAAAAGTGTAGATCCGTGGGTGAGTTGCTTATGGTTATCATTGCCTCTTTCTCCCGCTCCATGCAAGAATAAAACCAAGGGATATTTTTTTCCTGATTTCATTTCCCGGGGGTGTAAAATACAATACTTTAAGGTATCCTGTTTTAGTATAAACTCCTTTTTAACATATCCATTTTTAGTCTGCCCTTGCAATGAAAGCAAAGGAAGAAACACAAGTAGGTATAAATGTTTAATCAATTTCATGGTATGTATTTTTCGTTATTTACAGGTTGAAACATAGCTCTTATCCTCAAGGAAGCAGCTTACCAACCGTACTTTCCGTTAATCAACTTTTATTATCTTGCTTTTTGCCGAGATACCGTTTTCATTGAATGCTTCAATGGAAAAACAATAGGGTGTATCCCGATCGAGACAGCGCATAAAATGCGTATTATCGTCATAAATCAACCATGATTGGTATAATTTGCCCGGTGCAATGCCCCAGCGTATGTTATACCCTTGTGCCCCTTTGACCTTGTTCCAATTCAGCGTAACATCACGCCTGTCTGCTTCGCGCTTAATGGTGAAGCCTTTCACTCCCGATGGTTGTTTGCCAAAACCTTTACCAAACACCCTAATCTCCGACATGGCCAGGTTACGGCCCGGCACCCGAATGTTTTTGTAGCGGACAAACCTGGCCTTCACCGGTTGGTTCAGAACGATATATGCATTGGGGGCATCTTTATAGCTGTGACTGCGGTTGACTACCGTGCGCCATTTCTTACCATCATCCGACACCTCAATTGTAAACCGGTGGCGCAGGCCTTCTGTGCGTGTATAGATACCCGATTGGTGATCATGGAAATTCAATTGAAACGCATAAACCATTCCAGGCTTCAGCATCTCTATTTTTACCCATTGTTGATCGTCGTTGGACTTGGCCACCCAATACGATTTGGGGCTTTCATCGGTTAACACGCCGGAAGTAATCTCCCCTTTATCATTCTTTTGAAGTGGCATTTCCGATATTTCGTAATCATTATCGGTGGAAGTACTCTTTTTAATTTGCATCAGCGAGGATGAAACAGTGGTCTTTCCTTTGTACGAAAGCAACATCCAGCCACAATGTTGGCCGGCTTTTGTCGGATGATTGGTCCCAAACCTGGGATAATCGCCATAATGCGTATCAGCGTACATCAAATCATCCTTGTCAAAATACGCAGGAAACATACAAAGCCTGCGTTCCCAATGCGAATTGGAAGCGAGCGCCATCGTGGCAAAATGCCAATACTGCCCATTGGTTTGCTTAACCGTAATGCCATGGCCGGCACCATTGGTGAATCCGCCCGGTTTAAAACACATCGGGTTGTTTTTCATATATTTAAAAGGCCCCAGCGGTGTTTCGCCAATGTAAACACCATCGCCATACACGTTAAACTGTGTGCCGGGAGCTGCATATTGCAAATAATATTTACCGTTGTGCTTGGTCATGGAGGCGCCTTCCATATACCCTTCCTTTAAGGTTGGGTGAAAGTTATTTTCACCAAAACGCTCCCAGCCATGTTCTTCCTCTACCAGGTTGATTAAATCTTTTTTGACACCTGTTTCCAGCATGCGGTCATCTTTATTCAACTGTTTCACCCTGATAGGATGTACGTTTGATGAACCCCAATACAAATAGGCCTTTCCATCGTCATCGATAAATAGTTCCGAGTCCTGTATATTGTTGGTGATAGAAGCTGTTGGTGTCCATCTTCCGCTTTTCGGATCGTCGGTGTACAGAATACTGCCATACCCTGCCGGATCACCCGCAAAATACAACAAGGAATCTTTGTAATTAAAGGCCGTTGGCGCATTGCAACCCTCAAAAAACCATTGTCCGGGTTTGATAAAGTCCCATTCTATTAAATCGTTGGAGTGCCAGTAGCCAAACGAGCGTGTTACAAACATGTAATACTCGCCACGAAACTCCACCACGGCCGGGTCGGCCCCTGAACGGTATGAAATATTCCTGCTGGAATTGTACACCATGTAAGTATAGTCGATATCCAGGGGGTTGCAATAGGTCTGCGGAAGAATTTCCTGGGCGTTTCCGGGAATGGCTGCACAGAAAATTAAAAGTGCCATCATGTTCTTTATCACCTTCATTTACCTAAGTTTTTATCTATTCTTCAACATTATTTTTCAGCATCTCTCTGCCAATCCCTGCTCGTGCGTTAATCTTCTTTTAGTTGGATATAAAAAAACCAAGCCGTTGCAGGCCGTTTTGAACATCCTGGTTTTGCATAAATAAATCCCAAAGCAGTCCGCTCCGGTAATTTTCTATCATCACCGGTATTGGTCCCTGATCAATAGCCAGATAACGTGGCAAATACCAGTTGGCAGAATGTGAATAAGCATCGTAAGGGCCATATTTGCCCACCAAAGAATCCGCTTCGAGGTACAAGTATTTCAAAAATTGCATGGATTCATCTGGTGTATAAGGAAATGACGACAATGCCGCCGTGGGCGAAATCACCCCTAAATCTGACTTGCCAGGATGGTGACCCACATAGCCTCTCATGGAATAACTTGATGTTAGCCCCCATTGGTTGGCTCCATATCCTTTATAATTTTTCGGATTATCAACACAATATTTGTAATGGATTATAGCGTGATTGGTATTCAATTCCCAATAATCAGCGTAACGATCTCTTAAGCCCTTCGGGTTGAGTCCCAGATAAGAGTAATGCGCCCAAAATAGGGGACCGATAGGGTCGGGGCTGTGCTCGTAAAAGTTGAGAACGGTGGGCAAACCATAATATACCGTATCGTTGGCAATGGCACCACTGTGCGCCCATCCTTCATGGTATACTTCCGGTTTGATAGGGTGTGTCGGTGAGGAGGCGGCCAATACATACATGATCAAACACTCGTTGTATCCACCTACCTTGAAATTCTTCTCCCACCCAAAGTTGGGCGACCAATGCCAGTATAATACATTTTCACCATTTTTGGTGTACCAATCCCATTCTACCTCGTGCCACAACCGCTTGATATCAGCGACCAGCTGTTGTTCTTCCGCTGAGCCTCCTTTAAAATATTCGGCAACGGTCAGCAGCCCCTGGACCATAAAGGCCGTCTCCACCAAATCGCCCCCATCATCTTTCTTACTGAAAGGCTTTACCTTACCCGTCCGGCCATTGAGCCAATGCGGCCAGGCACCATGAAAACGATCGGCCTCGGACAGAAAATTCACTATCTTTTGAAAACGCATTAAAGCATCCTCACGCTTGATAAAGCCACGCTCGACACCTACAAGGATGGCCATAACACCAAAGCCGGAACCACCTAAAGTAACTATATGCCGGTCGTTATGCGGGTATTGCCCATCTACATGTATTCGCTCACAAGCCATACCTGAGTTAGGTTCGGCACCATCCCAAAAATATTGGAAAGTCTGGTACTGAATCAAGTCGAGCAATGAATCACTTTGTACGGCTGCCATAGTGTTCGTTGCCCCACGTTTATGTCCTTGTTTAGGCTGACAAGCTGATACTAACAATGCCATAAGCAATACAATAACCGATATGTGTAGTTGTTTCTTCTTCATCAATCTAAAATTTAGAATCAAGATTTAATTATCCGGATAAAACCTGTCCCACCAATGCAGGGTGACGGATCTACCAGATGTTTATCGCCATTTAAAAATCATCCACAGTTGCGTGTAAGTCGCATCGCCCCCACTGCTTACTCATAGGTAAAGCCTAATTTGCTCAACCCGGACTGTACCTCGGGGCACGACATGAATAGGTTCCATATCAGTCCGGAACGATAATTTTCAATCATTATAATAACAGGCCCCTGGTCAATGGCCAAATATGAGCTTGCAGTCCACTGCTGGGTTACGTTAAATGCATCATAATAACCATATTCTCCCCATAGTTGATCCCCCATTAAATAATAAAAGAAACGAATGACTTGCATGGACTCTACCGGTGTGTATGGAATGGAGGATATAGCCGCGGTTGGGCTAATAACCCCCAGGTCGTTATTTGGCGAATGTGCCGAATATCCCTCATGATTATCGCTGGCCGTAAGTCCCCAACAATCGGCACTATAGCTTACATAACCTTTTGAATTCTCGATGCAATAAGCCCGGTTTATCAAAGTATGGTTCTTGTTTTGATCCCAATAATTGGCATAATTATCGGATAATTTCCGGGGATCGATACCTAAGAAGGAATAATGCGCAAAGAACAACGGTCCACCAAGATTCTTGCCCAGAGGCAAGGAAATGCCATAATATTCATTCCCGTTTTGTATGCTTCCGTTTTTAGCCCAACCCTGATGATAAACATCGGCTGAAATAGAATGTGTTTGGGAGGAAGCAGCCATAACATAGGTAATCAATGCCTCATTATACCCCTGGATCTTCATATTCATATCCCAACCATAATTCGGCGACCAGTGCCAGTACAAAACATTTTGCCCTCCCCGGGTATACCAATCCCACTCAATGGCCTCCCATAATTCATTGATTTTAGTGATCAGACTGTTTTCGATGGCATTGCCCGAATTTAAATACTGGCGAGCTGCCAACAATCCGGCTACCATATAGGAGGTCTCCACTAAATCGCCACCGTCATCTTTCAGGCTGAAAGGGTTTGCCTTACCGGTAGTCCCGTTGAGCCAATGCGACCAGGCTCCATGAAAACGTTCTGCATTACCCAGAAAATCAACCATGGTATTTAATCGTTCCACGCCCTGCTGACGGGTTATAAAACCGCGTTCAATACCAACAATAATGGCCATTACCCCAAAACCCGATCCCCCGGAGGTTACATTTTCACCGGAGGTATTACGCTCTCGTGCAAGTCCACTTACAGGGTGCCCAAAATCCCAGAAGTATTTAAATGTTTGCTCCTGAATTTTTGTCAAGAGCTCATCGTCGGATATCTCAGGGAATTTATAAGATGAATCCAGTTCGGTATAAAAATTTAGTTCCAAGCCATCAAATGGTTTACCTATTCGGTTTTCGATATTGGAAGAGATCCTGAATCGAAATTTCTTATATCCCTCCAATGCTTGGTTTGCAGAAAAAGAGACAGACTTTTCATTCACCTGTTTTAAGGTATAACCCACCGGTGCTCCGTTTTGGGTAAAAGAAGAATAAACAGTGAGATCCTCAGCCTCAATCGAAGAATTAAACCCAAATTCTATGGACACGTTCCTTTTTACATCTTTGATTCTCGCAGCAGGATTTACCTGAAACCCATCAACCACTATCGACTCAAGCAGCAACGGTGGGGTGAAAGTTGTAAAAGTATATGATTGTTCTTTAAAAACTTCATCGTTACCTCCCTTCAGACCACCTGAAATGGAAAGGGTATATGTGGAATTTTCACTTAGTTCTTCATGATCCATCTTGACCAACTTGTTTTCATTGAAGAAAGTAAATTCCAGATGAATGGCCTGACCGGAATCATCTAACAGACGAATGTTCTTTTCAGCAGAAACTATATCTACAGATTTATCAAACCGTATTTCAATCCGTTCCTCGGTTTTAACATTCTTATTATCGCCAGCAGCCAAAATTTCCGTTTCGCCGATATAGACATAGGTAACGCTTAATTTTTCCGGCGCCTTTTCAGGACCGGAATCATCATCGGAACAGGAGACTGTAAGGAGCAAACATGACCATATCACCAACAGAAAAGCGCGCATTAATCTCATGTTGTTTAAATAAAAAATAAAAGAGGATAGTCTATGACTTCGCGAATAAAACCAGATTATTAAAATCACCCCCATCCCTCCAACTGCGTTGGAGTACTTCCCCGGCCTCAAAGCCAGGGGAAGAACCCATTAATTTTGATTATCTATCACTGTAACTATAATCCGTCGTTCATCATTAGCACTACTTCTGCATCCGAAAGCGCTTTATCAAAGAGATATAATTCATCCATCAAACTTGCATCCGATTTATGATTCCATCCATTAAAGCGGGGGGATCCGGACATGATAGACATCAAATTACAGCCTGTCCAATCGATACCATCGAAGTCGCCTTGTTTAACTTGTACTCCATCAATGAATACTTTTGCCTCTGTGTCATCCACCGCAAATGCAAAATGAACCCAGTTACCTGTTGTGGGGTCTACGTCTGCAGCCTCACCACCGTCAATCCACGAATCGGCGGTTCCGTTTCCTACATTCAATTTAAAACGTTGCGTGGCGCCACCATTGGAGGCTTCACGGAAAAACCTGAATCCGTTGGTTCTTACATTTTGAGCATCCGGATTTGCGGTATCCTCAGGCCCCATGGTTAAGATACCTGCCCTGTCGGGGACATTATTAATATTTAACCAGAAGCTGGCACTAAATTCGCTTCCTTGCACACTGATATCACTTGTAGAGAAAGTCAAATAAGCATCCAAAGCACCCTGATAAGCATCCCCTGAAACGCCTCCTCCATAGTCAAAAGAAGGAGAACCTACCACTGTTGCGTCTGTACCTGTGATCATATCTTTGTAATCCCCGTTAAAGTCCATATAGAAAGTAGCCTTTTCTTTCAGCATGATGGTTTGAATCTCTGTTTGTGTCAGTGCAGTATTGAAAATCCTCAATTCATCCATTAAACTTCCATCCGAAAAGTGGCTCCATCCGGTCCAGTTAGGTGCTCCTGACATAATAGAGATCACGTTACAATCCGTCCAGTCAATGCCGTCGAAAGCACCTTGTTTAACTACCTCACCATTCACATAAACCACTGCTTCGGTATCCGATATAGTAAAGGCAAAATGATCCCACTCACCCGTATTTGGGGTAACATCAGCAGTTGCACCTCCATCGAACCAGCTGTCTGAGGTACCATTGCCCACGTTTAACTTAAAACGCTGCGTTACACCTCCATTACTGGCTTCTCTAAAGAAACGGAATCCCTTGGTCCTGTCATTGTTATTATCTGCAGGTGGGGCTACCACTAAAATACCGGCCCTATCCATGGCATCGTCAATCTTCAACCAGAAGCTGGCACTCATTGCGGTGGCGCCTTGCAAAATAGCGGATGGGAAGGTCAGATATGCATCGGCTAAACCCGCATAAGCTGTTCCTCCCTGGATACCCTCACTGAAACCCGGTGACCCAACGGTTGTAGCCAGTTGCAATCCATTCATCTCGCGGTACTCATTGTTAAATGGCATATAGAAAACCTCCCCGGGATACAAGGGTACATAAGGAGGAGATTTAGAAAAGTTTACATTGAAGGTAGAAGACTTTCCTTCAAGGTCAGTTACATCAATGGTTAACACGTGACTACCTGTGGTAACCTGGTCGTAGGTATATTTGCCAATAAATTTGCGGTAATCTTTAAATTCTGAAAAACTTGCTATTTCAGTTCCATCCACTTTCAAAGATATTGAACCTATTTCTATGTCGTCCCGGACTTCGAATTTGATATCAATTGTAGCCAGATCCTCGTTCGTCTGTAGCTCGTAACCTTCGGGAGGAAAGCTCACCGTAATTACCGGATTCGCTTCATCCGATCCCGGATCTACTTTAGTTATACCGTCTATATAGTCCTGTTCGCAGGCATTCAAAACCAAGATAGCCAAAGCGAACATGATAAGTTTAAAATATGTTTTCATCTCATTATAGTTTTAATTCCTAATGTATTCGATGGAACTCGCCTGAAACATAATCACCCTCATACGAGAACCTTTTCTTATGGCTCGTTTCATTTTCCTAAATCTTTAGTTGATTCCTTCAGCCAATTGCGGCAACTCCGATACCTGATCTGCGGGGAATGGCAAATAAGCGTCCTCCATGGTAAATGTTTTACCTTCGTGGCTAAGCTCCGAAGTGTTGCCGGTTCGAACCATATCGTAAAACCGGGTTCCCCATTCCATGGCCAGTTCCGCAAATTTTTCGTCCAAAACATCTTCCGTGGTCACATTGCTTAAATTACTCATACCAGCACGCGCTCTCACTAAATTGACCGCTTGATCAGCGCTCATTGAAATACTACTTGTAGCCCCTCTTGTCAAAGCTTCCGCATACATCAGTAACATCTCCGCATATCTGATCACGATAAAATTTTTGTTGCTTCCCGGATTTGTTCTTCCCGGTATTAGTTCAGTAGAAGGTTGTATATGTTTGCCACTACCGAAATTTAAGCGGGCGTTGTTGTTGAAAATATCGCCCTCCCTGTTTACATTGGAAATCCATGCGGGCATGGTCCCACTATAATCATCTTGAATTTCAGTAATACCATCCGGTGTAAAAACAACACTTGTTTCCAGGCGAACTGTTTCCCCACGGTCCAGCATAAAAGATATATATTTCATGGTAGGTTCATAGAAACCCCATCCGGCACCTGCTCCTGACACAACAGGGGTCCAGCCTCCAATGCCAAACGGGGCAAACAAGAAAGCGAACCTATCTCCTTCTCCCTGACCAAAGTCTGAATACTGAAATTCCAGAATATTTTCATCATCCAGTTTGCCTGCTTTTTTGAATAAATGGTAAAAATCTGCAGCCAGTTCATATTCGCCTGAACTAATGATTTGGGATGTGGCGTGTACAACTCCCTGATAATTTTCCATTTCCTGGTAGGCTAATGCCTGGATTGCATATGCTGTATAACTGGTTATTCCTCCCTTTATATCGTCCCGTTTATTGGGGTGTAAATCCATCAAATTAGGAATTACCTCTGTCATCTCATCTACTATATATTGCATTACTTCTGCCTTGTTACTTACCGGCGTATTTTGGATATTATCCAACTGGTCAATCACAATACACCCTCCATAGGTTCTGGATATATTCAGATACAGGTACGCTCTAATTACACGGCATTCCGCAATATACTGATCCGCCAAAGCATCATCGGCAGCTGCCGGCCTGTACTTCTCAATTTCATCCATGGCGGTAAACACATTGACGATATCATTGTAATGCCCTTGCCAAATGGCATTCGAATTCCAATGGCTTGGCAGGTATTTAAACTGATCTTGTTCCTGCATGGGCACCTGGTCGCCGGCCGCGTTTACATCATCCCCTCGCAGTCCTAGCGTAATTGGCTCTTCCCATCCCCGGGTATATAATCCATAATAGGCCCCTAACATAGGAAGGATCATATCCTCACCGTTCGAATAATCTACATCACTGGTGAAAGCCTCATCCTCAAAAGGCTCATCTAACTTGTCGGCACAACTGAACATAGATAACAGAAGTAATCCACAAAGCAGCACAGACATATAATATTTTAATATCTTTTTCATCTTTATATAGAGTTTAGAATTTAAGATTAAGTCCTACGGTATAAACGGATGGTACCGGATAAAACTGGCGATCGATTCCGTTGGGAACCTCAGGATTAAAGCCGTTATAATCAAATACCGTTAGTGGTCTTTCCGCAGTAAAATACACTCGTGCATCAGGCATACCTTGGCCGAACCAACGTTCTCCTTTAATATTGTAGGCTACCTGAATATTTTGAATTCTAAAGAACGAGCCGTCCTCTACCAGATAATCACTAAAGTTTTGATTCCAGCCTCTTCTTAATCCTGATGCCGACGGGTATTTATTCGACGTTCCTTCGCCATTCCATAGATTGTTGGCTAAATCCGCATCTATATTTGTGTCGTTGGTCCAGATAATTTCACCTCTTTTCCGGTTTAGGATTTTGTTACCGCTTTGACCTGTGAAATTCATTGAAAACTCGGCATTTTTATAAGTAAGCCCCAAAACCCCTCCATAGGTTAAGTCCGGAATATAAGACCCCAAAAACACTTTATCATCATCGTCGATCACATCGCTGTTGTCCTGGTCTTTAAATTTGAAGTCTCCAGGGACCAATCCATTGTCAACAGCCACAGGGTCCGCATCTATTTCAGCTTGATTTTGGTAAACGCCTTCCACTTCATATCCGTAGAAAGATAATAATGGTTCGCCAACCTGCGACCTTTGCCGGAATTCTGCCTGTCCGCCGTTAATAAAGGCTTGTCCGAACAAGTCGCGCACCTCATTTTTAAGGGTCGCCATATTGGCACCGACCATATATTTAAGATCATCTGTGATTTTTCCGTTATAGCTCACTGCCAATTCAAATCCAGAGTTCCTGATCGTTCCTACATTTTTCAGTACGCTTCCTGACTGCAGTTTAAGACTAACGGGTATAGCAGCATTTTCTGTATTCCGGATATAATAATCCGACTCTAAGCTAAGTTGATTATTCAGAAACTTAGCCGAGATCCCAATATTTGTCCCTTTAACGGTTTCCCAACCCAGATATCCAAAGGTACTGGTAGTTGTTGTTCCGGTTACCTGCGTATCATTGATGGCAAGAAATTGAGGATTTGTGGTATTGGCACCATCTTGTCTTTTGATTTTATCATTTCCTAATTTTCCCCAACCTCCGCGTACTTTTAAATAATTAATGAAATTAACGTTATCAGTAAAGAAATCTTCTTCCGAAACTACCCACCCCAGCCCAAAGGCAGGGAAGGTACCCCATTTTTCCTGGTATTTGGATGTTCCATCCCGTCGTAGGGTAAAATATGCCAAATACTTGCTGTTATAATTATATGCTACTCGTCCAAAGTACGAAAGACCATATATTCGTTCCGCATTGTCATCTACTTGTTTTGATGTCTCTGACTGGGACTGTCCGATATACCACGAGTTTTCATTTTGGGGAACATCTTCTGCCGAACCACTTAAATAATCGTACCATTCATCTCTGTATGAAGTCCCTAACATTACCGAAACATTATGGCCTCCATAACTATCCGTAAATGTTAACACATTATCCAAATACTGATTTACGTCCAATGCCCGGTAAGTACTGAGTGTAGATAGCGGTCTTACTTCATCGCCATTTAAATCATAAGGTAAACCTACGTTTCTGTCTTTAATATGCAGAACCGACAAATTATAACTCGTTTTTAGATTTAACTTCTCCGGGATAATACTTATTTCCGAGTATATTCCTGTAAGTGCTTTTCTGATATCCTGCCTGTGATCTCTATATTTAAGGTTTATAAATGGGTTTTGTGACCCACGATAACCAATTAATTTAGCATTTGCATAGTTACTCGGATTCTCATGCCCCTGGGCTACCATCTCAGCAAAATTTTCATCATCATATACCGGCAAAATCGGAACCGCATGGTAAGCCTTAAACCATGCAGCATCATCAGCCAAGTACTTTATGCCGTTGCTCATATTCACATTTATTCCGGCTTTCAACCAATTATTAACCTGTTGATCCAGCTTTCCCCTAAAATTAAATCTCTTGTAGGCGTTTTTCGTTTTAAGCAGTCCTTCTTGTTCAAAATAACTCACACCAAACGAATAAGCCGTATTCTCACTTCCTCCAACAATGGAAAGTGAATGATTTTGTTGTGTGGCTGCAGAATGCATAATTTCTTTATACCAGTCGGTGTTTACGGCAGGTATATTCGGGTTTATGCGACTTCTACCAAACCTTTGCATGGCACTCTCCACGAAACTTATATCCGCTGCCGATCCGGTTTGGTTGGCATAGTCGACAAACTGTTCGGCATTCGCCATTTTCAATACATTTTGAGCCACCTGAACACCGACATAACCATCATAGGTGATAGTGGATTTCGTTTTTAGGTTACCCTTCTTTGTCGTTATTAAAACCACGCCGTTTGCTGCCCTGACACCATATATTGCTGAAGCTGAAGCATCCTTAAGAACTGATAAGCTTTCAATATCTGACGGATTAAGAAAGTCGATATTGTCGAAAAACATCCCATCCACCACATAAAGAGGCTTAGAATCACTACTGCTAGGAAAAGAACCGACACCCCGTATTCTAACAGTTGGCTCATCACCCGGTGCACCGGCACTAACAATTTGCATACCTGCCACCTTTCCTTGCAGCGCCTGCATGGTTTGTCCCGCAGGAGTTTTAACAATTTCATCCGCTTTTACCGTAGCGATGGAGGAAGTTAAATCCTTTACCTTTTGGGTACCATAACCAACCACGACTACTTCGTCTAACCCGGTAACCGATTCTACTAACGTTATATTTATACTAGCTTGATTATTTACCGGTACTTCCTGTGTATCGAAACCGATAAAACTGAATACAAGAATTCCATTGGATGGTACACTAATATTATAGTTACCATCAATATCGGTTATAGTACCTTGAATAGTTCCTTTTATAGATATAGAAACACCTATAACTGACTCGCCTGTTTGGTCTGTAACTTTCCCGGAAACATTAATAATGTCCTGGGCCAATACAGAAACTGAAAACAGTACAAGCATCAGATTTAAAATTAGTAACCTCATTCCATATGATTTTAGATTGTTAATACTGTGCAAATATCGGTACATATAGGTACTTTTGCCTAATAAAGAACACCTATTAAACCACAACAATATTTATTATACCTCATCTTTACCACTACATTTTTTATTATCTATTTGGTTTTGTGCTTTTTACATATGTTAATTTGTATTAATTTTTTTAACACTTCGTTAATATTATATAAGAGGCTATTATAAAAAAACAACAATGTTGTGGAAATATCTCATATATTTCATTTTCCCAATACAAATTCCGTTCTTACCCTCAGGACATTCATCACACTAGTTTTCTTTTAAAACATTGGTTTTCCGACATAAATTACCCCATTTCATTTCTCAGCTACCCCTGCTATTCCAATCCAAAAAACTCCCCCTGAGTAAAATGTTTACTCGAGGTGAATAGTCAAAACGGTATTATCATATTATAAGTAATATGCTTTATTTAGCACATTGATATACAGCGGTTACTACTGCCTGGAGTAAAATTCAACTTCTTCACGCCAAACAATTTTTTGCAACATGGCAACGTTATTTACAAACTATCGTAATCTTTACTTTTAACTAAAATTAAATTCAGATGAAAACGAGGAAATTTATTTCAATCCTTGCCATTGCTGCATTATTAATTGCCACTGCTTGTTCCGATGATGAAAACAAGGAGGATACCGCCCCCATTCTGCCACCGGAAGAAAGTCTAATTCCTGATTTCAGCGCATTTACAGACAACCCTGCTATGGCAGAGCAGCTTAAAAGTTCCAATGCCGAGTTCATCAGCAACTATAACGTTGCCCGCATTAACGTTTTAGTCTGGAACACCTACATTAATATTATTTTGGCAGTTCCAGTAGCAGCCTACCGGCACTCCTTCACACAAAGCCCTGTGTATCTTGGAAATAAAAAATGGCAATGGTCTTATTCTCTCGGTGGTTTTTTCTCGGATTATTCTGCCCGGCTCACAGGTGAAATAAGAACCAGCGATATTAAATGGGAAATGAGAGTCAGTTACTCAGGCGCGGAGCCCTATAATGATTTCCTTTGGTTTGAAGGCACCTCCGACCTTGATGGATCCGGAGGCTCATGGGCCATGAATCATAGCTATGACTTTAATGAACCCATGCTGACCCTGGACTGGGAAGCTACCGATGATTTGATCAACGACACCAGAATTACTTACGTCAGGGAACTGGATAACGACAGGGAAACCGAATTGGGCTATGGCAGCTATCTGGGTTATGGCGTCAATAGCACGGACAATGTTTATTTTTACAATGTGCATGTTTACGACGACAATACCCAACAATTTGAGGACCTGAATATAGAAATGAACAGAACAGACCTATCCGGAAGGATAAAAGCAACCAACTGGATTAATAATAAAACTGGATGGCATTGTTGGGATTCGAATTTTGATGATGTTGATTGCGAATAAATTAACCAATAAGAATATCTTATCCGGCTTGAATGACTAAGCCGGATTTTTTTGCCTTTATTATTAGATATTCCCTGACCTATCACATATTTTTCTTCCCCGTCATTTTTTATATTGCCGTAAAATTTTTTACGCTATGTTTACAAAAGAGACCTACATAAACCGACGCAAGCGGTTAAAGAGCAAGTTAAATAAGGGAATTGCATTGATATTGGGCAATGTGGATGCCAGCATGAATTATCCGCACAATACCTATCATTTTAGGCAGGACAGTACATTTTTATATTTTTTCGGGTTAGATTATCAAGGACTGGCAGGTGTGATCGATTTTGATCGTGGTGAAGAAATGATTTTTGGCGATGACTTTACCATGGACGATATAATTTGGATGGGGCCACAAGCCAAGCTAACGGAAAATGCAGAAAAGGTTGGGATTTTCCGCACCTATCCACTTTCTAAGTTAAAAGAGATTGTCCGTGCAGCTGTTTCCTCGGGCCGTACCGTTCATTTTACTCCCCCCTATCGCGGCAAAAATATGATAACCTTGGGGGAATTGCTGGATGTTCATCCTGCCAAGGTAGAAGAAAAAGCATCCACCGAATTAATCAAAGCATGCATTACACTTCGTTCGGTAAAAGAGCCTTGCGAAATTGAGGAAATGGAACGCCATATGGCCACTGCCTATGCGATGCACACCACAGCCATGAAGATGGCTCTTCCCGGAAAAACAGAACAGGAAGTAACCGGTATCATCGAAGGGGTTTCCATGTCGGGTGGTGGAATGACCTCATTCCCCGTAATCTGCTCGGTCAGGGGCGAAACCCTGCACAACCACTATCATGGCAACACATTGAAGCAAGGTGACTTGTTATTGGTGGATGCCGGCAGTGAATCTCCGCTGCACTATGCCACCGATCATACACGCACATCACCTGTTGGCGGCAGGTTTACGCAAAAGCAAAGAGAAATTTATCAAATAGTTGTAGATACTAATAACAATGCATTAGCAGCTACAAAACCAGGTGTTCGCTACAAAGATGTACACCTATTAGCCTGTAAAACCATTGCTGCAGGATTAAAGGAAGTAGGTTTAATGAAAGGCGACATGGACGAAGCGGTGGCCCAAGGTGCACATGCCCTGTTTATGCCGCATGGTTTGGGACATATGATTGGTCTGGATGTGCACGATATGGAAGATTACGACCAACGCCTGGTAGGATACAACGATGAAGTTCAACCAAGTTCTCAATTTGGGCTTTCGGCGCTTAGAATGGGACGCAGGTTAGAACCGAACTTTGTGGTTACCAACGAACCCGGTATTTACTTTATCCCTGCATTAATCGACCAATGGAAAGCCGAAGGTAAATTCAACGATTTTATCAACTATGAGAAGCTGGAGTCCTATAAATCTTTTGGCGGTATTCGGTTGGAAGACGATGTACTCGTAACAGAAACAGGCAGCAGGATACTTGGGGAAAGAATTCCCATTGACCCTGAAGATGTGGAGCAGATGGTGAGATCGGGGTATTAATTTAAGCAAATAGCTTGTGGCTACCTGCTACAAGCTATTTCTTCTTCTTAAACAAGTCTTTCATCCTATTGAGCAATCCTTTGCGCTTTTCTTTTCTCTGCTCTTTTTCTTCTTTCTGGATATCTCTCCATTCCTTTAAGCTAAGTGAATCGGGCCTTTCCTTCCCTCTTTTAAAAATATCGAAGAAGGAACGGTCAGGATCGTTTTCGGAATAATCGGCACAATCCACCATGGCAGTTAATTTACTGTCCAAATTTGGGAAGTAAGCATTGGTATACTTCCTGTATCTAGGGTTCTGTTCTACCTTTTTCATAAACAAGCCATAAATCGGCAAGGCCATGTGCGCTCCCTGGCCCAGTGTTGTTGTGCGAAAATGAACGACTGGACTTTCGGCCCCAACCCAGGCTCCCGCCAATAGATTTGGCGTAAAACCAATAAACCAGCCATCGGCATTGTCTTGCGTGGTTCCTGTTTTGCCGGCTATCTGACTTCTTAGCCTATATGTTGTGCGCAACCCTTTACCTGTACCGTTCTCCACCACCCCCTGTAACATGTGGTTCATCAGGTTCACCGTCTGATTATCCAGCACAGGAAACCCTTTGATTTGAGGTTTATACTCATACAATACTTTTCCTGTTTTGTCTTCGATTCGGAGTAACCCAAATGGTTCTGTCCTGGAACCTCTATTGGCAAAACAAGTGTATACCGTAAGCATCTCCCGCAACGAAATCTCCCCGGCACCCAAACTCAGGGAGGGAACGGCCGGCAGCTTCGATTCAACCCCCATTCTTTCTGCCAGGTTCAATACCTCATCCACACCCGTTCTCATCATAATTTCAGCAGTAATCGTATTCACCGAGTTGGACAGGCCTCCTTTCAATGAATAAAAGCCCAAATGGTTACCGTCAGCGTTGGTTGGCGACCAGTCGTCGTAATCTTCGTAAATCCTGCGCTCATTAGATATATATTCGCAGGGCGACATTCCTTCCATTAATGCCGCCGTGTAAACTATTGGCTTAAACGTGGAGCCCACCTGTCGTCGCGAAGTAACATGGTCGTACTGAAAATACTTGTGGTTGACACCGCCTACCCAGGAAAGTATTTTACCCGAATGCGGATCCATCACCATAAATCCCGTATTGAGTATTTTCAGATAATGCTTTACAGAGTCCAACGGAGAGAGGGTCACCTCTTTTTCATCAGGATAGGCGAATATGCTCATCCTGGTGAGTTTTTTCATCTCGGCAAGAATCTCAGCCTCCGTTTTTCCCGACGATTTTAAAGTTTTATATCTGTCAGACGAATGCAATGCGCTCAAAAAAACCGATGGTTTCTTTTTCCAGGGGTCGCGGTTTTCCCAATGATACTTAAACTCCTTTTGCAAGGAAGCCATATGCTGCTGAACCGCCTCGTCGGCATATTTCTGCAAAGTGGGATCAATGGTGGTATAAATCTTTAGTCCATCTCTGTACAAATCATATTGCTCCCCATATTTTTCTTCCAGAACCCGGGTTACCTCTTTACGGATAATCTCACGAAAATAAGGTGCGATTCCCGTGTTATGGTCAATTTTATGATATTCCAGTCCCAGATCCGACTCCTTTATCAGTTTTGATTCCTCTTTATTCAAAAAACCGAATTCGGTCATCCGGTCCAGCACGATGTTTCTGCGCTTAGCAGACCTTTCCGGATTCACCCGGGGGTTATACGCGGTATTGGCCGCCAACATACCTACTAAAACCGCCGCTTCCTTTGGTTCCAGATCCGATGAGTGTTTACTGAAAAAGCGTTGTGATGCAGCCTCAATCCCATAAACATCTTCACCAAAAGGAACCGTATTTAAATATAGTGTCAGAATTTCCTCCTTGCTATATACCTCTTCCAATCTTGAAGCTACAAAAACTTCTTTCGATTTATTGACCAACATGGTAAACGGCCCATACTTTTTCCTCGGATACAAGTTCTTTGCCAACTGCTGGCTGATGGTACTTCCTCCACCCTGCGATTTATCCCTGAACAAAATAGTTTTGACCGCTACCCTCCCCAGACTTAACAAGTCCAACCCCTGATGCTGAAAGAAACGTTTATCCTCAGTGGCGACCAAGGCGTTTTTGGCATGTTGCGAAATCTCCTTGTTCTCGATACTCATTCGGTTCTGATAGTAGTATTTGCCCATGAGCACCCCATCTTCGGCATATACTTCCGAAGCTATATCATTATCAATCCGGGCCAGATCTTCCGTATTGGGCAAGCGGCCAAATACGCCCAGATAAACAAATAGCAGAAATACAAAGGCAACACCAATAAAGAAAACGCCTGCCTTTAATGATAGTACGATAACCTTTTTCCCAATTGAAGCCTGCTTTTTATTTTTTGCAGACGACTTTCGCCTGGTCGTTTTTTTTGTGGTTCTTTTCTTGGTCATTTGGAGTGTGTTTGTTGCGTAGGCTATTACTCATTCTTAAGCAAATCACCTATTAAACTAATATACAAATCAAGGTCATTTTCCATTATGTCCCATAATTATTTCATAATCTATACCAAAGTATTCATGAATGATCCTATTCCTGAAACCGCTAAGTCTTTGCCCATGTAATTCCGGGTTTCATTTCTATACTTTGGATCGATGTGGTTTGCCGCCTCCCCAATTATTTAAAAGTTTCGGGCTACGGCATCAACTATCCTATCATTATCTACAAATGACTCATAAGTATAACCATTCATATACTTCTTAATCTTTAAGGCAGATTTTTAATTATCTTCAAGAAGAAGTTTCAATTCACGTTTAGACATAGATCAAAGTTAATTGTTTTATAATAACAGCACAATTGTTTAATTATTGCCATCCAAAGAAAATCCTTCCTCATCCATTTCCTTATAAAATTGCCTTAAGAAACCCACCATATAGTTATGTCTCTCTTCTGCCCTTTGTCTGCCTGTATTAGTTTCCATTTTATTCTTTAGCAACAACAATTTTTCGTAAAAATGATTGATGGTAGGAGAAACACTTTTTCGGTATTCTTGCGTAGTTCGGTATGTTTGAGGTGGGAAATCAGGATTAAATATTTCCCGGTTTTTACTTCCTCCGTAATGAAATGTACGCGCGATGCCAATGGCGCCCATAGCATCTAAACGGTCGGCATCGCGCACTACCTTTTGCTCCAAAGTCAAATCGCCCGAACCATCTATCTCAGAACCAAAAGAAACGGCATTAATAATCTTAAATATATTTTTAATTAATGGCTCACCCAGCCCTATTTTCTCCAGGAATATTTCTAAATCTATTTCTGCCTGATTTTTATCGAAAAGTTTTTCGTCGGTTATATCATGAAGTAGAACCCCGGCTTTAATTAAAAACCCATCACCTTGCTCCGTTTCGTTAATCTTTTGGGCATTTTTCAGTACCCGGTAAATATGGCGCATATCATGGCCCGCGTCCACCGAGTTCATTTTATCCGAAACGTAACTTTCTATTTTTTTTAGAATGGAGGATTGCAGCTCATTCATGCAGAAGAGAAATGTTTACTTAAAAAGTTTCTTTGAAAGCTCCTTTCCCAAAGCTTGTTTATGCAGCATCACGGCAACAGTGTTCATGCGAACATATTGTTCCGACATATATAAATAGCCTTGGTAAGGATTGCTTTTTGTTCCCCAACTGTTTTTGGTTTTAAAATATATCGTTCCGTTTTGGTCTTTGGCCATTCCCACAATATGCATTAAGTGGTCATCGGTTGCCTTCCAGGAGTAAAAAGCTTTTTGTCGGTCTTCTTGCGTCACTGACTTCTCCGTTTGTGGAACAAAACCCTTGGATTCATCTTCCGGAACCAATGCCACCCCTTTCTTATGCGAAAAGAAATCTTCCGAAACATCTCCGTCCCATACAATGGAATAACCTTTTTCCAATGCACTCTTCATGGTATTGATCAGTTCATCAATGGGCAAATTGTAATATCTGTCGTGCGACCAGTTATCCGGCACCTCTAAATCGAAAGGCGTATAAAAGGGATGATGTGTGTACGATGAAAGCTCCACATAATTGTTTTTGTCTATCCCAAAACCTTGTGCAAACTGTACAGGCGAGTATGTCCTTTTATTAAACTGAACCTGAGATGGTACTTCCCCCATATAATTGATCAGTACCGAGTGAATATTTTTATACCACATCTCCGAAGGTGAGGCTCCTTTTTGTTTGATGTAAGCATCCAACAAGGTTTTTAACGTAGTTGCCATCTCCGAATGATTATGAATCATGTGTGTATCCGGCATCCCCGAAAAATCACTTTCGGTCACAAAACCATGCTCCTCTATCACATTGGTTACATCATGTGCCTGGCCGCCCTGACTAAAATTACCCATGCCGTGAAGCAATACATATTGTTGCGCTTTGTCTTCATAAGTATGTTTTACAATATACATTTCCGAGAGATCAAGTTCCGGACCTCCCATTCGCATTATTTCCGATTCAATAAACGAGACTGTACTGAAGGCCCAGCAGGTGCCTGTACTGCCCTGACTTTTGACTGCCGTTGTTTTAGTTTCCGCGATGGATTCAAACTCAAAATTATCTTGCGCATGTATTCCTGAAAAAAGCAGACATGCTACTACCATTAATATATTTACCTTTATAATTCTCATTTAATACTATTTTAAAAACAAACTCAACGAAAATAAGAATTTTTTAAATAACAATTCATGACGATTAGTGTAATTCGTGGGTAAAAACAAAGCCACAGTGAAAATTCCCTGTGGCTTCAATCGTTCATAGCTAATTAGTGGCTATAAGAAAACGCTTCATTTTGTCCATCCACACCCTCTAACTCCCTATAGGGAGCACCAGAACCTCCCGGAAAGCGCGAATTCCCCTTTAGGGGTTAGGGGTAATCACAAAGGAGAATTTATTAAATAGAGCGTTTTCTTAGATGCACTAACAAGTAGCGCGTTCAATAAATTGCATTAACCCGGATTATGCATTAGCACTTCGTCGTGAACATTGAAAGTGCAATCTTACTAGGTTTTCATCGTTCTGGTGAGTTGAAGTGAAGCAGCGAAGTGTCTTGTTTTGAAACAATTTCAATGTGTAATAGATTTTCTAATGCATATTGCGGGATTAATATCATTAGGTCAAAAGTAATGGCTGTAAATGTCAGCATCTAACTTCGATAAGTAATTACACTTTATAAACTTTTTACTTTCTAACTTTACGAACTTTTTACTTTCTAACTTTACGAACTTTTTACTTTCTAACTTTACGAACTTCGTACTAGTTCATTAAAAAAAGAAGTCTTCCATTTCCTCATCATCAAAAAGGTTGTCAAGCAAATTAATCGAAGTACTCTGCATGGCACTTTCTTTAATGGTTTTTAAAAAATCCAACAATGTTTTTTTGTTTTTGATCTTAAGCATATCATTCTGTAATTCAACCAGTCTAACATTTAATTCCTCAAGTTCTTCGTCTAACATCGCAGGTATATCTTTAGTTTGTGCAAAGCAGTAATCTTCAATCTCGAAAAATCTCGGATTTACAGACATACTAAACTGCTTTTGTTCTAATTCCTTAACCTGCTCCCTTAATACCTGGTTATATACGTTGAGTTGTTTGTCGGCTAAATTCCCGGTGTGTCCTACCTCTCCCTTAAGCCATGTAACCTCAAGTTTTAGCAAGCTCGAGAGGTCTTTGTCGTCATAAGCCTGCGTAACTTGCTTCATCAGTTCTTCTTTTTGAATAATCTCATCTTCGGTACCCCCGGTGTCGGGATGCAGGGCTTTGGCCAGGGAGAGGTACAATGACCTAAGGCTTTTATTTTTAAGCTCCATGGCAGCTTTTTCTTTTAATTCATTTTCATGCTGAGCTTTTGATGTTTTGCGTTTTTTCTCTTGGCCCGAAGGCTCCCGGGTGTTGGCTGTAGATTGTTCTGCATCTATTTTTTGATGTAGTGATGCAACAAAAGCCGCAATATCTTCCTGCGACGCTGTCATCGGGTCAGGAATACTGTCACGGTCGAGTTCTATGCCAAACTGAAACTCCAATATTTCGACTAAATCCTCAAGTTGAGAAGCCATATCTTCTTCTACCGCTTCATCGTAGGTGCCCTCAAACGAATATTGGTCGTATAGTTTTCTCACTTCTTCATCAGGTTCAATTTCTACAAAAGCAGAATCCAGAAGACTGACTATCATTCCGCTCAAATCTCTTTGCTGGGCATTGGTGTATTTAAACTTTTGCAAAAGTTGATGTGTATTTTTTGCAAACTCTATCAGCGATTGAGCAATCTCTATTTTTACCGGATTTATAGTTGTATGGTATTTAGCAAGGGTATTTTCAAGTATTTGCTCTTTTTTTTCAATGTCGTCAGTAAGTTTCTCTATTTTTTTAACCAGACGATTAAACTGCTTCTGCTCTTTAGACAGGGTTTTACTTCTTGTATTTTTTGTTTTAATTATAATTGAATCATTAATAGTCGGTTCAACTACCTCTCCAAACAGATTAAGTTGTTGTTTTTTCATGTGTCTAAATTCTCTCTAAGCGGTTATACATATTTTAATGCATCGTACTGTATAAAACCAAGTACTAACTTCATTGTAAAAGCGGTATAAAATGCAGTTGACAAAGATATGGTTTTTACGTCAACTTGATAAAGGAATAAAAAATAAAGCCACAGAGAAAATTCCCTGTGGCTTCAATCGTTAATATCTAATTAGTGGCTATAAGAAAACGCTTCATTTTGTCCATCCACACCCTCTAACTCCCCCGATTACGAGTTCGGGACAGGCTCCAAAGGGAGAACCAGAACCTCGCGGAGAGAGCGAATTCCCCTTTAGGGGTAATTACAAAGGGGTATTCATTTTGTCCATCAACACCCTCTAACTCCCTAAAGGGAGAACCAGAACCTCGCGGAGA
Source organism: Saccharicrinis sp. GN24d3 (assembly GCF_052400645.1). Classification (NCBI taxonomy): domain Bacteria; kingdom Pseudomonadati; phylum Bacteroidota; class Bacteroidia; order Marinilabiliales; family Marinilabiliaceae; genus Saccharicrinis; species Saccharicrinis sp. GN24d3. Next base: position 125,291 of record NZ_JBQTGI010000015.1, read on the forward strand.
GAGCGAATTCCCCTTTAGGGGTTAGGGGTTACAAAGGGATATTAATAAAACAGAGAGTTTTCTTTGATTTACTAATTATCCTATTTATACTCTTGCCAGCTCTTAATATGGATATCTTCCTTGCCCATTTTACAAAATGCATGAATAAAAGCACTTGCCAAACGAGCATTGGTAATCAAAGGAATATTAAAATCGATGGCACTCCGGCGAATCTTATATCCGTTTTTCAGCTCGTTGGTGCTTAAGTTTTTCGGGATATTGATTACCAGATCAATTTCCTTCTTACGAATCATTTCCAACGAATTCGGATGCTGGTCCGGTTCGCTTGGCCAGTAAATATGGGTGGTCTCCACACCGTTTTCCGCAAAAAACTTGTGAGTCCCGCCTGTCGCAAAAATATTATACCCGTGTTTTTTAAGCATTCTGGCGCTTTCCAGCAATTCCATCTTCGAACGTAAAGGACCTGAAGAAATCAACACATTCTTTTCCGGAATGGAATACCCCACAGAAAGCATTGAAGTTAAGATTGCCTCGTCGAAATTATCTCCGATACAACCCACCTCACCTGTTGATGACATATCAACTCCCAACACCGGGTCGGCCTTGGCCAGGCGCGCGAACGAGAACTGCGGGGCTTTGATACCCACACAATCCAGGTCGAACAAGTTCTTGTTCGGTTTCTGCACATCCATACCTAACATTACCTGCGTAGCTATATCAATCAGGTTAACCTTAAGGATTTTAGACACAAATGGGAAGCTTCGCGACGCCCTCAGGTTACACTCGATCACTTTAAGCTCGTTGTTTTTACCCAGCAACTGCATGTTGAATGGCCCTGAAATATCTAACGCCTTGGCAATTTCCCTGGCAATCTTCTTCACCCGGCGCATGGTTTCGATATACAACTTTTGCGGAGGGAAAACGATGGTAGCATCACCCGAGTGCACCCCGGCAAACTCTACGTGCTCCGAAATAGCATAAGCCACCAACTCGCCGTTTTTAGCTACTGCATCTACTTCAATCTCCTTGGCTTCCTCAATAAACTCGGAAACTACCACAGGGTATTCCTTGGAAACATTAGCAGCCAACGTTAAAAAGTGCTCCAGCTCATCTTTGTTACTCACCACATTCATGGCAGCTCCCGACAGCACATAGCTTGGACGAACCAAAACAGGGAAACCTACCTCTTCGGCAAAAGTATAGATATCGTCAACCGAAGTCAACTCACTCCAACGTGGCTGGTCAATATCCAGCTTATCGAGCATAGCCGAAAACTTCTGTCGGTTCTCCGCGTTGTCAATATTTTCTGGCGAAGTTCCTAAAATAGGTACATTCTGTCCATTCAGCTTCATCGCCAAATTGTTCGGAATTTGACCTCCCACAGAAACAATCACCCCTTTGGGCTGTTCCAAATCAACCACATCCAAAACGCGCTCAAACGAAAGCTCATCGAAATATAATCGGTCACAAATATCATAATCGGTACTTACCGTTTCAGGGTTGTAGTTAATCATCACCGAACGGTATTTCTGGTCGCGTATCGTGTTTAGTGCATTTACGCTACACCAGTCGAACTCCACCGAACTTCCGATACGATAAGCGCCACTGCCCAAAACGATTACCGACTTGCCATCATTCTCATAATCTATATCGTGTTCGCTGCCACTATAGGTCATATACAAATAGTTGATTTGCGCAGGAAACTCCCCGGCCATGGTATCAATTTGCTTAACCACCGGCAAGATGTTACGCTTTTTACGCTCAGCTCTTACTTTTAGCAAATCGTTTCCAATCACCTCGCTTGTGCTCTTAAACACACAGCGGGCTATTTGGAAATCGGAATACCCGGAACGTTTGGCATTTCTCAACAGATCATCGGGTAAGTCTTCCAGGTGCGTATATCCTCTTAACTCTACTTCCAGGTCATGTATATTCTTTAGCTTCTCCAAAAACCAGTGGTCAATCCTACTTAATGTATGGATTTCTTCAACACTCATACCCATCTTAAAGGCTTCGGCAATGGCATAAATCCGTTGATCCGTTGGTTCGGCAAGCTCTGTTTTAACATCGATTCCTTTCAACGGTTGGTTAGCCACAAAACCGTGCATCCCCTGACCAATCATCCTTAGTCCTTTTTGAATGGCTTCCTCAAAAGTACGGCCGATAGACATAATCTCACCTACCGATTTCATACTACTGCCAATCTGCTTGCTCACACCGTTAAATTTGTTCAAATCCCAACGCGGAATCTTACAAACCACATAGTCCAAGGCAGGCTCAAAAAAGGTAGTTGTTGTTTTGGTAACGGAGTTTTTCAGTTCGTGCAATCCGTAACCCAACCCAAGTTTAGCCGCTACAAATGCCAATGGGTAACCTGTCGCCTTGGAAGCCAGGGCACTGGAACGAGACAAACGGGCGTTCACCTCGATTACACGATAATCCTCCGATTTTGGGTCGAGCGCATATTGAACGTTACACTCCCCAACCACCCCGATATGACGGATGATTTTAATGGCCAACTCACGCAGTTTATGATATTCTGAATTCGATAACGTTTGCGATGGTGCAACAACAATACTCTCGCCTGTATGGATTCCAAGCGGGTCGAAGTTTTCCATATTACAAACCGTAATACAGTTATTGTATTTATCGCGAACCACCTCGTATTCCACCTCTTTCCATCCTTTCAACGATTCCTCGACCAGGATCTGGTTTGAGTATGAGAAGGCATTTTCGGCACGCGTTACCAGTTCCTCTTTGTTGTAGCAAAATCCGCTACCCATACCCCCTAGTGTATAAGCAGCTCTTACTATAATCGGAAACCCTATCTCATCGGAAGCTTTTACCGCTTCTTCAACAGAAGTCACCGCTATACTGATAGGTGTTTTTACATCAATTTCTTTTAGCTTATTGGCAAAGATCTCACGGTCTTCGGTATTGATAATGGATTGAACCGGTGTTCCCAACACTTCCAGATTGTACTTTTCCAGCACTCCCGATAAATAAAGCTTGGTACCGCAGTTCAAGGCAGTTTGACCACCAAATGCCAATAATATACCTTGCGGCTTTTCTTTTTTAATGACTTCCTCCACAAAATATGGGGTCACCGGCAAGAAATAAATCTTATCGGCAATTTTATCCGAAGTTTGAACAGTAGCAATGTTTGGGTTGACCAAAACCGTTTCAATACCTTCTTCTTTCAATGCCTTAAGGGCTTGTGAACCTGAATAGTCAAACTCTCCTGCTTCGCCGATTTTTAGCGCTCCCGAACCAAGTATTACTACTTTTTTAATGTCTTTGTTCATTTGTAATTGGCTATTATAAAATTGATGTAAACGTATTCTTATGCATTTTTATTCTCAACAAAATAGCGTTAAAGAAATCACAAGTTCCTGAATTCCTATGCCATATCCCAGATAATCTTCCTAAACCAGCACCTTCAAAAACAGCATTATTAACTGTAAATAAACCAACAACACATATTTTGCCAAGATATATTGGGTGCAAAAATACAAATATTTTGCAAAATCCTTTTGAATATTTTTAAAAAGTGTATATTTTTGCAGTGCAATTGAATATTTATGCAATGAAAATCAAAGCACAAAGACTAACCGCTATTCAAAACATTATCAGTTCTCAGAAAGTGAGCAGTCAGGAAGATCTGTTAGTACTTTTAGAGAAGGAAGGTTTTATGACAACACAAGCCACCCTTTCCAGAGACTTAAAATTTTTAAAGGTAGCGAAGGTCCCGCATCTTGATAAGGGATATATTTATGAATTACCTTTTGGCGGCGCAAAATCAAACGAGGATGTGCAAGATGATTTTCCAATTGGCGGCGTTGACTCAATTGATTTTACTGGCAACCTGGCGGTCATCAAAACACGACCTGGATTTGCAGGTGGCATAGCTTCGATAATTGACAGCCACGACCCTTACGAGATCGTGGGGACCATTGCAGGGGATGACACCATACTTTTGATTAACAGGGAAGGTGTTTCAAAAGGTCATATTCTTGAAGTATTGTCAATGTTTATTCCTGGGTTAAAGAACAAAACTTTGTAGTTGATTTGTAGGAGTTGAAAATAAATGAATAACGATTTTAAAATAAGTGTTGCCAACGAATCTCATTTAAAATATGTAGATGAGATTCTCGATACAATCGCTGATGCAGCAAAGGTAAGAGGGACTGGTATTGCCAAGAGAAGCCCTGGTTACATCATTCAAAAAATAAACGAAGGGAAGGCCATCATTGCCTTGTACAAAGAAGCGTTTGCCGGCTTTTGCTATATCGAATCGTGGGGACACGACAGGTTTGTAGCCAACTCAGGTTTAATAGTGGTGGATAGCTATCGAGGACAAGGCTTGGCTAAGGCGATTAAATCCAAAGCTTTTGAACTGTCGAGGGACAAATTCCCGAATTCCAAACTATTTGGGTTGACCACCGGGTTGGCCGTGATGAAAATTAATTCGGAACTCGGTTACAAACCAGTCACTTTTTCGGAATTGACCGATGACGAGATGTTTTGGAAAGGTTGCCAAAGCTGTGTGAATTATGACATATTAGTCAGGACAAACCGTAAACATTGCCTGTGTACCGGCATGCTTTACGATCCCAAACACGCCGTAAAATTAGAAAAAGAAAAAAGCCTCGGCGTGTACGGAAGGTGGTTAAGGTTCAAACAGTCCGTGTTCCTTAAAGGAAACAGAAAGAAAGACAGCAACAAAGTATCTTATTTTAAGAGGTTGCAAGCAAAATTAATATCGTAAACAACAATGCGAGGAGATTAAGTTTGATTCGCTCAATAAATAATTATAATAATGGAAAAAGTAGTTTTAGCATTTAGCGGTGGATTAGATACTTCATTTTGTGTTAAATATTTAAAGCACGAAAAGAATCTGGACATATATTCTGCCATTGCTAACACAGGAGGTTTCTCTGACGATGAGCTGAAAACCATCGAAGAAGGCGCATACAAACTTGGTGTTTCCAAGCACGAAACGTTAGATGTTACGGATATTTACTACCGTAATTGTATCCGCTACATGATTTACGGAAACATCCTTAAAAACAATACTTATCCATTGTCAGTTAGTTCCGAAAGAATTTTTCAGGCATATGCCATTGTGGATTATGCGCGTAAAATAGGAGCCAAATACATTGCGCACGGAAGCACCGGTGCCGGTAACGACCAGATTCGTTTCGACCTGACCTTCCAGATTATTGCGCCTGAGATTGAAATTATCACACCCATCCGTGACTTAACCCTTTCGCGTGAAGCGGAAATCGAATATTTAAAGAAACATGGGGTCGAAAGAGACTGGAAAAAGATGGAATATTCCATTAATAAGGGCCTTTGGGGCACCAGTGTTGGCGGCAAGGAAACTTTGACTTCCAACCAAAACCTACCCGAAGATGCCTATCCAAGTCAACTTGAGAAGAAAGAGCCAACCGAATTGATTATTGAATTTGCCAAAGGTGAGATAGCTTCCGTAAATGGAGAAACTTTTGATGTACCGGTAGATGCCATCCGAAAAATAGAAGCCATCGGTTCGGCCTATGCTATCGGGCGCGATACGCATGTGGGAGATACGATTATCGGCATCAAAGGTAGAGTGGGATTTGAAGCTGCGGCACCAATGTTAATTATCAAGGCGCATCACCTGCTGGAAAAACATACGCTTACCAAGTGGCAGATGTACTGGAAAGAGCAACTGAGTAACTGGTACGGAATGCTACTGCACGAGGCACAATATGTGGAGCCTGTGATGAGGGACATCGAGAAGTTCCTTGACAATTCCCAGCAGAATGTAACAGGAAAGGTGATCCTCAAGTTGATGCCTTATCGCTTCGAATTGGTAGGGATTGAATCAGACAATGATTTGATGAACTCAGGTTTTGGAGATTATGGCGAAGTAAACAAAGGTTGGAGCGGTGATGATGTAAAAGGGTTTACGACCATACTGGGCAATCAGCTTAAAATTTTTAACGCAGTTAATAAAGGACAGCTAGATATCAAATAATGTTCGTGGGTAGGCCCTAAAAATGCAGAACGTTATAAAATAATAACCATTATAGCATACGAGACCAACGCAAAACGGCTCTATGCAACAATCGATTCACGTCCATAACAAATGGCATGCGACGGGTATCGTTTCACTCTATAGCTAATAAGAAATGATTAAAGTAGGAATAGTTGGGGGCGCCGGATATACCGCAGGTGAGTTATTAAGAATTTTACTGACTCATCCCAATGTGGAAATCACATGCGTTCAAAGTACAAGTAATGCCGGGAATCCAATAGCTGCGGTTCATACTGATTTGCTGGGAGACACCGACTTGAACTTCGCCCCTAAATTGGATACCGACAAAGTAGATGTGATATTTTTATGCATGGGTCATGGCAAGTCAAAGGAATTTCTGACAGAAAACAACATTCCTGAGCACATCAAAATCATCGACCTCAGTCACGACTATCGTATTAAAGCAGAAGGGAACGACTTTGTTTACGGTTTGCCCGAATTAAATATGGAAGCCATCAAGTCGGCCACTAAGATTGCCAACCCGGGTTGCTTTGCAACGGCCATCCAATTAGCCCTGTTGCCTTTGGCTGCTGCCGGAAAATTAAATGAAGTTCACGTGAACGCGGTCACCGGTTCAACAGGTGCAGGACAAAAACCGACATCCACTTCGCATTTCAGTTGGCGAAATAACAATGTTTCGGTTTACAAGGCGTTTTCGCACCAGCATTTAGGCGAGATAAAACAATCGATCCAACAATTGCAGAACGGCTTTGATAAGCCTGTCAATTTTGTACCGGTACGCGGGAATTTTGCCCGTGGCATTATGGCAACGGCTTATTCCGACAGTGACCTCAGCCAGGAAGAAGCTGTACAATTATATAAAGATTATTATAAAGACCATCCCTTTGTTACGGTTACAGATACCAATCCTAACCTGAAACAGGTGGTCAATACAAACAAAGCAATGGTGTTTGTTGAAAAACATGATGGCAAGGTTTTCATCATCAGCATGATCGACAACCTTGTAAAGGGAGCATCGGGACAAGCCGTGCACAATATGAATTTGATGTTCGGACTGGATGAAAAAGCAGGTCTTCGCCTTAAATCCGTGGCCTTTTGATCTTTTTTTATAACCTGTGGTTGTAAAAATAGATTATACCGAAACATAACCAATATCAAAACCTTCGGTAGGAAAGAACCACCCATCTAATTAAAAAGACAATGCAAAAAAAGGTTTAATTTAGATGTGGACAAAAAGAAGACATGCTTATATTCCTGCAGGGTAGCCAAAACCCTGCAGGAATAATAAATTAGAACAACCATGAATCAGCTCCGGATAATAATCCGGTATTTGTGGAACAATTGTAATTGAATCCCGGCGGGGCTCAAGCATCTAAGGGAGAATAGAGCCTGTCACCAATTCATCCCTTAACTAAAAATCTAAAAAGAATGAAACTATTTGATGTATATCCTCTCTTTAACATAGAGCCTGTAAGGGCTCAGGGATGCTACGTTTGGGACAAAGACGACAATAAATATCTGGATTTATACGGCGGTCATGCCGTCATCAGTATTGGGCATACACATCCCCATTACGTGGAGCGTATTACACGGCAGTTGAATCAAATTGGTTTTTATTCAAATTCGGTTCAGAATCAACTTCAAAAGGATTTGGCCCAAAAGCTTGGCGAAGTATCCGGCTTGGACGATTATGATCTCTTTCTCTGCAACTCGGGAGCCGAAGCCAATGAAAATGCTTTAAAGCTAGCTTCTTTTGCAACGGGCAAAAAGAAAGTAATCGCCTTTAAAAAAGGCTTTCATGGACGTACTTCAGCTGCGGTAGCCATTACCGACAACCCCAAAATAATTGCTCCAATCAATAGCAACCACGAGTCGGTTATTCTTGAGCTCAACAATCTCGATGCTGTTGAAAAAGAATTAAAAAACAATGATATTTGTGCCGTTATTATTGAAGGTATTCAAGGTATTGGCGGCATCATTGTACCGGATGCCGATTTTTTGGAAGGACTGGAGCAGCTTTGTAATAAATATGAGGCCGTATTGATTCTGGACGAAATACAATCAGGCTATGGACGTTCGGGTAAATTCTTCGCTTTTCAATACAGCAAGGTAAAACCCGATTTAGTGACCATGGCTAAGGGGATGGGAAACGGTTTTCCCATAGGAGGGGTTTTAATATCCCATAAATTCGAACCCTGGTTTGGAATGTTGGGTACCACCTTTGGAGGAAATTACCTGGCCTGTGCAGCTGCGCTGGCAGTTTTAGAGGTAATGGAAAAGGAAGATTTGATAGAAAATGCCCGAAAAGTCGGAGCGCACATTATCACCAAAGCTAAAAAGATGTTAAAAGGATGCAGTGTTCGTGGCTATGGGCTAATGATTGGCGTAGAATTTGCGGATGAAATTGTGGAATTAAGAAAGAAACTTCTTTTTGAAGACAAAATATTTACCGGAGTATCAGGCACTAAAACCATTAGAATTTTACCTCCATTAAATCTTAGTATTGGCGAAGCTGATTTGTTTATAGATAAATTGGTAAAATCCATTCAATAATTTAGTGGCTTGATGCGTTATTAAATTTACATCAACATACGCAGGCCATGATTAGATTTTTCTGGAACGAAGAGTGGAAAGACATTGATTTTGAGGAAGGCGCACTTAAAAAGAAGTATGCCATTTCTAATTACGGAAGAGTAATCAGTTACACCGACAAGTTGGAAGAAGGGGATATTATAAAAGGTGGTAGACTAAGAGGTTATGCCACGTTACCTGTTCGACCGTTCGGAAAGTCAAAAACTTTTTACATCCATAAATTAGTCGCCCAATATTTTTTAGAAAACGACAGGGAAGATGCTAAATTTGTGATTCACGTGGATTACAACAAGAACAACAACTTTATCGATAACCTGAAGTGGAGTAACAAGGACGAGGTTTTTGAACATCAGCAACAAAACCCGTCGGTGTTAGAGGCCAGAGAAAAACAAAAAGGACGAAAAACGGAACAAGGCCACAAACTTTCGTCGACAGAAGTGATTCGTTTAAAACGAAAAATATTTGACCCCAAGCGCAAATCTCGCTTAAAAATTATAGCCAAACAGTTTGGCATTAGCGAGATGCAGTTATACCGAATTAAATCGGGAGAAAACTGGGGGCATGTTAAAGTTGAAATTAATGGTGTAGAGTATTAACCTGAGATCGACCCAGAAATACGGCAACAGTTTAAGCTGATTTTAATTCGAACTCGGGTTATTGATTCATGGAATAACCGTCTGTTTGTTGTTCGTGAATAAATCTCGAAATCAAACAAAGGCATACTATGGAAAGCAAAAAAATTGCCATCATCGGTGGCGGAAACTTAGGGCAAGCCATCGCCAAAGGCATTGTAAACTCTAAAATTGTTGAAGCGTCGAACCTGACTGTAACCCGACGCAGAAAGGAACTTATACAAAACCTTAAAGAACTTGGCATCAATACCGGCTCCAACAACAAACAAGCTGCTGCCGACGCAGATATTATTTTTCTGGGCGTTAAACCCTACCAGATCCAACAAATTGTAGAAGAAATTAGCTCATCCGTTAAGGAAAATACGATTATTATCTCTTTGGCCACAGGAGTTGATTCACTTTCCATCGAAAAATATTTTGGCAAAGAACTGCCTGTTTTCAGGGCGATGCCTAACACGGCTATTGCCATTGGTGAATCGATGACCTGCGTTTCGGCACATAATGCCAATGTAGAGCAAGAAAAGATTGTGCTCACGCTTTTTGAGCAAGTCGGACAAGCCATTATTATTCCGGAAGAGCTCATGTCATCCGCCACGGTTTTGGCAGCTTGTGGAATTGCCTACGCACTCAGATTTATACGTGCTGCTACGCAAGGAGGGATAGAGATTGGTTTCGGATCTGATTTGGCGCTACAAATTGCTGCCCAAACCGTGAAAGGAGCTGCCGACCTCTTGATAAAAGCCGGCACCCACCCCGAAGAAGAAATAGATAAAGTAACCACACCCCGTGGCGTAACCATTTCCGGATTAAACGAGATGGAGCATCAAGGTTTTAGCTCTGCTCTAATCAAAGGATTGTTAACCTCGTTCAATAAAATTGAGAACGGGAAGTAGTCTACCCGATGTTTACCGGGTCTAATGTCTCTAATCTATTAGTCAAAAAAACGTGTTTAATTCCATTACCATAAAAATAGGCTCCAACGTCCTAACCAAAGACGATGGCACCCTTCATAAAGAAAGGGTTTCGCACCTGGTTGACCAAATAGCCGAATTACATCAACGAAACAAAAAAATCATTTTGGTTTCTTCCGGTGCTGTTGCGGCAGGAAGGTCAATGATTCAAGTGAACAAAAAGACGGACACTGTTTCTTCGCGCCAGTTACTGTCATCGGTTGGTCAGGTAAAATTACTGAACACCTATTCAGGACTGTTCGAAAACCACCATATCCAGTGCGCCCAGGTGTTGGTGACAAAACAAGACTTTAGGTCGCGGGAGCACTACCTGAACATGAAGAACTGCCTGACCACGCTGTGGGACAATGGCATTGTTCCTATTATCAACGAGAACGATGCGGTGTCGGTTACGGCCCTGATGTTTACCGATAACGATGAGCTGGCAGGGCTTTTAGCCACCATGATGAGCTCGGAAGCGCTGTTTATCTTGAGTAATATCGACGGTATTTACAACGGCGACCCCAACAATGAAAGCTCGGAAGTCATCAGGACTATCGACAGCTCCAATGCCGATTTATCGGAATATATTTCCACAACCAAATCTAATTTTGGACGTGGAGGCATGCTGACCAAGTGCCATATCGCCCAAAAAACAGCTTCCTCAGGAATTTCGGTACACATAGCCAATGGTACCAAAGAAAACATTCTGGTTGACCTTAACCGCAACCCGGAAAAAGTAGAACATACCCAATTTATCAAAGGAGAAAAATATCCAGCGGTAAAAAAATGGATGGCCTACTCGGAATCCTTTGCGAATGCCGAGGTGCACATCAACCAGGGAGCTTTGGATGCATTAAACGCAAAACGGGCCACCAGCTTATTGTTAGCGGGCGTAACCCAAATGCAAGGCAACTTTAAAAAGGGTGACTTGCTAAAAATCATATCGGAAGATGGAAAAGCTATAGGAATCGGACAAGCCAAGTATGACCGCTCCAAGGCTGATGCGCATCTGTACGATGAAAAATACCAGCCCCTTATTCATTACGATTACTTGTACTTGTATTAATTATACGTTGAAATTCTAAATCACAAATATCATGCAGTGTTTACATCAATTCGAAAAAGTTAAAGAAGCCGCACGTGGATTGTCCAGAGTAAAGAAGGACGATATCGTAACCTTGCTGAACAAGTTAGCGGATGAAGCGGAGAAAAACATTCCCCAACTTTTAGTCGCCAATCAAAAGGATTTGGAGCGTATGGATGAAAACGACCCCAAATACGACCGCCTCAAGTTAACCAAAGAACGAATCGAAGGCATTGCATCAGATATCAGAAATGTGGCTAAACTTCCCTTCCCTATTGGAGAAGTTTTGGAGGAGAAAGTACTGGATAACGGCATGTCATTGCAGAAAGTTCGTGTTCCGCTTGGCGTAATAGGAGTTATCTATGAGGCTCGCCCCAATGTGACCTTCGATGTTTTTTCACTTTGTTTGCAATCGGGGAATGCCTGTGTTTTAAAAGGTGGTAGCGATGCTGATTTTTCTAACAAAGCTATAGCAGCTTTAATTCATGAGGTTTTAAAAAAACAAGGGTTTAATCCCGAACTGCTGCAACTGTTGCCTCCCGATAGATCTGCCGCCACTGAGTTGATGAATGCGATCGGTTATGTGGATATCCTGATCCCTCGCGGCTCGCAGAACCTGATCAATTCGGTTCGTGAGAACGCCAATATTCCTGTTATCGAAACAGGAGCGGGCATCGTTCATACGTATGTGGATGCTTCGGCTGACGTAAAAAAAGCAACCGACATCGTGGTCAATGCCAAAACCAGAAGACCGAGTGTTTGTAACGCCCTCGATTGCCTGGTCTTACACAAAAGTCAGTTAAACAACTTACCTCAAATAGTGGAGGGAATGAAAGCTTTTAAAGTTGAGGTTTTTGCCGATGATAATTCTTTTGCAAAACTGGAAGGAAATTACCCTGCCGAACTATTGCAAAAAGCAACCGAAAAATCTTTTGGAACCGAGTTTCTATCACATAAAATGTCCATAAAAACAGTGGACAGTATAGATGAAGCCCTCAACCATATTTATAAGTACAGCTCAAAACATAGCGAAGCCATCGTGGCCGAAGATATTGAAGCTATCGCTCGATTCTTTAACGAGGTAGATGCTGCAGCGGTGTATTCCAATGCCTCAACAGCCTTCACCGACGGAGCTCAATTTGGGTTAGGAGCCGAAATAGGCATAAGCACCCAAAAACTTCATGCCCGTGGCCCCATGGCCTTAAAGGAACTTACCAGTTACAAATGGCTGATTAAGGGTGATGGGAATATTCGCCCAGCTTAAAACCGGCTGCTTATTCTGAATACTTAATACTTGATACAATAAAAAATGAATAGATATTTAAAAGTTGGAGATATAGGTAATTTAAAACAAGCGTTGAAAGATGCGTTCGAGGTAAAACAAAATCCCTATGCATTTCAGGAATTGGGAAAAAACAAGACAATCATCTTGGTATTTTTCAACTCCAGTCTTCGCACCCGTTTAAGCACGCAAAAGGCAGCCATGAACATGGGTATGAACGTGATGGTGCTCGACATTAACAAAAACGGCTGGAAACTGGAAACAGAAATGGGCGTGGTAATGGACGGCGACAAGCCCGAACACATCAAAGAGGCGGTTCCGGTAATCGGACAATATTGCGATATGATTGGAGTTCGTTCTTTTGCTACCTTCGAAAGCAAAGAGGACGACTGTAATGAGAAAGTCATCAGCCAGTTTATACAATATTCAGGGGTTCCAGTGATTAGTCTGGAATCGGCCACCCGTCACCCTTTACAGGCTTTTGCCGATTTAATTACCATTGAAGAGCACAAACAAAAAGCACGTCCCAAAGTGGTATTGACCTGGGCACCGCATCCACGTGCCTTACCGCAAGCTGTAGCCAATTCATTTACAGAATGGATGAAAGAAGCCGATGTGGAATTCGTCATCACCCATCCCAAGGGATATGAGCTAGCCGATGAATTTACGGAAGGCGTAAATGTTGAATACGACCAACGTAAAGCATTTGAAGGGGCTGATTTTATCTATGCTAAAAACTGGTCTTCCTTTAAAGAATATGGTCAAGTAACTTGTGAGGATAAAGATTGGACCGTTAACGAAGAAAAAATGGCCTTGACCAACAATGCCAAGTTTATGCATTGTTTGCCTGTTCGCAGAAACATGATTGTAACAGATGGGGTAATCGAAAGCGAAAATTCGTTGGTGGTAGAGGAAGCAGCCAACAGGGTTGTTTCAGCACAGACGGTGATAAAGAGGATATTGGAAAGTTTGTAAATCACAAGTTGAATCATGCAAAAGTATACTGACAAGTAAATTGTGCCCCTTCAGGGTTCACCAAGAATTTTGAATATACCACGGGTGAAACCCATGGTGCTAATAATGTAAATCATGAACCCTGAAGGGGTTCAACGTATATTGATTAATCCATGCAAAAAATAACCATAGTCAAAGTAGGCGGCAGAGTAGTCGAAACACCTGAATCACTGCAAGAACTCCTGACCGATTTCGTGGCACTCGAAGGCCATAAGATACTGGTTCATGGCGGAGGACGTTCAGCCACCAAAATAGCGGAACAGCTGGGCATAAAAACCAAAATGGTAGATGGCAGAAGAATCACCGATCTGGAAACCCTGAAAGTGGTTACCATGGTGTACGCAGGATTGGTCAACAAAAACATAGTGGCCTCATTACAAGCAAAAGGTGCCAATTCGGTTGGTTTAACCGGTGCCGACTTAAACCTCATCAAAGCCATCAAACGTCCTGTTAAAGATATCGATTACGGTTACGTAGGAGATGTTGTATCTGTACAAACCGAAGAGCTAACAGAACTGATTAACAAAAACGTGGTTCCAGTGATAGCTCCATTAACACATGATGGCATGGGTAATATGCTCAACACCAATGCGGATACCATGGCATCATCGTTAGCATGCGCATTGGCCCAAACGTTTGATGTAAACTTGGTGTACTGCTTCGAAAAAAAAGGGGTATTGAGCAATCCTGACGACGACGATTCTGTTATTGAAAACTTAACACACAAGTTGTTTAAAGAATATCAAGAGAGTGGCATTATTGCCGAAGGAATGATACCAAAACTCGATAATGGATTTAATGCGCTGAAAAGTGGCGTTAAAAAAATAAACATTACCAATACACAAGGTTTAAAGGCTGGTTTGAATTCAGGAACTACACTAACAAACGAATAATGATAAACATTCAAACCTATAGTAACGATGTTATTGAGCTGCTGAAAAAACTGATTTCTACCGAATCATTTAGCAGACAAGAGGATAAAGCTGCCGATTTAATGGAATCGTTCTTAAAAGGGAAAGGATTACCTGTTCACAGAAAAGGCAACAACGTTTGGGTATGGTCGGGGGAGAAAAACGCCGACAAACCAACTATTTTGTTGAACTCGCATTTAGACACGGTGAAACCTTCGTCAAAATGGACTTACCCGCCATTTAAACCCACATCAGAAGGCGATACACTTTTCGGTCTGGGAAGCAACGATGCGGGAGGCCCGTTGGTTTCATTGTTGGCTACTTTCTTATTGTTATCAGAAACGGAACAACCCTATAATTTGGTATATGCTGCAACTGCTGAAGAAGAAATATCAGGTAAAAACGGGATTGCCATGATTCTGGATGAACTCGGCCCTGTTGACCTGGGCATTGTAGGAGAGCCAACGCAAATGCAAATGGCAGTGGCCGAAAAAGGATTGTTGGTTTTGGATTGCGAAGCCAAAGGAAAGGCGGGTCATGCTGCCAGAAACGAAGGTATCAATGCCATTTATCAA
This sequence comes from Saccharicrinis sp. GN24d3, assembly GCF_052400645.1. Lineage (NCBI taxonomy): Bacteria > Pseudomonadati > Bacteroidota > Bacteroidia > Marinilabiliales > Marinilabiliaceae > Saccharicrinis > Saccharicrinis sp. GN24d3. The sequence goes on from NZ_JBQTGI010000015.1 coordinate 140,377, forward strand.
GCACTGCCGGATATTGAGTGGTTTAAAAACTTTCAATTCCCGGAGGTTTCGGAATTATTTGGACCGGTAAAAATGACGGTTACCCAAGTGCAGGCTGGCTCTCAGCATAACGTGGTTCCTGATTCCTGTAAGTTTGTGGTGGATGTGCGATTAAATGAGAAATATAGTAACCAGCAAGCTGCAGATATTATTCAGCGCAAGGTTGATTGTAAAGTAACACCTAGAAGCGTCAGATTAAACAGTTCATATATTCCTTTGGAGCATCCTGTGGTTCGTAAGGGATTGAAACTAGGTAGGACATATTATGGTTCTCCAACTACATCTGACCAAGCACTTATGAGTTTTACCACTTTAAAAATGGGGCCAGGCGATTCCGCGCGTTCTCATACGGCTGATGAGTACATCAAAATAGGTGAAATAGAAGAAGGAATTAAAATCTATTTTGAGCTCCTAAATGGCTTAATATTATAACATTACAGTAAACGTTAAAAAATGTGACAAATGTCACTAATTTAACAACTCCATTTGAAATTGTTAGTTTATTAATTTATATTTGCCTCAACTATAAGAAATAGTGATAACGCAGTTAGCAATTCGTAATTACCATCTTTTTACATTACTTGGGGAAATACGCAATGATAAACAACCGATTGCGGATAGCAATTGGTATGCTATAAAGTGAATAGGAAATAAATGAAACTTTGGGATAAAGGCATAACAGTAAACGAGAAGGTTGAAAATTTTACCGTGGGTAAAGACCGTGAAATGGATTTATACCTGGCACCGTTTGATGTAATTGGAACCATGGCTCACATCACAATGCTCGAAAGCGTTGGGCTGTTGCAGAAAGATGAGTTAAGTCAATTGATGGATGAACTAAAGAACATCTATTCAACAACGCTTAAGGGAGATTTCAGAATTGAAGACGGAATGGAGGATGTTCACTCCCAGGTTGAGATGATGTTAACAGAACGCTTGGGAGATACAGGCAAAAAGGTGCATAGCGGAAGGTCTCGGAACGACCAGGTGCTGTTAGATTTAAAACTTTTTATCCGTAGTAAAATCGAAGAAGTTGTAGGAGCAGTCAATGATTTTTTTGAAGCTTTACAAACCCAAAGCGAAAACACCAAAGATTACCTTATTCCTGGTTATACGCATTTACAGGTAGCTATGCCATCATCGTTTGGTTTATGGTTTGGTGCTTATGCCGAAAGTTTAACTGACGACATGCAGATGTTGAAGGCCGCATGGAAAATCACCAATCAGAACCCGCTAGGTGCGGCGGCAGGCTATGGCAGCAGCTTTCCATTAAACCGTCAGTTAACCACGGACTTACTGGGCTTTGACAACTTGAACTACAATGTAGTTTACGCACAGATGGGCAGAGGTAAAACAGAGAAAAATGTGGCTATGGCCTTAAGTTCCGTTGCCTATACGGTCGGAAAATTTGCCATGGACGCTTGTTTATATATGAGTCAGAATTTTGGTTTTTTAACGTTGCCGGGAGAATTGACCACCGGGTCGAGCATCATGCCGCACAAAAAAAACCCTGATGTATTTGAGTTGATCAGGGCCAAATGCAATCAGATTCAGGCCCTTCCCGAAACGATTGGGATGATTACGGGAAACCTCCCATCCGGTTACTTCAGGGACTTACAATTGATTAAAGAAAACTTTTTGCCTGCCTTCGATGAACTAATTAGCTGCTTGGATTTAGCTACTTTTGCGGTAAATAACATCACCGTAAAAAAAGATGTGCTCAACAACGAAATGTATAAATATGCATTTAGTGTTGAGGAGGTTAATAAGTTGGTTTTGCAAGGCGTTCCTTTTAGAGATGCCTACAAGCAAATTGGAGCGCTGATTGAGGAAGGAAAATTCGAACCCGAACCAACCTTAAAACATTCACATGAGGGAACCATAGGAAATTTGTGCAATGCCGAGGTGAAACAAAAGATGGAAAGCCTGATTGATTCTTTCAGTTTTGATACCGTTCACAGGGCATTGAATTCTTTAACAGAAATAAAAATAGGAGAGATAAAATGATATTATTGGAAAACCTGGCTAAGATGGCCGTTCAATCTTGCGAAATCGAAAAAGACCTTTTTAACCAAATGGGAGTTAAAAGGGGCTTAAGAAACGACGATTTTTCTGGTGTACTGGTTGGCTTAACCCATATTGGAAATGTGGTTGGGTACAAAAATATAGATGGCAAAGTGGTGCCTTGCGAAGGTGAACTTTACTATCGCGGCATCGAACTGAAGGACCTGGCCAAAGGATTTCTTTCCACCGGTCGGCACGGGTTCGAGGAGACAGCTTATCTTTTATTAACAGGCCAGCTGCCAAACCAAACTGAGCTAAACGACTTTACCGAGTATCTTGCTGAACAAAGCGAACTGCCTCCATTTTTTTCAAAAAATATGATTTTGTCGTTGCGAGGGCGCGATGTGATGAACATGCTGGCTCGTTCCGTCCTTGGATTATATGCTGCCGACGAAGATGCGGAAGATTACAGCCACGTCAACCTGATGAAGCAAGCCATCAGTTTGATTGCTAAATTCCCTGTGATTGTAGCATATGCGTATTACGGCATGCGCCATTCTTTCCAGCGCAAATCACTGATTATTCGCCACCCGCAAAAACATTTGAGTTTAGCGGAAAACTTCCTGTATATGTTAAAGGGAAATGAGTATACCAAACTCGAAGCCGACTTGTTGGATTTATCCCTGGTAATTCATGCCGAGCATGGCGGAGGTAACAATTCGTCGTTTACAACAAGAGTGGTAAGTTCGGCGCAAACCGACACCTATTCTGCCATCGCTGCGGCACTAGGCTCGCTGAAAGGTGGACTCCATGGTGGAGCCAACCTAAAAGTGATTGATATGATGAAAAATATCAAAGAAAACGTTAAGGATTGGAGCGATAAAAAAGAGGTTGCGGATTATCTGCTAAAACTCTTGAAAAAAGAGGCTTTTGACCATACCGGAAAAATATACGGAATTGGACATGCCATCTACACTTACTCAGACCCTCGGGCCGTTTTATTGAAAGAAAAGGCACGCGAACTAGCCGAAGAAAAGGGTCGAATAGATGAATTTAAGCTATATGAACTAATTGAAGAGCTAGCACCCGAAGTTTTTTATAACTTTAAGGGAGAAAACGCAAAGATTGTCTGCGCCAACGTGGACTTTTATTCGGGATTTGTATACGAATGCATCAAAATCCCTAAAGAAATATATACTCCGATATTTGCTGTTGCCCGCATCGCAGGATGGGCTGCGCATCGTATAGAGGAGGTTACATTCTCGAGCCGACGAATTATCCGTCCGGCATACAAGTGTGTAATTGACCGTTCTACTTATCTTCCATTAGAATCGAGATAAGTGTTTTTGTTGATTGGGTAATGAAAAGGCTGTCTGTGGGGGAAATATCAGACAGCCTTTTTTATTTATTGGGTAAATTGTTGTACATTGATAATACAATATCAGTCTGCATTTATAATTCATCGCGCCATGACAGAAAAACTAATAAATCACAGCCGAAACACGGATGTATGCGCCAGCATCAAACTTATGATAACCGCATTTGATCAGAGTAATTTGAGTGCAGATGTGTACCTTAGCAACCTGTTCGGTAAACTGGCCATACAATCGGAGGATTTATCAGAAGCAATCAATCAAACAAACTCCGATTCGAAACTCGAAGAAAAAGACATGAACCGTGACGATATAATCCGCTCATTCAATCACCTGCTAAAAGGTTTTAAACACCATCCCAACAATACCATTAAAAAAGCGGCCGAAAAGTTAAAACTGATATTCGACAAATACGGTATGGGTATGATTAACGAAGGTTATGCAATTGAGTCGTCAATAATTAATGCATTGCTTAAAGATTTAGCTCAGCCGGATATTCAAGCTACCATTGTTGAGCTACCTTCCTGTTTTGAGATTTGCGAAAGTTTAAAGAAAGCACAAAAAGATTTTGAACAGGCCCAAAAACGTGACAAATCAAAAATGGTTAGGATGGGTATGAAAGAAAGTGCCACATCCATTAAAAAACAAATATTGAATACTATAAACAACCATTTAATCGTTTACCTTCATACCATGAAGCAAGCGAATGACGCCTACGGAGATTTCTCCAACTCCATCGCTCAAATAATTGCCGCCCATAACAATCATGTAAAAACGATAAAAAAATAAAATCAGATGTCCTATCCTGGTTCATTCATATACTCTATCATAAAACCTATAAACTAAAGTATAATCCCAACCTGAAAAGCCAAATAATCCGCCACCCTTCCATGCACCTTTAAATTTGTTCCGGCAGTAAACTTGTTCCTGAATAAATATCGCAAATAGTAATGCTGGAATACATTGTTGGTTGCCGTCGCACCTTGCAGCAGATATACCCCCAACTGCTGTCCGAACCTTACATCCCCAATTAAAAATTCATTGCCTATCAAAGGTGCTATACTCCACTGGTCAATTGCAATTCGGGTTCCCGGATTTTGTTGGTACTCCATCATTGCGGAAAGCGTAAAGGCATTTATTCGACCACCTCTGAAACTTCTGTTGAAGCAAAGCATTGCCACGTTTTTTTTATGATCATTTACCGTATCCTTTTTCCAAGAATAACCCATTAAGATTTCACTTCTTTTGTTTTTTTCATACGGATTAAGTTTGGAAGCTTTAGGCATAACATAGGTGTTTGATGTATGCTCTATGGCCAGCCCGATTACTGTATAATTAATCCCCAAATTAGGTTTTTTGATTCCGCCATTTGAAATATGACGGAACGACGCATTGGCTTTTAACGCCCAACTGTTAGTAAAAAAATAATAAGCACTGATACCCCCAACCAAGGGAAACGAAAAATTTGTACTATAAGTCCTGTTTAACGGGTTTGATTGGGCCTGGTATGGCCTGTTCAGATAGGCAAAACCTGTTCCCAGCTTGCCCGACAAGCGCAAATTGCCATGAGCCTTTAAAAAAGGTTCCACATAGGCTACCCCATTAATGGAATATCCCAGATCGGCATGACCAAAATCCACATAATTTAACCCTACACCCCATTTGGGAAAGATACCAAAGGATTGCCTGGCCTGTTCGGTCAGTATCCATCGACTGAATTCCACCTCTACCCCTCGAGGTGTAACCCCTTTAAATGCCGATAGTTTATCGGTATGAACCCGAAAAGAACCATAGTATGCACCTAAACTTATAAAAATCGGTTTGTCGGCAGGTTTAATCTGAGATGCCGTTGTAAGATGTAAAAACCAAAGAAACCAACATAATGAATATCTCAAACCCCTAAAAAAGTTACTGGACCTGTATTGAACATCTAAACTACACATACTTTAAAGTTAAGACAACTTCCTCACAATATCAGAATTTGTGACACAAGAATAACCCAAGCAACGAATGCATATTTATACGCAATTATTTAATATACCTAATATTTATACATAACGGTATCTTTTATTAGCTCAAAATGTAATTATTTACTACCTTTGCGCCCGGAATAAACAATGGAGGTTTTGAGTGTTGCTACTTAAAACAACTCTGTATTAATTAATGGATTATCTTGATGTTATGCCTGAAATAAAAGGAATTAAATTGGTACTCGAAGATGGAACTGTCTTTGAAGGAAAGTCGTTCGGATATCATAAATCAATTTCCGGTGAGGTTGTTTTCAACACTGCCATGACCGGTTATCCCGAAAGTTTAACAGACCCATCGTACAAGGGACAGATTTTGGTTTCTACCTACCCGTTGATTGGGAACTATGGTGTGCCCAAAGATGAAACCGAGGAACACGGGATTCCATTATTTTACGAATCGGACGAAATTCATATTTCAGGATTAATTATTTCCGATTATTCTTTTGAGTACAGTCACTGGAATGCCAAAAACTCGCTTCGCGAATGGTTGATCCAAAACGAGGTACCTGGTATTTTTGACATTGACACACGCGCATTGACAAAAATCCTTCGTGAAAAAGGTTCAATGTTAGGAAAGATATTAATTGATGACGAAGAAATTGAACAATATGACCCTAACTGCGATAATCTTGTTGCTCAGGTAAGTACAAAAGAGCGCAAGGTTTTTGGCAAAGGAAAACACAAAGTTATACTGGTAGATACGGGAGCGAAGTATAATATATTACGCTGTCTGTTAAAAAGAGACACCACGGTCGTTCAGGTTCCTTGGGATTATGATTTTACCCAGGAGGATTATGATGGCATCATGCTTTCAAATGGACCGGGCAATCCTGAAATGTGTTCTGTAACGGTGGAGAACATTAAGAAAGCTATTGAAATCGGCAAGCCTATTTTTGGAATCTGTCTTGGTAATCAGTTATTAGGAATAGCCTCAGGAGGAAGCACATACAAACTAAAGTACGGTCACCGTGCCCATAATCACCCAGCCATTAAGGTAGGCACCAATAGCTGTTATATCACATCGCAAAATCACGGTTATGCCTTGGATAATGATTCATTAACTGATGATTGGGAGCCTTTGTTTATCAACATTAACGATAAAAGTAACGAGGGCATCAAACACAGATCTAAACCGTTTTTCTCCACTCAGTTTCATCCGGAAGCTTCCAGTGGGCCAACGGATACCGAATTTTTGTTCGATGAATTTATCAAATTGATAGAAGAAAGCAAAAAATAAAACATCCCTTGTTCAAAAATAGCAAAGCCCTCAGATGTTCATTCTTGGGGCTTTTTTTGTAACTTTAAGGAAATATCCACCTTATTATTACAGCTATGAAACTAACAATATACATTCTATTAACGGGTCTGCTTGCCATTGCGTGCAACAGCACCAAACCAGTATCAAAAGGAGACACCGAGACTGCCATAATCAACGAAAGCGAAAACGATACTACGGAGTACGAGTTAATTATCTTCGACACCAGATACGATAGCTTTCTGGTAACCCAACCACCCAAAGACTTCTATTCAAACGAATATTATCGAACCTGGAATATTCAGTATGTTACCGAATGGAATATCCGCCACAATAACCCGATGAGGTATGGCGACTTCTTTGAAACCCAGATTGATTACAGCCCCCATATCGATTATGGCATTGACCTTAACTATCAACTCTACAACTATTTTTTATTTATCGAAAAGGAATATGGAATAGTTCTGGTCAGAAGGGGTAAAACGGCCAGATAAGGATGTCACTCTGAATCCGCATCTTGCAAATAAGGATGCTACCCGTTAGCTTTGAGCGGATACGTTATTACTTTTTACTTATACCTCCATATCTCCGGGGTAAATACTATGTACTATTATATGCCTCAATTCTTAAATAGTTCGGGTTAAAATCTTATTTTTGAGAAAATTTATTACCTAATTTCCCATTATGAACTTATTGGAAGCTTCGGGGGTGGTAAAAAAATATGCCAACCACCTGGCACTCGACAACATCGACATTCAGATTCCTAAAAATCAAATATTTGGGCTGCTTGGCCCCAACGGTGCAGGAAAGACCACATTTATAAGAATTATCAACCGCATCACGATGCCGGATAAAGGCGAGATCCTTTTTAATGGTCTTCCTTTAAACCCCGAGGACATATACCGTATCGGTTACCTGCCGGAGGAACGGGGTTTGTACAAAAAAATGAAGGTTGGTGAGCAAGCCATGTATCTGGCCCGCTTAAAGGGGATGAAGAAACAGGACGCTTTCAAAAAACTTAAATATTGGTTTGAGAAATTTGAGATTGGGGCTTGGTGGGACAAAAAGGTGGAAGAGCTATCAAAAGGCATGCAGCAAAAAGTACAGTTTATTGTAACCGTGTTGCACGAACCCGAATTACTGATTTTTGATGAACCTTTCAGCGGTTTCGACCCTATTAACGCCAGTATACTGAAGCACGAAATATTAGAGTTAAAAGAAAAAGGTTCCACCATTATTTTCTCTACGCATAATATGAGTTCCGTTGAAGAACTTTGTGACGACATTTGCCTGATCAACAGATCCCAAAGTATACTGAAGGGTAATGTGGATGAAGTAAAACAGACCTTCAAGAATAATGAAGTGATGATTGAATTTACCGGTGACGATAATCTATTCAAAAGCATATTAAACGGAAACTACGAAATTAAATCCCTCCAAAAAAGCCATGGTGGCTTTATGGCCAAAATTAAAATGGGTGAACACGAAGATACTAACCATCTTATCTCAGTTCTACTGCCTGAATTTAAAATTAGGTCGTTTCAGGAGATTTTGCCCAGCATGGACGAGGTGTTTATTAAAGCCGTTGAAAAATCAAACTCCAAACAATAACTTTTTTACCTGCCTATTATGAACAAGATATTAATAATTATTCAACGCGAATATTTTACCCGGGTAAAAAAGAAGAGCTTTATCATCATGACTCTTTTAAGCCCCGTTATATTCGCCGCCATGATGATTGTGCCTGCCTGGTTAACATCGCAGGAGGACACCAAGGAAAAAGTTATTGCCATTGATGATACTACCGGAAATTATGCGACAGCCCTAAAAAGCACGCAATACATAAAATACCAAACCCTTACCGACAAACAGGGCAGCCAGGACAAGCAAAAGCTGGCCAAACAATTTGATGCTTTGCTGGTAATACGCGAGGATTTACTGGAAAAAAAAACCAACGTTCATTTGTATTCCGATGGTCAAATTACCATGGATGTAATCGAGAACATCAAAAGTAATTTAAATGGTCATCTGCGCCAGCTTAAGTTAGAGAGCTACAACATTGAAGGATTAGATTCCAAAATAAAAGAAATCAATCAGTTAAGGGTAAGCATCAATACCATTCGCCTCGACGAGGATGGTTCCGAAAAACAAAGTAGTGCCGAATTCGCCATTTTTATCGGAATGGCTTCGGCTTTTCTTATCTATATGATCATGATTCTTTATGCCACCCAGGTAATGAGAGGGGTTATTGAAGAAAAGACTAGTCGTATAGTTGAGGTGATGATATCATCCGTAAAACCCTTTCAATTGATGATGGGAAAAATTATCGGTATTGGGATGGTGGCACTTACGCAGTTCTTTTTATGGATTATACTTACCGTAGGCGTTGTAACCACCGTTCAGTCCACTTTTTTAACCACTGTAAATAAAGTGGAGGTTTCTGAAACAAATAACGACCATAAAGCAACTTCAGCCACCAGCAGTAAAGCGCAAAACGTTGAAGCAAGCATCAATAAAATAATAAAAATCATCAAGGATGCCAACCTCCCTTTGATATTGGGAATGTTTATTTTTTATTTTATCGGAGGATATTTGATTTATTCGGCACTTTTTGCTGCTATCGGATCTGCCATCGACAACGAAACAGAAACGCAACAATTTGTAATGCCGGTTTTGCTGCCATTGATACTTTCCATATACGTGGCCATGGCCGTGTTCCGAAATCCACATGGCGATATTGCTTTCTGGTTTTCCATGATACCGTTAACCTCTCCTGTGGTGATGATGTCGAGAATACCGTACGATGTGGATACATGGGAACTTATTTTATCCATGACTATCCTAACGGCTTCGTTCATATTGTTTACTTGGTTTGCCGCAAGGGTATACAGGACCGGAATATTGATGTACGGCAAAAAAGTGAGCTATAAAGAAATTTGGAAATGGTTTGTTCAAGCCGGAAAATAGATTTTAAATATGCAAATTGCAATCATAGACTTAGGCACCAACACATTTAATCTGTTGATTGCCAACGTAAATAAAGACAACAACTATACCATTCTTCTCGAAACAAAATATCCCGCCAAGATTGGTAAGGGGGGGATCAACAACAAAACCATTACTCCGGAAGCATTTGAGCGTGGATTTACAGCTCTTCAAACGCATTTAGATACGATTAATGAATACCGCGTAGAATCCATTCATTGCTTTGCCACTTCGGCAATCAGGTCAGCCGATAACGGGGAAGAATTTGTATCCGCCGTAAAAGAAAAATTTAATCTGGATATCAAGGTTATTCAGGGTTCCAAGGAAGCCGAATTAATTTATGATGGTGTTAAACAGGTTGTACCCATTGGAAAAGAAAAGGTGCTGATTATGGATATTGGCGGGGGAAGTACCGAGTTTATCATCGCCAATAGAGATGGGATTGTTTGGAAACATAGTTTTGATCTGGGAGCTGCCAGAATGCTGGATCAGGTGCAACCTTCTGAGCCAATAAAAGAATCGGAAGTAAAACACGTTAAAGAAATTATTGCCGAGAATCTGGGCCTATTATTTGATGAACTGAAGAAACATGAAATTTGTAAACTAATAGGTTCTTCCGGCTCGTTTGATACCATTGCCGCGATGATTGCGGCGGTTGAACACCCATATTTAGATATGAGCAAACTGACCAGCTACCAAATCAACAAAGAACATTTTGAACACCTTCATGCTAAATACCTCAATAGCAACATCCAAGAGCGCCTGAAAATGAAGCGAATGGATCCACACCGGGTTGAGATGATTGTGTTGGCTACTATTTTTATTAAGTTTATGGTCGAACATTTAAGATTAAACGAACTTTATCAATGCAACTATGCATTGAAGGAAGGAGCTATTTATCAGATATTAAATCATAAATTGTAGAATACGGTATGGCAAAAATATTGGTAATCGACGATCAAAGGAGTATCCGCAATACGCTAAAAGATATTTTGGAATACGAAAAACATGAGGTTGCACTGGCCGAACATGGCGAGGAAGGCATTGAACTTTTTGAAAAAGATAAGTTCGATATTGTCCTGTGCGATATCAAGATGCCCAATATGGATGGCATGGAGGTATTGGATGTAATCATGAGCAAAAACCGCGACATCCCCATAGTGATGATTTCCGGGCACGGAAATATCGATACTGCTGTGGAGGCCATCAAAAAAGGAGCTTATGATTTTATTGAAAAACCTCTTGACCTGAACCGGTTGTTGGTCACCATCCGCAATGCCCAGGAGCGGAAAGATCTGGTGGTTGAAACCAAAGTACTTAAACGCAAGGTGAGCAAAACCTACGATATGATTGGTGAATCGGAGCCTATCACCAGGGTAAAGGACATGATTGACAAAGTAGCCCCCACCGATGCGCGGGTTCTGATTACCGGAAGTAATGGTACGGGAAAAGAATTGGTGGCTCGATGGCTTCACGAAAAAAGCAATCGTGCCGGTCAACCTTTTATCGAGGTAAACTGCGCAGCTATTCCATCGGAACTTATCGAAAGTGAACTGTTTGGTCATGAAAAAGGCGCTTTTACTTCTGCCCACAAACAACGTAAAGGCAAATTTGAACAGGCCAATGGAGGCACTATCTTTTTGGATGAGATCGGCGATATGAGCCTGAACGCCCAAGCCAAAGTCCTTAGGGCACTGCAGGAAAACGTGATTAGCCGCGTAGGTAGCGACAAGGATATAAAGGTGGATGTTAGAGTGTTAGCGGCCACCAACAAAAACCTAAAAGAGGAGATCAAAGAAAATAACTTCCGTGAAGATTTGTACCATCGGCTAAGCGTAATCATTATCCACGTTCCGGCACTTAACGATCGAAAAGAAGATATTCCCTTGCTATCAGCTCACTTTAATACTATTATTTGTGCCGAGTTGGGCATAGCCGAAAAGCAGATAGAGGATTCGGCGATTGAAGAACTTAAAAAATTAAGTTGGACAGGCAATATCCGAGAGTTCCGAAATGTGATTGAAAGGTTAATTATCCTGAGTAACGAAAATATTACGGCAGATGATGTGAAGATGTATGCGGTACATCAGGGATAAATAAATTAAAAATGTTGGTTGATTGATTATCCCTCGATCCAGCCTTAGCTGGTTCGCCCTTGGGTGCCTTATTCGTAATTTTCATGTATAAAACAGGTTAAAAAGATAATTTCCTTAAATTTACAAAGAGGTAAAATTATTAGCTCATGAAACGCGAAACACAACAAATGAGTATGTTAATTCGCGAGTATGTTGCCGAAATTGATCATAATGCCGAAAACATACTTTACGGCTCCAAAGCCAGGATCGATCAAAGACATTATTCGGATTGGGATGTTGTAATCTTAACCTATTACACTGCAGATTTAGAAACAGAATGTAAGTTCAGAGATAAGCTTTATGAGTTGGAACTGGCAACAGGAGATTACGAAGATCTTTATCAATTGAACCAGGAGACTGTTGAACCGCTGTTTAAACCATGCCACGAAATGATTGCTATTATTGATAATCTCATTAGAAAACCTTAGCTCCTTAAAAACCTATGCGCACAGAAATAGATTTTATCGGTTCTTGTGAAATACCAGCGGATGCTCTTTACGGAATAAATTCCGTGCGGGCAAGGCAAAATTTTCCGGATTCAACAACTTTCCATATAGAGTGGTATAGAGCAGTAGGAACCGTAAAGCAAGCTTGTTACGAGACATACCTAAAGTTTAAAAAGGCCGCCCGGCACAAATATCCCCAAAAAGACCTGAATTATATTTCCGATGAAGTCATTAATGCTTTAATTGATTCCGCCATCGAAGTCAGTAAAGGAAACTGTTTTGAACATTTTATAGTCCCTGCCATGCAGGGTGGTGCAGGCACCAGTATTAACCTGAACGTAAACGAGATTATTGCCAACCGCTCCTTACAAAAAATGGGTAGGGAATTGGGGGATTACAAAACGGTTGACCCCATTGAGCATGCCAATATTTATCAATCTACAAACGACGTTATACCTACTGCTTTAAAGGTTGCTGCAATAACCCTTTTTAAAGAGTTGGATGAATTAATCAACCAAGTGCTGCTGGCTCTGGAAAAAGCCGAGGGGCAAACCCGCAACTCACTTCGACAGGCTTATACCCAAATGCAGGCCGCAGTCCCCTCTTCATACGATAAGCTGTTTAGCGGTTACAACAATGCCCTGTCGCGCGATTGGTGGCGGGTAAGCAAGTGTTTCGAGCGAATTAAGGAGGTAAACCTGGGCGGCGGTGCCATTGGGACCGGAATATCAATCCCGGGATTTTTTATTATGGAGGTGGTAAACCAACTTCAACGACTGACCGGACTGCCCATAACGCGTTCCGAAAACTTATCAGACAACACAGCTAATCTGGATAGTTTTGTAGAAGTGCACGCTACCCTTAAAGCGCATGCCGTAAATTTGGAAAAGATGGTTTCCGACCTGAGGCTTTTGGGATCAGATCTGTTTAAAAACAGGGAGTTATTCTTGCCTAAAAAACAAATAGGCAGTTCTATCATGCCCGGAAAGGTAAATCCCGTTATTCCGGAATATGTTATTTCATCGGCGCATAAAATATATGCCAACGACCAATTGATAAGTAGCCTGAGCGCCCAGGGATGCCTGGATTTAAACGCCTACCTTCCAACCGTTGGCCATGCCTTATTGGAAAGCATTAAACTACTGATCTCCTGTAACAAGACCATTAAAGACAATTTACTTGACGGTTTGCAGTTTAAAAAAGTCCCCGACGAAGAGTCTATTCTTCTGAATCCATCGGTCACCACCGCTTTGTCACCTTACATAGGCTATCATAAAGCAGCCAAACTGGCCGACCTGATGAACCAAGAAAAATGTAACATATTAGAAGCTAACAAAAGGCTTCAGTTAGTGGACCCGGAAACACTCCAGCAGTTACTAAAACCGGAACAACTTTTAAAACTAGGCTACCGGTTGAATGATGTGATGAACCATAAAACTTAGCCGAATGTTATGTTTTTAACCACTCTTTCAGCATGAATCTGCATGAGATCCAGTCCGGCATATTTATCGCATTCAACCACTTGGCACTGCCGCCTGGAAGTTGATTATATCGGATTCAGGTATAACCTTTACGATGAAATCAATATTCTTGAAGCATCGCTTTTACAAATAATCCTCAGCATTCTCTTCAATTCGCACAAATGGCGCGACCGCCCTATTGTAAATCCCTAATACATAAGCAATGGCCATTCCATAATTGGTCACAGGAATGCCCGCATCCAAAGCCGGTTTCAATCTGTTTATTAATTGCTTTCGCGAGATCATGCAGCCACCACATTGAATAACCATGGCATAACTTTCTATTGGTTTGGGCAAATTGTCAAAGCCCGAAACCACATCGTATTCATGATGCTTTCCGGTGAAATTGGAAATCCATCGCGGTATTTTACTTCGCCCAATATCGTTGCACGAAACATGGTGTGTACATGACTCCAACAACAATACCCGGTCGCCATCTTCAAGCTTTGATAGCTGGGGTGTCCCATGCAGGTAGCTCCCAAAATCCCCCTTAAAACGTGCCAGCATTATACTAAAGCTGGTTAAAGGAATATCTTTAGGGACGGATGCGTCTGCCTTTAAAAACACCTGACTGTCGGTAATGACCAAAGCAGGTTTTATCTTTGTCTTCATCAAAAAAGCATCTACTTCGCGCTCCTTTAGCACTATGCACACCGCATCATTATCTATCACATCGCGAATGGCCTGCACTTGTGGCAGTATTAAACGTCCCTCGGGTGCTTCAATATCTATGGGGGTAATCAACAGAACGATATCCCCATGCTTAACAACATCGCCCAGTAAACTGGGGTTGGTGTAAGCAGATTCCGGAATACTTGTTTTAATAGATTTGATTAAATCAGTGATGTCTTCGTCTTTATTAAAAATTAAAAAATCGGCGCATTGTAAGGCTTTTACCTTAGCTACAATAGAATCTATTGGGGTTGTCAGGTCACTTTTACTGTACACAATGATAAACGGAACATCGTGATCTTTAAACTTTTGAATTATCTGAAGCTCCTTTTCATCAATTACATTATCGCTTATCAGAAGAATTGCCAAATCGATCAGTTTAATACACTTATCTGTTTTCTCAATTCGTTTTTGGCCAAGGTCGCCTTGGTCATCAAATCCGGCCGTATCGATCAGGACAACCGGACCGAAACCTGTAATTTCAAAAGATTTTTTAACAGGATCGGTAGTCGTACCTGCCACTTCCGAAACTATGGCTATTTCTTGCCCTGCAAGCTTATTGATCAACGTACTTTTACCATAATTTCTTCTGCCAAAAATTCCGATATGGGGTTGTCTGTCCTTAGCCATTTTTATTTACAAAGTAAGTAATTTCCCATTATTATACGACCTGCAAGAAAAGAATCCTCGCCCAACCCCGTAATGATAGTTTTTAGCCAGCCTCTTTTGCCGGTTCACCCTTATACCCCCCAGGTTCATCATTTAATATTGCACAAAAAGAATAAAATTCCGTTATTGTATATTATTACATTCGCACTGCACAAACGGGATTATGATTCAATTTGAGGAACTGCAATTAGCTTTAAATGAACTTGAGACAATCGTTGTTGTTACCGACATAAAGGGGAACATGCGGTATGTCAACGATGCTTTCGTAAGCAAGTATGGCTATTCGCGCGAAGAAGTGATTGGCATCAATCCCAGAATACTGAAAACCGATTACCACGACGAGCATTTTTACAAAGAAATGTGGCGGACGATAATGAGTGGCGAAACGTGGGAGGGCGTATTCCTAAATAAGTCTAAGTCGGGAAGATTAATATGGGAGGATGCCAAAATATCCCCTATTAAAAATGATGGCAAGTTAGATGGATTTATAGCGATTAAAGATGATATCACTTACAAAAAAGAACTGGAGGAGCAATTTCACAAGGAAAAGTTTTTGTTAGATGAATTATTTGACAATGCGCCAGTTGGAGTAATACTGTTTAGACCTATTTTCACCGATGATGTGATTACCGATTTAATTGTTTTAAAAGCCAACCCCATAGCCGGAGGGGTCTTTAATCGATTAGGCTTGGTTGGATTATCCTTAAAGCAATTTCTCCCTGATTTCCCAGATATCGCTGCCCGCACAGCTGAAATGCTGATAGAAAAACAGGACTTCGAACTTTATTTCAACAGCATCAACAAACATTTAAACATGCGCACTTTTCCTCTGGAAAACGAAAGATTCTGCATGTACGTTCACGATGTCACTCAATATAAAAACAACATTTCGGCCCTCCAGAAAAGCGAGCAACGTTATTCAACATTAGTGGAGGATTCTCCAGCGCTCATTAGACGGTTTAACACCGAGGGAATGATCAGATATGTGAATAGCTATTATGCCAAATATTTCAATCAAACACCTGAACAATTTATTGGGGTTAATATTTTCAATTTACTTGAAAAAGACGAAAGAGGATCGTACAAACGACAATTAGAAAAACTGTCGCCCAGGAATCCTTTCATAGAATACGAGCAGGAAGTTCAACTTCCGGATGGGTCTAAAAGATGGCAAAAGTGGGTTGATCGGGCACTGATAGACTCAGATGGAAACATCGTTGAGTATCAAAGTGTGGGCATGGATTTTTCGCAACTTAAGATGGCCGAAAAATCATTGGAGGAACAGAAGAACAGGCTCAATGCGATTTTCGAGAACTCCATAATGGGAATTGGCGTAATCGATAACAAAGGAAATATAAAAATGGCCAATTCCCGCCTTAAAGATATGTTTGATTTCGATAAGGATGACGATATCGCCGGCGTAAACTATTTCGACTTTGTTTTAAAAGAAGAAGTACAGGATGCCGTAGTGAAATTTAATCAGGTATTCGAGAACAACACTTTTACGAATTTTAATGTAAAAAGAAGATTCATCACTAAAACCGGCAAGACGTTTTGGGCCGATTTATTTGCGTCCTCCATATCTACAGTCAACGGTAACCATACCGAGGCGGTTGGCCTGATTATCGACATTACGCAAAAGCACCTCATGGAGGAGGAACTCAAGGCCAGCGAAAAGAAGTTGAAACAGCTAAATGACACAAAAGACAAGCTCTTTTCGGTTATCGCCCACGACATCCGAAATCCTTTCAATGCCATCCTTGGTTTTTCAACGTTGCTGAACAAAAAAATTGATGAATTTGGGCCTCATGAAATCAGGGAGTTTACCAAGAGGATTATGGAAGCCAGTGAACAGACCTATAAATTACTGGAAGACCTGCTTACCTGGGCAAAATCACAACTGGGTCAACTGAAAGTTAAAAAAATTGTTTTTGACCCTAATATTATTATCAACGACTGTTTTGAGTCTTTACTTTCCCTTGCAAGTGGCAAGAACATCCAGCTCCGGAATAAAACCATTGGCGTTACCAGCATTGAAACAGATATAGATATGTTTAAGTTTGTGATTAGAAACCTGGTTCACAACGCCATTAAATTCTCTCATCCAAACTCCATTGTGGAATGTGGTACACTAACTAATGAGAACCCGGGTACCATCACTTTTTACGTAAAAGATAATGGGGTTGGCATTAATCCTGAAAAACTTAAGGTTCTGTTCAACCTGGACGCCTTTCTTTCTACGGCAGGTACCTCATCCGAGAAAGGTACCGGATTGGGACTTTCTTTATCCAAAGAGATGGTGGAATTAAATGGCGGGACAATATCCGTTACAAGCGCTGTAAATGTCGGATCCGAATTTAGAATAACGTTGCCCATAAAATTAAAAGCACCTTAAAGGTGCTTTTTTATTATTGATGTCTTTTCTTTAATTCCCTGGCCAAATCTTCAATCCTGTACCCTTTGTGCGCTAACAGCACAATCAGATGATAAAGCAAATCCGCTCCTTCGTATAGGAAATTTTCGTCGTCGTTGGCCATGGCTCCAATTACGGTTTCTATGGCTTCTTCCCCTACTTTCTGCGTAATTTTTCTGGTTCCTTTTTTGAATAGGGATGTTGTATACGAACCTTCCGGCATTTCGGCCTTGCGCTTGTCAATAAAATCTTGCAGGTGTGTTAAAAATGCGATATCCGTATCGTTCTTCTCATTAAAGCAGGTGTCGGATCCGGTATGGCAGGTAGGCCCGGCAGGGTTGGCTTTTATCAGTAATGTGTCGTTATCACAATCAATCATGATGGATACCACATTTAAAAAATTCCCGGATTCTTCTCCTTTCGTCCACAGCCTGTTTTTAGTCCGGCTATAAAAAGTCACCTTACCTTCCGCCTGGGTTTTATCAAATGCCTCCTGGTTCATAAAACCAAGCATTAACACCTTGCTGGTACTGGCATCCTGAATGATAGCAGGCACCAAACCATTTCCTAATTTATCGAAATCTATTTTCATTTTGTTTTAAGTATCAAGATAAAAGTATCAAGTATCAAGACAATCGAACACAAAGACGCTGGGTTATTGTTTTCTTTAAAAATCTCAATATTGATACGCTGTTTTTTTACAATCTTACGTTTATTCCCTCCCGGTACAAATAACCTTTCAAATCGGGGATGGCAATTTCTTTATAATGGAAAATACTGGCTGCCAGACCTGCATCGGCTTTGCCTGCCGTAAACACATCTTTAAAATGTTCCATACTGCCGGCACCTCCACTGGCAATAATCGGAATGGATAACTCACTCGACATTTTAGCTAAAGCCTCGTTGGCAAAGCCCTTTTTTACCCCGTCGTGATCCATGGAGGTAAACAATATTTCGCCTGCTCCCCTTTCTTCCGCTTCCCTGGCCCAAGGGAACAGTCTTTTTTCTGTAGGAATACGTCCTCCATTAACCGTTACAATCCATTCATCACCATCAAAATGCTTGGCATCGATGGCCACCACCACAAATTGGCTACCGAAATTCTGTGCCATATCGTTGATAAGCTGCGGATTTTTAACTGCTGATGAATTGATACTAATCTTGTCGGCTCCCGCATTTAATAAGGCTTCTGCATCTTTAAGTTCGCTGATTCCACCACCTACAGTGAAGGGAATGTTGATATGCTGTGCAATTCGCCTCACCAGATCCACAAAGGTTTTTCGCCCCTCATGACTGGCAGTGATATCTAAAAAAACCAGTTCATCTGCACCTTGTTGGGCGTATAGTGCCCCCAATTCAACGGGATCGCCTACCTCTTTAATACCCACAAATTTAATTCCCTTAACGGTCATGCCGTTTTTGATGTCTAAACAAGGTATGATTCTTTTTGCCAGCATTATGCGTATTTTTCTAATTGTTTCAATCCTATCTTTCCTTCGTAAATCGCCTTTCCCGTTATAACCGCAGATACTTTAGCTTCAACCAAGCGGTCAATATCTTCCAGACTGCTCAGTCCCCCACTTGCTACCAAATATAATTCGGGAAACTCATCCAGCATCTTTTTATATAGTTCAGTGGCCGGTCCCTGTAACATACCATCCTTGCTAATATCAGTACATATTACTTTTGAGATTCCTTTTGATATATAATCCTGCACAAATGGTATTAATTCAAGGTCCGATGTTTCTGTCCAACCCGAAACGGCAATCATTTCATTCTTTACGTCGGCTCCAAGTATTATTTTTTCGGAACCGTATTTTTCGATCCATCCTGTAAATACTTCTTTGTTTTTTACCGCAATACTTCCCCCGGTAATCATCCGGGCGCCGCTCTCAAAGGCAATCCGCAAGTCTTCATTGGTCTTTAACCCACCACCAAAGTCTATGATTAAACTAGTTTTGCTGGCAATTTTTTCCAACACCTTATAATTGATAATTTTACTGGCCTTGGCTCCATCCAAATCCACCAGATGAAGTCGTTTTATTCCATGGTCCTGGAACATTTGCGCCACTTCCAGAGGATTCTCGTTATATATTTTTTTTTGCTCGTAATCGCCCTGGCTTAGCCTTACACACTTGCCATCGATAATATCTATTGCCGGAATTATATCTATCAAAGCCATGTTTTACAAGTTATATATTAATAATATTATACGTACAATGCCGGGTTAAATTTAATTGGTGCGCAAAGCAATACTCGAATACGACCCTTTAAATTACAATCGGCATTACAGTTTTATAAAGTTTTCCAATATCCGGGAACCCACATCCCCACTTTTCTCGGGATGAAACTGGGTTGCATAATAATTGTCCTTGTGCAGCGCCGAGCTATAGGGCAAGATATAGTTGGTTGTTGCTGCGGTATGCTCCCCCAAAGCCACATAGAAACTATGAACAAAATATACATACTGCCCTTCCAGGGATTCGTCGAACAACCGGCTATTGACATTCGTAATAGCATTCCAACCCATATGCGGCACTTTGATTAAATCAGGATTGGGTTTGGGCAGTTCAAACTTTTTTACCCTCTCATCGAAAATGCCCAAACAATCCACATTGCCTTCCTCGGAATGGCTGCACATCAACTGCATCCCCAGACAGATACCTAACACAGGTTGTTTCAGACTTACAATCAACTCATCCAATTGGTGTTCTTTTAAATATTTCATGGTCGAACTGGCTTCGCCAACGCCTGGAAAGATCACCTTATCGGCCTTTTTTATCTCTTCGGGATCAGCCGTAACGGTATGTTCAACACCTAATCGTTCCAAAGCAAAACTCACGGAACGGATATTACCTGCATTGTATTTTATGATCGCTATTTTCATTCATTTAAAAGTATCGAGATGTGAGTATCAATTTAAGATTTAGCAAAGACCTCCAACTACTGATTTAAAAGCTCTTCAATTTTGACTTTCATCGCATCAAACTCCTCCTTATTAAAAAGCCTCGTCATATAAGCTATTTTACCATCTCTGTCGAGGATAACATTTCGGGTAACACCTGCTTTTTTCAGTGCATACAAACAAAAAATACCTGCACCCGGATCCAGAGCCAAGGGATAGGTAATTCCTGTAGCTTCTGACAATATATTCAGTTTCTCTATGGGTTCGTCTCTATCAATCCCTACCAATATAAAGTCATTATCCTTGTGAACCTGCCATATTTCGTTCTCTATAAACGGCATTTCTTTACGACACACACCACACCAGCTTGCAGTAAATTGCAGCATCACCACCTTGCCTTTATAGTCTGATAACCGAAAGGTATTACCGTTATCCAAAATAGCGGTAAAATCCGGAGCTTGATCACCAACCTTTACGATATAACCTCTATCGTCTTCTTTTTTTGTGGCGCACGACACAAGTGTGAACATGCTCAGCAATAGTACGAATGAAATCTTATTAACCATTATCCAACTAATTAAAAATGATGGTTCTGTTTTTATACACCAAAGTTTTACGTTCGATATGTGCTTTTACCGCCCGCGACAACACAATCTTTTCTACGTCCTTACCCTTTTGAATCAGGGTTTTAATGGAATCATGATGCGAAATTCGATTGATATCCTGTTCAATAATCGGCCCTGCATCCAAATCGGAGGTAACATAATGACTGGTTGCACCAATAATCTTAACCCCGCGTTTATGCGCCGCATGATAAGGCTTTGCTCCTGCAAACGCAGGCAAAAACGAATGATGGATATTGATGACCTTCTCTGGAAAATGATTAATAAAATCTTGCGAAAGTACTTGCATGTATCGGGCCAGCACCACAAAATCGACTTTGTATTTCTTTAATATTTCAAGCTCTTTTTTCTCCTGTTCAGCCTTGGTTTCTGCAGTAATCGGTATATGTACGAAATCGATTCCAAATTGCTTGGCTACAGGCTCCAGTGTTGCATGGTTTCCAATGATGACCGGCACCTCCACTTTAAATTCACCGCTTTGATAACGCGCTAGAAGATCGTACAAACAGTGCGAAGCTTTTGACACAAAAATGGCCATTCGAGGTATCTCATCCGTAAAATTTAAGGTCCACTTCATTTGATACGGATCGCCCAGAAATTTTTGAAACATCGGCCTAATCTCCTCACGAGGCATATTAAAATCCGTTAAGTCCCAGGATACACGCATTGAAAACAGGTTTTCCTCGTGGTCGACATGCTGATCCACACTAATAATATTTCCGTGATGAAGATTGATAAAATCTGTCACCCGAGCCACAATTCCGCTTTGGTCGGGACAGTGTATTTTAACAATTGCAGTATTTGCGTTATTTTCCATTCTGTTAGAAATTTCTCAAAAAATTTCGAAAATCATACTCGTTCCTATACCCCGTTAAGACGGTATTACCAGTATAATTATTTCTTAAGCCCGCTAAAATAGCTATTTATTGTAAGATGAAAAACAATTAGCTGATATTTGACATACCTATAAAACTTCAATTTCCGTTTTCACAACAGAATTTGCTGCGTCATTCCATTTAATTTTCAACCGCGAATTTCGCCATTTAAGCTAAATTGTTTATCATGCGCCGAATCCTAACAGCCTTTAATGCTTTTTATAAATGACCTGATATTCGCATGCATATCACCAGGCTCACCCAGAAGCTTAACAAATGCACTTCCAATGATGGCGCCATCGGCATATTTACAGGTTTCTTTGTAAGAAGCGTGGTCACTTATTCCAAAACCGATTAAGGCGGGGTTGTCCAAATTCAGTTTGTTCACCCTGTCAAAATAAGCCAGCTGAGCTTCGCTCAACCCTTTTTTGGCCCCTGTTACCGAAGCAGAAGAAACCATATAAATAAAGCCATTGGTCTTTTCATCTATCAACTTGATTCTTTCATCAGGCGTTTGTGGCGTGATTAAAAAAATATTGCTAACACCGTATTTATCGAATGTTTCTTTGTATTCATCCAAGTATATTTGAAATGGTAAGTCAGGAAGAATTACTCCATCTACCCCTACTTCGCTGCATTTTTCAGCAAAGTTTTCGATACCATACTTGTGCACGGTATTGATATATCCCATTAAAATCAGCGGCATTTTCACCTTTGAACGAACATTGGCAAGTTGCTCAAACAACACCTTCAGGCTCATTCCGTTCTTTAGTGCTGTTTCGCCACTATGTTGAATGGTTGGCCCATCGGCCAATGGGTCTGAAAAGGGTATGCCGATCTCAACCAGATCTGCCCCGGCTTGTTCAAGCGATTCCAGAATAGGCACGGTATCGCTCAGGTTTGGGTAACCTGCCGTGTAATAGATGGATAGTATATCTTTTTTATCTTGAAATAATTGTTTTATGCGATTCATAACGAACATTGTTTACCATACGAACACAGAGACTCTGCGTTCGCTTTTAAAATTTATAACGTATTATTTACTTTTTTGCCAATACCAACCCTAAGCCCAGCAATGACAGAACACCGACTTTGCTATACTTTGTGATTTTCCAGAATTTACGGCTATTCAAATAACCTGACAATCTTCCTGACAGAACTGAAATTAAGCCAAATATCACCAAGGCCTGAACCATAAACACAGCTCCCAGCACTATCATTTGCCAGGCCACCGGAATCCCTTGCTGCGATACAAACTGAGGCAACAAAGCCATAAAGAATAAAGCAACTTTGGGATTCAGCACATTCATCAACAGGCCTGTGCGTACTAACTTTAAGAAGCTCTTCTCGGCTTCATTCTTTATTGCCGGCTCTATTTCAATCCGTTTCCTTTTCTCTTTGAAAGCCTGATAAGCGAGATAGAACAAATATGCCGCACCCAAATATTTAACAATGGAAAATGCCATTGCCGATCTTTGAATAATAATGGAAACACCGGTTGCAGCAGCGATGGTATGAATCATGATTCCACAACACAGCCCAATAGAAATAGCGATTCCATTGCGTTGCCCTTTGGTAAGGCTTTCCGTAAGCACAAAAATATTATCCGGCCCGGGCATAAGGGTCAGCAATATAGCCGCTCCCAAAAATGATAATATAGCCCCTGATTCCACGATTCTACAATTTAAAGTGTTCCATATAGGTACTCATATCCTTATCTCCTCTTCCTGATAATGTGATCACTACCGATTCATCTTTTTTTAGATCTAGTTTATTTAATGCCACAAAAGCATGGGCCGATTCCAAGGCCGGGATAATTCCTTCCAAACGGGTTACTTCCAATGCAAAATCCAACGCTTCCTGGTCGGTGGCATCCAGAAAAATAGCTCTATTGGTATCCTTTAGGTGGGCATGTTGTGGCCCTATCCCCGGATAATCCAGTCCCGCCGAAATCGAATATGGTTCTGTAATCTGGCCGTCATTATCCTGCATTAAAAACGTTTTGCTACCGTGAATGATACCCACATCACCTAATGCTATTGTCGCGGCAGTTTCTCCGGATTCTATTCCCAATCCTGAGGCCTCAACCGCTACCAGTTTTACCTGTTTGTCGTCCAAAAAATGATAAAAAGTACCTGAGGCATTGCTTCCGCCTCCCACACAGGCCACCACATAATCGGGATATTCGCTTCCTGTTTTTTCCTTAAACTGCTCCTTTATTTCCTTGCTTATGATGCTCTGAAAACGGGCCACCATATCAGGATAAGGATGCGGTCCGACAACTGATCCAATGATATAAAAAGTATCTTCCGGGTTACAGATCCAATCACGTAAGGCTTCGTTTGTTGCATCTTTCAGGGTCTGGTTTCCCGATTCTGCCGCAATTACTTCAGCCCCCAGCATTTTCATGCGGGCCACATTGGGTGCTTGACGTTGAATATCCAAAGCGCCCATATACACCACACACTTCAAACCCATTAACGCACATGCCGTTGCCGTAGCCACTCCATGCTGACCGGCGCCCGTTTCGGCAATAATACGCTCCTTACCCATTTCTTTTGCCAATAATATCTGGCCCAAGGTATTGTTGATTTTGTGCGCACCGGTATGATTCAGGTCTTCGCGCTTTAAATAAATATGCGTCCCATATTTTTCCGAAAGCCTTTTGGCATAATACAGCGGGGAAGGACGACCCACATAGTCCTTTAACAATTGAACATACTCCTTCTGGAATTTTTCGGTATTGATAATATCCAGATAAACTTTTTTCAGGTTGTCAATATTGGGTTGTAACATTTCAGGAACCCATGCACCTCCAAAACGGCCGTAGTTCCCTTTTTCATCTGCATTATATTTTGAACTCATTGTGTATTACTTTATCTATTCATAAATAATCGAAATTGCTGCGCAATTCTATTTTCTCATAACCGCTGACTAGCTTCTTACCTTACTTACAAAATCGGAAACCGACTCCACATCTTTCATGGCCGGTTCGGTTTCGAATTTACTGTTGATATCCACTGCAAAAATATTCAAATGCTGAAGTTTCCTGATGTCTTCTACATCATCTTTGGTGATTCCTCCACTTAAAAAAATGGGTTTGTTATTATCATATCTGTCCAGAATCTTCCAATCGAACTTATGCCCACTTCCACCATAGTTTTTGGTTTTGGTATCGAAAAGGTAAAAGTCGCAGACCTCTGTATATGGTTTCAAATCGAAAAACTCAAAATCCTCATCCACCTGAAATGCTTTAATCACCTCCACCCCCATTTGCTTTACCATCAGGCAAAGCTCCACCGACTCACTACCATGCAATTGCACCGCGTTTAACTCGTACCGGGTAACTGCTTTGGCTATTTCCTGCTCCGAAGCATTTACAAAAACGCCCGTTCTCTTGATCCTTTCCGGCAAATGATGAATATTCTCCGGAGAATAATCCGTTCCGATATACCTAGGCGATTTGGCGTAAAAAATAAAGCCCATATAATCTGGCTGCAATGCGGCAATGGCATCAATGTTTTCCCTGTTGCGCATTCCGCAGACTTTTATTTTAGGTGGATATATCATGTAAAACATTTATTTTGCCGTTCGGGTCACGCCGTTTTGTTTAATGGCTTCCGAAAATTCGATACAGGCCTGACCCGGATTCTTGGTACGCATGAAATTCTCTCCTATCAGAAATCCCTGAAAGCCATGTTCCCGAAGCAGGAAGATATCCTCGGGTGTGTAAATCCCACTTTCCGATATTTTCACCATCTCATCAGGCATGGCTTGTGCCAAATCGATGCTTTGTCGTAAACTGACCTCAAAAGTTTTCAGGTTACGGTTATTGACGCCAACCACATCTACCAGCGAATTTACAATATCCAACTCTTCTTTGCTATGAACTTCCATCAGAATGTCCAACCCTAAATCCTTGGCTAATTTAGACAATTCTTCCGCCTCCTGATATGATAATATGGCAGCGATCAATAAAATAGCACTTCCCCCAATCGCTTTGGCCTCATATACCTGATAAGGTGAAATCATAAAATCTTTTCGGAGGATGGGAACGGTAGTGACCCTGCGCGCGGCTACCAAATCGCTTTTGTTACCGCCAAAAAACTCGGAATCCGTTAAAACCGAAATCCCGCTTACGCCAGCCTTTTCGTACAAAGGCACTACATCCTCCACTGTTGACATACTGTTGATCACGCCCTTTGACGGCGATTTTCTTTTGTATTCGGATATGATGCCATTGTGGTTTTTATCTTGCAGAAAAGCCTTTAATGAAGGCACTTCCTTTTGAAAGGAATCGTAACCTTTAAGTTTTTCTACACTAGTAAACTCTTGTTGCCGCTGAACTTCAATCTTTTTTTGAGCAACTATTTTCTCTAAAATATTCATTTCCTGTTAAAGTATCGATATGTAGGTATCCTGACATGAGACGATTTGCAGCTTCAAAATACAAAACCTCCCCTTATCTAATTTATTTCTATTAATGATTTTAACACTTGGTTAGCCTTTCCTGAAAGCAAAGAATCCTTGGCCAGATCTATTGCTTCTTCCATGGATTTGGACTTATCTATACATTGGATGGCTGTTGCCGCATTGGCGAAAATAGTCGAGTTTTGCGCTTCGGTTCCGTCACCCTTCAATATATCGGTAAAAATCTTGGCTGCTTCGGGTACCGTGTCCCCTCCAAAAATAGCTTCCTGACTTATGCGTTCAAAGCCCAATTGTTCCGGAGAAATCAACTGTTCTCCCCCGTTGGTGATGGACTTAAAATCACCTGTCAGGGAAATCTCATCGTACCCGTCTAAGCTATGAATGATTGCGTAGTTTTTATCTGTGCCCTGAAATAAATACTGGTACAACCTTGCCAGTTCTAAACTGTAAACACCCAATAACTGGCTCTTAGGAAAAGACGGGTTTACCAACGGCCCCAACATATTAAAAAATGTTTTCAAGCCCAGTTCCTTGCGATAAGGGGCCACCGCCTTCATGGCAGGATGAAACAGTGGCGCATGCAAAAAGCAGATTCCCGCTTTATCGGTCTGTTTTTTTAAGGCATCCTCATCGTTCGTAAACTTGTACCCTAAATACTCCATTACGTTTGATGATCCGCTTGCCGATGACACGCCATAATTTCCATGCTTGGTCACCTTATATCCCGCGGCGGCCACCACAAACGACGACAAAGTGGAAATATTGAAGGTGTTTTTTCCGTCACCCCCGGTACCCACAATGTCTATTGCATCAAATTCCGAAAGGTCTATTTTTCGGCAAAGTTCCAACAAGGCATCCCTGAAACCGCTTAATTCTTCCACACTGATGGGTCGCATCATGTAAACCGAAAGAAACGCCACCACATGCGAGCCGTTGTACTTATCGGCAGCTATATTAATTAACATCTCCTTGGCCTCCGTTCGGGTCAGTTTTTTATACTCAAAGAGCTTTTTAAGAATATCTTTAATCATTTTATAAGATTATTAGACGTTTGATAATCAATTCGGGACACTTATGCGTCCAACCAGTTTTTCATCATTGTTTTACCGTGTTCCGTCAGTATGGATTCCGGATGAAACTGAACTCCGCGCACATCATATGTATTGTGATGGATGCCCATTATTCTCCCTTCCTTGTCGCGCGAGGTGACGGTAAAACAATCCGGCAGATCTTCCTCGTTCACTACCCATGAGTGGTATCTTCCCACATTTACTTCTTTAGGAATGTTCTTAAAAAGGATTTCGCTATCCGCTATTATTGATACGGGAGTTGCGACACCATGATAAACCTTGGGCAAATTTGAGATAGAACCTCCAAATGCCTCAGCGATGGCCTGATGTCCGAGGCACACGCCCATAATGCTTTTTGTTGCCCCATATTTTTGAATCAAGGGAATCAAAATTCCAGCATCACGGGGAATGCCCGGCCCGGGAGACAGCAGTATTTTATCGTATTTCTCAAGTTCGTCCAACGGAATCTGGTCGTTACGGATCACATCTATTTTATAACCAACAATTTCCTCGATGTAATGTACCAGGTTGTAGGTGAATGAATCGTAATTATCGAAGACTAATATTTTTTTCATCTTTAAAATATCTATACAAGAACACGGAGATACAGATTTTATTCTATTCGTATATCAATGCTCAAAAAAAAATTAAAATTAAAACTCGGTCGCCAATTCCACTGCCTTTTTCAACGCTCCCAGCTTATTGTTCACCTCTGCCAACTCACTCTCCGGAACGGATTCGGAAACCACTCCGGCTCCGGCCTGATAATATAAAGTGTTGTTTTTACATAGGAATGAGCGAATCATGATGGCCTGATTAAAGGAGCCGTCGAAACCTAACATACCAATACACCCCCCATAATATCCGCGGTTTTGGTTTTCATATTTATCAATCAGCTCCATGGCCATAAACTTGGGCGCTCCCGAAAGGGTTCCTGCCGGAAAGGTATCGGCCATGACCCGGCAGGTATTGGAATCCTTTTGCAATTGACCTCTAACATCAGACACCAAGTGAAGAACATGGGAATAATACTGTACCTCTTTGTAGGTCTTCACTTTTACATCCTCGCAGTTACGGCTCAAATCGTTTCGGGCCAAATCGACCAACATCACATGCTCGGCGTTTTCTTTGGGATCGTTACTCAGCTTCTCGGCCAGCTCCTTGTCTTTTATATCATCACCGGTCCTTTTAAATGTGCCGGCA
The DNA here is from genome assembly GCF_052400645.1 of Saccharicrinis sp. GN24d3. NCBI lineage: Bacteria > Pseudomonadati > Bacteroidota > Bacteroidia > Marinilabiliales > Marinilabiliaceae > Saccharicrinis > Saccharicrinis sp. GN24d3. The sequence continues at coordinate 169,025 of NZ_JBQTGI010000015.1, forward strand.
ATGGGATTAATGGTTGCCTCACCGTTCTCAATTACCAACTGGGCCTCAGGCGACGAACCCAATATTTTATAACTCCCGTAATCGAAAAAGTATAGGTAAGGCGATGGATTAATATTGCGCAAAGCTCTGTAAACATTAAACTCATCACCGGAATACTTGCGCTTGAACTGTCGCGAAAGCACAATCTGGAACACATCGCCCCGGTAACAATGATCTTTGCCTTTTTTTACCATCTCTATAAAATCATGGTCAGTTACATTGGAAACCTCATCACTGTCAGGCTGAAAACTAAAATTGGGTACCGTACGGTTGTGCAGCAAATCCAGTATTTCGTCCAATTCACTGTCCTCGCCAACGGGCAGATTCTCGATTAAATTTAACTGGTTCGTGAAATGGTTGAAAGCCAAAACATACTTGTAATAATTATATCTTATTTCGGGTATCTCGTACTCTTCTACTACCTCATTTTTAAACTTAATGGATTCAAAGTATTGCACCGCATCGTATGACGAATAGCCGAACAAACCGTTGACTTTTGGCGCATGATCCGGTAATTCCACTTTAAATAAATTCAAAAATGCATCTAATTGCGCAGGTACATCCTTTATTTCCGGGTTTTCTCCTTTAACAATTTTACCATTGGGCAAGGTTGTTTCTACTACCCCGTGGCTCACTTTGAATTCCGCTATGGGCTGAAAGCAGATGAACGATTGAGAGTTGTTGTTTCCATGGTAATCGGAGCCCTCCAACAAAATCGTATTGGGGTACAAATCGCGAAGTTTTAAATAAATGCTAACCGGCGTTATGATGTCAGCTATATTGGCCGGAACTTTTTTTGCTAAACTTTTAATATTTATCGACTTCATTCGTCTTTTTAATTTTTTGCGGTTTGAATTCATTGAAAAAAAAATGGCTTACCGAGGTTTCGGCAAGCCATTTATATATCTTATATCATAGCGTAGCGTCTCACCTCTTCCAGATTAGAAAAAGCCAGTGCCACCACCATGTATTGTTCATTATTTTTGTCATTTGCTTATAAATTGTTAGCAACGGCAAATTTTAAGATATTTTTTGAAATATCAAAATTTAATTTGCTTTTAAATTGATTTGACAGGATTTTATTGTTTTACGCGGACATTCCGAAAAACACCTCGCTTAACATTTGTGAGTAGTATGTTCCAAATTCCTTTTTAACCCACTCGTATAGTTCTTTGGCTTCCGCCTGGCTAAGCCAGCTTAAAGACTTAACTATCTCTTTTCTAAAACGTCGAGGATTTTTGGCCACCCCCAGTAAAACTTTCTTTTGATGCTCTAACATAGTCAACAATTTTGATTAAAAATCGCTTGGCTTTTCTGCGTACAAAGGTGCATATGCAACGTTAAACATTTCATATTAGAATGTTATTAGTGGTTTAATTAATTTCATTCCAAATAATTGTGTTTAAGCTAAGCCATACCTAATTTTTATAACGTGTATTATTCGCAAAAGGTTACTTTGTTTTGATGTATGTTTTTTTTGCTGTGATGTTCTTGAGATTTTCTTATTTTATTGTATATTACAAATATGAATAACCCGACATCCCCATTGCAAATAGATATTAAAAGGTAAAGTTACTTATCGTATAACGTTTTAAAGATTTTTCTATTACGCAATCCGGGTAAAAAAAAATAAACCTTATGCATACCCAAATTTATCTTGTAGACGCCTTTGCGGATGAGCTTTTCAAGGGCAACCCGGCCGCTATTGTCAAACTTAACAAATGGCTGGACGAAGACTTGATGCAAAAAATCGCAAGCGAGAATAACCTTGCCGAAACCGGTTTTATTGCACCTGTTGATAACAAACTTCATATAAGGTGGTTTACTCCGACTACGGAAGTGGATTTATGTGGTCATGCAACTTTAGCTGCAGCACACATTTTATTTACCCACGAAGATTTCGAAGGGGATCAGGTAATTTTCCACTCCAAAAGTGGAATACTAAAGGTAGATAACAATTTTGAATATCTCACCTTGGATTTTCCTGTTGACACCATCCAACAAGTCAACCAACTGCCCGAACTGAAGAAGCTGGATACCGAATATCTGGTAGAAGAGGTGTATAGAGGAAAAACGGATTTGATGTTTGTATTTAAAAAGGAGAAGCACATAGCGGAATACGTTCCGGATTTCGACTTGATCCGGCAATTGGATTGCAGAGGACTGATTATTACGGCTCCGGGAGAAAACACAGATTTTGTTTCCCGTTTTTTTGGCCCTCAAACAGGCATAAACGAAGATCCGGTTACCGGTTCTGCCCATACAACACTGACGCCTTATTGGGCAAAGCGTTTGAAAAAAGACAGCCTTACAGCTGCTCAACTAAGCAGAAGAGGTGGAAATTTAACTTGTGAATTAAAAGGAGATCGCGTATTTATTGGGGGCACCTGCAAGACCTTTTTAAAGGGTGAACTCTTTATTTAATTTATTCGTTGACAAACCGGTTTGCTATTTCCTCATTCATCAACAAACAACTTTGTTTAAAGAGGCGATGTCTGTTCCTGGCCACCAAGTCATACAACCAGTCCCGCATTGGCCTTGGAATAAGCTTTAATACCGTTAATAAGTTATAAGGGAACTTAAGGTAGTTTGATATCCGAACCAAGGCATTGCTTTTTATATACAGTTGTTTGTTCTCCATGAGTACCACCGAATCCAATTCCCCGGTTAATTCGCCGGGCAGCAGCCTGCCGGCCACATCCGATTGCAAACGGGCAAATGTAAGATTACTCGCCTTCTCGTATTTAAGAATAAAACGCACGGCAAAGCTACAGAGGCCGCAATCGCCGTCATAAAACAAAATTGGTTGGATTAATTTGCTTTCCATATTCTTCTGCTATCTATCCATTTAACAATACATCCGGCAAATTGTTATTTTCCGGACTAACATCTATCATGGTAGGATTAACCTATTTTAGTAACTTAGTAACTTCGAGTCACGAAAAAGCAGGAGACAATGGAAACCAATACCCCATCGGGATTAAGTAGCATTTACAATCGGAAAAAGAGCGACCAGGATATTTTTACCGAGTTAATGGAGTTTAAGGTAAAAGAGGTTTTGCTGATAGCCAACTACTACGACGCATATTCTATTATAAGGGAAGGACGTTTTTTTGACCGCATCTATGGTGAATTCCTGCAGCTCAACCTTTATACCGCTCCTCGTGTGACTTCGGTATCCAATGCGGAAGAAGCATTGGAATTAATGGGGAAACGCCACTTTGACATGGTGATATTAATGGTAGGACTGGATAAAACAACCCCCGTCAAAACCAGTAAAATCATCAAGCGGAAAGCGCCGGAAATGCCATTGTTGGCTATGGTCAACAACAACAGCGACCTGAGGTTTTTTGATGAATCCGGACCCAACGTGAAATATATCGACAAGGTGTTTGTGTGGAACGGCGATTCAAAAGTGTTCCTGGCCATGATTAAATATGTGGAGGATAAATTGAACGTGGCCAATGATACCAAGATTGGCGATGTGAGGGTAATCCTTTTGGTCGAAGATTCGCAAAAATATTATACGCGTTATCTTCCCATGCTATATTCCATCATCATGAAACAAACACAAGTAGTGCTGGCAGAGGAAGGGCATGATCAATTGCATAAGATATTGAAAATGCGTGCCCGCCCAAAAATCCTATTGGTCAGCAACTATGAAGATGCGATTGAGATTATAGAAAAATACAAATCTTACCTGATATGTGTAATCTCGGATGTAAAATACAAACGCAATGGTGTAGATGACGAAAACGCCGGCGTGGAGCTCATTAAGCATGTCAAATCGCTGACCAGCCTTCCCACCCTGCTGCAGTCATCAAACCCTGCAAATGCGATCAAAGCCAACGAAATCGGATCTGACTTTATTGATAAAAACTCCGAATCACTTTCCCAGGACATTTTCGACTTTATTCATCGCAAACTGGGGTTTGGAAATTTTGTGTTTAAAAATTCCAGGGGCATACAAGTTGCTGTGGCACGCAACCTGAAGGAATTTACCCGATGTATTCAAGAAGTTGCGGCAGAATCGCTTTTATACCATGCCAAAAGAAACGGAGTCAGCACCTGGTTAATGGCGCGCGGCGAAATCAACATGGCACAAAGGCTAAGACCCTATAAAATCGAAGATTTCGACAGTTCACATAAACTTCGCCAGGCTATTCTGAATATATTTGAGGAAGTAAAAATAGAACGGTTGCGGGGTCGTGTGATACTCTTTGAATCTTCGCTCATCGACAGCGACCGATACGTGACCAGAATTGGGGAAGGCAGCTTTGGTGGCAAGGGCAGGGGATTGGCATTTCTCAGTCACTTTGTGGAAAACATTGATTTTAAAAGCTTGTTGCCCGGGATTGGCATTCGCATACCTACCACAGCCATTATCGGTGCCGATGAGTTCACCAATTTTATACAAAAAAACAAGCTTTATCATAAAATTTACGTCGAGCAAGAGTACGATAGTGTCCGTGAGTTTTTCCTTCGATCCTCGTTTTCCGAGCGCATTAAAAATCAACTTCACAAATACGTCGAAGTAATCAGCGAACCTTTGGCCGTGCGTTCTTCGGGCCTTTTCGAAGATTCGCTGCTACAACCCTTTGCCGGTGTGTACGAAACATTTATGCTGCCCAACAACCATCCCGATGTAGAGGTTCGGTTTCAACAGTTGGCCACTGCCGTAAAACTCGTTTATGCTTCCATGTTCAGTCCTTCGGCCAGAGCCTATTTCGAGGCTGTCAATTATAAAATTGAGGAGGAAAAAATGGCTATCATCATTCAAAAAGTCGTTGGTGAAGAGGCTCACAGCCGTTTTTACCCGCATATCAGCGGAATTGCCCAAAGCTACAATTATTACCCTTTTTCGTACATGAAACCGGAAGATGGCTTTGCGGTCTTAGGGGTCGGACTCGGCAAATACGTGGTTGGCGGAGAAAAGGCATGGCGTTTCTGCCCCAAATACCCGAACCTGGAACTCAACTCAATTCAGGATCAAATGAAAGATTCGCAAACCTATTTTTATGCGCTGGACCTGAACCTGGGAGAATTTGATGTGAAGCAATATCACCAGGACTCCTTTATCCAAAAGCTACCCGTCAAGGAGGCCGAGGAAGATGGCAACCTTAGGCTATGCGCCTCCGTGTACGACTTCAGTTACGACCGAATCGTCAATAACCTCGACAAAAAAGGGCCGCGCATCATCAACTTTGCCAGCATACTTAAGTACGATTATTTTCCTTTAGCCAAGAGCCTGGAATTCTTGCTTAAATTTTTTAAGGAGGCCATGGGCGCACCCGTAGAGATTGAGTTTGCAGTCCAACTGAATACGGAAAACCAGAATCCCATTCTTTACTTACTTCAAATTAAACCAATGATACGGGTTGAAAACAATGTAAAAGTTAACTTTAATCAGGTTGATGAATCGAAGGTAATAATAACCTCGGAAAAGGGAATGGGCAATGGAAAGATAGAGTACATCAAAGATGTTATTTTTATGAACCCCGAAAAGTTTAGCCGCACCAAAACCGATGAAATGGCCAAAGAAATGGCTGTTTTAAACAAGGAAATGGAACGGATCGGAAAAGAATACCTGTTGATAGGCCCGGGCCGATGGGGCACGCGCGATAAGTTTACCGGCATTCCCGTGCTCTGGTCGCAGATATCGTATGCCAAGGTTATTGTTGAGATGGGGCTGGAGGATTTTCCGTTGGATGCTTCGCTGGGTTCCCACTTTTTCCATAATGTGACGGCTATGAACGTGGGCTATTTTTCGGTGCATCACAACAAAGCTGCCGAACGCGTTAATTTCGAAGTACTCAAACAACAAAAGGTGATTCACCAAACCGAATACTTTACGCACGTGGAGTTTGATAATGCACTGGAGATTTTAATGGATGGCAAGCGGCAAAAAGCGGTGGTGAGCTTTCAATAAACGGTGCTACCCGCGCGGGCAGAAGATAACCGGCCATCATTCACTTGGAAAAAATGCGTCATTGGCGTTGCGTCAATGCTCATGGCGATAACAAAATGGCCATGATATAATTAACCCGCCATATGCATTGAACCCGGATTATGTATTGGAGGTTCGTCATGAGCATGGCAAGTACAATAAAACAAGGCATTACTGAAACGGGGCATCACTTGTCCCGATTACTTTCGGGAGCATCGTTCCGGTGAGTTGAAGTGAGGCAACGAAGTGTCTTGTTTTACAGTAATTTCAATGGGTAATAGAATTTCTAATGCATATGGCGGGTTGAAATCCTGTTACGCAATCCAACCCCTTCAACACCTGGTGTTTCTCTAACCTTCCGCTCCCCATGTAAAGCAGATCGCTAAGCTTTTTTCTGCCGATACTTTAAATATGGAATCACATCTTCGTTCTTCTTCCCCGACGTTCCGTCATATTCAATTGTCACAACCGACACACCCGTTAACTCTTCAATTCTTGATGACATAGCTTCTGTAATCAGAGACGGGCAACAATAGGAGGGATTCGTTTGCACCAATAAATCCAGATCGGGGTATTGTTTAATCAGTCGCTGGATTTTAAGGATGTTTTCGAAGGATTCGCCCCGTTGCATGATGTTCAACCCAAACTGATTTAACCATTCGTCTGTTTCTTGGGGCGTGATAACTACTTCCTCACCATTAAACCAACGAAAGTATTTTTTATATTTTTCCTCCACCAGAGGTATCAACGATTTCAGAAACTTAATTTTCACATAATTAAGATAACGCCCGTCCATAAAGCTTCTTTCCAATTGTGGATCCACCACTATTTTCATGTACTCACTAAACGGAGTCGTAATCACCTCACCACCGTTCTCTTCAATCGTTTTTATAAGATCCTGGTTCATATAATCATTGTCCCGCACATACAGATCGCCGAAAATGGCTACTTTCGGCCGCTTTTCCATGACCGTTTCAACCGCTGCCAAATCATTCATAATTTCCCTGAGGACTTGTTCCTCCGGTTTTGAATTCCTAAAGGCTGTTTTAAGCTTTAACAACACTTCCTGTAATACCTTATCCGTGCTTCCTTTAACTTTTTCATAGGGACGGATACTGCAGCCAATCCTGCGAATATATCCACCAAACATATAGGCCAGATAAGCATTTATAGCAGTAGGTAAAGAAAAATCGTAGAATACAACATCACCAACATAAACGGAAGCCTCCTCCAAACCTTTACCGTAATCGTTCAGTATCTTATGCATATAAAGAGGGAACATGTTAAGGTTGCAGGAGAGATTCGACTTCATGATCCATACCGCCGTATCGGATGGATTGAGCCGGTTCAGTTCCATATAATCAATGGCATTTTGCACTATTATATTCAAAGGCAGACACTGTCCGGTATTAAAGCTAAGACTGCGTCGTATCGAATCATCCCGGTTATCTACCAGGCGCGCGTCAATACCACTGTTTTGAAGCACCGCTTCCAACAGCGGCCCTACATATTGGTCCCACGATGGCAGTAACAGTGTTTTATTCTTAATGTTTTTCATCCCGGATAATACTGACCCGGATAACAGGTTTTCCTGGTTTTCAATTTGCTGTATGAAGCTGCTGAAATATTTAAAATCAATGGAATGGGATTTAAGAATATTTGAAGCATCACGAACAAGTGATTTGATGATTGTTTGCCATTCCTGATTTGATGCCATACGCTCCCTGAAAGATGGCTCTATCAATGTTTTAGGTTCCTTTTTTGCCAAAAGCCTGTTGCGGTGATTCCGAAACGCCAGAACACCGGCTTCAATTCGTGTCTCATAACCTACGGTGGAATCATGTTCGTCCAGTTGCAAAATTAAATATGGTTTTCCGTAGGTTTCGAGGATATCTTTGAAGTATTCAATAACGAAAGAGTCGGGTGTGCATTTAAATGAAGTAATTAGCACCGGATAACAGTTTTCTGTTGTGGCAACCACTTCAGCTGCATCAAGGATTTTCGAGGCAAATTTCCATTTTATTGTTTTCAGCAATTCTTCTATTTTAGAAATTTCGGATGGCCGGGAGGGCAGCATATCCATGTAAAAAGCCTTAACGCCTATTTGCTCAATAATCTCAGGAATATTATTGTTCATAGCAGTGGATAAAACAGTATAAGGCCGGCCTAGTAACATGATGTGAATGTCATCATTAGCCTCCGTTTCTTTTTGATACAAACTACTCCATTGCTTATTTAGTGCCGGCAAGAAAAGTCGCTTTTTTTACAAAGTGGACAAATCCAAGCTGATTTATTTCAATATTAAAAG